>JASJAZ010000104.1 GCA_030066785.1 Desulfobacterales bacterium | reverse complement strand
CTTTTTTTAATTCATTGGTTGTCCAGGCCGAATCGTAACGCAAGCCATCGTTGCTTTTGCGGTTGACCATACCGGATTCGAGAATTTCGGTCAGCGTAAGCTCGGGAACTTCTCCATAACTGCCAACTGTTTCGCCGCTGGTGCGCAGCAGCAGCACCCCCTCGATGGTAATACAATCCATCAATTGCTTTAGTTCCTCAAAAAGCAATTCGCCCGAAGCGTCGGATGGGATGAGACCCAAAAAAACTTCGAGTTTGGCATTCGAAATCATGCGCAGATTTGCCAGCAACTCTTTTTCGCGCCGCATATAAGAGGGTATCAGGATAATGGCTTCAATCACGATGACGCAGACAAATACCCAGAATACAATTCGGCGCGACAAACGCGTTTTTAATAATTGGACGGCCTTCATCATTCCGTTTTATTTCGCTGGTTAATATGGCTGGCACCAAATCTAAACAACTTCTCCAGCAGTTTAGTGTTTAAGACTACACTATAGGTCTATGTTGCCTAAAAGTCGAGAACCGGCTAATGCTGTCAGCTGCCATGGCAACGGTTTAAACATCGATCAAAAGCATAAAAGTGCAGGTTGTTGAAATCGGATGTTGCCCTATTTAGAAGTTTGTTTATTACCTGATTCCATTTCCAAACGCTCATCGCTTTGGATCGTCATAAAGCGTCCCCCGCATGTCTGGCAGATGCGCAGGAAACACTTCTCTTCTTTAGCATCCAGCCGGCAGGAGACATTGAATTTGACTTCAAAACCAGTGCGTTTACCGCAATGGGGGCAGTATTTATTAGGCACCTGCTTTTCCTTATCTATTCACACAGATCAACCGGAATGCCGGCTTCCGGGGGGCCCTTGATGGAAAGCGCTTCGATCACATGGGGATGATCCATACAGCTTCCAAGGTCCAGCAGAAACTGCCAAAGCTGATCCTGAGCATTGCGTATTAAGATCAAACCGTCTTCACCTTGCATATCAATGTAGCGCACCGGATCACGGGTCTCAATAATGTTGGTTTCGGACCCTTTGATCCTTTGCATCCAGCTATAGTCGGTGGTCACAAGGTCAGCGATGGTAAACAGCTGAAAAGAAATCTCTGCCTGTTGTTGCGGTGCCAAATCAATGGCCGCGCCTCTCGTTTCATCTTGGGCCGGTAAAATCTTGATCACATCAGTGGTGGTGTTTTTGACGACCAAATTCAACTCTGGGGTTCGGTTTAGCTCCACCTTCTTAACCGTCGCTACGGTGTGGGAACAGCTTACAGTAAAGAACAAGAATAGAAGACTTATCGCCAGCACTATCTTTCTTTGAAATATTAACATAGATTCACCTCCTGAACGATGCGCCGCCAGATTCGTTCATCCACGGCGCGGGTATCGTTGCGGGTTAGTTGGCCAGCAGCAACGTCGGCCATAAACTGCGCCACCGCTTGCTTGGATGCTTTGGGTCGCCCCAACGACCGGCTGGGTGCCGTGACACTTTGGGGCATTTGATCCTTCTCAATCAACCGGGTAATGACTTTAAGGGTTTCCGGATGCTCCAGCAATTCCTGGTGCTCCCCGGCTTTTTTAAGATTAAACACCTGGTTGTCAGGCACTTGCACCAACCGCGCCGACCACCAGGGAACCGTGCCGTCGCCATCGCCTTTGGTGCCCGAAATCGGCGACGGATCAATATCAGGGTCGAATTGCGCACCATTGACCGGTGCCCACTTCAGCTCCACCCAAGTTTTTTTCTTGGTCGCGCGGATATGGAACACGTGATCAACAACAGCATCCGGCATCGGCTTGGTGACGGTTTTCCACATCTGAGCCGCTAGGCTTAAAGACGTCGAACTCACCCAGGGTGGAAAGCGGTTTGCAAAACTAGCATCATAGGGATCGGCGGAAGATGCTAGATCAGCCGCATCTCTTACCGGATAGCGACTAATTTCTAGTTGGCTGGCGTAACGGTTAAACGTAGGTTGATCAATCAACATAAGAATATAGGTGCCGGGAAGTGTTCCGGATACACGGGCCAGCTTTTTAGCACCATAGAGAATATTTAGCGGATCCTGACCTTTATAATAGCGTGTCATATGGGTGGATGTGCCATAAAAGGGTGATCCCACTGTCACCATTCGTGCCATCCACTGGCGCACTTCCGCCGCGGTTGTGTTTGACTTGAAGACTCGATGCAGAAATACTTTGGCCACCAGACCGCCCATACTGTGGCACAAAAGGGTCGTATGGGGCAGCGGATCTTCCTGGCGCAAGCTTTCCACGCGGGCCTTTAGACGCTTTAAAAAGGTTTTGAGATAACCGGCCGACTCGCCTATGGACCGCCGCCAATCATAAGCAAAGACGATATAATTGTATTCTCGATCACGGAAATAGGCCTGGGTGGCATCATACGGTTGCAGCAGAAAGCGCAGGGGGCCGTTGGGAATGATGATGTGATTGCCAAGGTCATGGCCGTTGGGTTTAATTTCCAACTGCAGCACTTCACTATCAAAGATAATACCCAAATCCATCCAGATCGGATCGTACGTATTAAATGGCAAAGAAGCCTCGCCGGCATAGGGTTTGCCCGATCGATCCAATTGCGAGCCCATGCCACCCGGCAAAAAAACAATCGTGGGGCGTCCCTTTTTATACGCACGCGCAAATTCTTCGATGTGACGAAAGTGGGCATCACGTAATTCCCGATTACGGGCACTTTGGTAACTCATGGCGATCTCTCCTTTCTATATATTTAGCGCATACTTGCAAATTTCAACACATTAATACTTTTTTACGCGTATATCATCCGCCGGGTGCCGGCGTCTTGGTTAGGGTTTGAAGCTTATCTAAACAGGACTCTATAGTGCCTCAACACACATTGGAACTTAAAACGCTTGAACAATGCAGGTAAAAAAAGAAAAATGCCGTCCGGGCGAGATAGACGCATGGGCGGATTGGAAGTATTTTGCCATTTAGATTTTCTTCAAATACGGTTTGATGGCAATGATTGGAGATCTCAATATTTAATATTTTATGACCGTAGCCGTGTCAAGCGGGAAGCCAAAATGACCTCTTAGTTTGAGAACAGCAAAGCGGTACAATAAAAAGGAAGAAACCTCCGTGAATAACCGGAGGTTTCTTGGGTGCGGGCAGCAGGGTAGGCAGTTGCGGAGGAACAGAGTGTATAATGCAACTACTATTGGTCTGATTTTATAGGGGATAAAGAGTCGGCGCTTAAGCAGCGCATTGATATAGGCACACCTCCTTTTTTACCGCGTTAATAAGAACCGGTAGTGCGGCTGCTACCGGCGGGGAAAGTTCCATACTCCATTCGTTCCGCAAAGGCTCAATGCCGAACACCGAGACATCCAGGGGTCGGCGCTCACTCGATGCCAGCAGCTGACAGATGCCGGCCCCATGAACAGAATCAAGGCCGGGCATCGGTCGATTGCGATCGAGGTTAAGCCAATGCACTGTTCCCGGCTGCCCGCCGGTCTGAACAGCGTCTAAGATGATTAATCTTTCAGCATGGGTAATGGCCGGCAATGCATCTAAAACCGACATGCCGATATCCTGCACCACCGCATCAACCGGCGAAACTGCTTTCTTCAGGGCGAGCGCCGCGTGCACACCAACGCCGTCATCACCTTTTAGCAGATTACCGATTCCCAGAATGAAATTTTGCATATTTCTGATCCTTGAATCGCGGAGAATAGGGGGTTTAGGAAACCGTTACCGATAGATTACACAACCAATTTATTTGTTGCCCCTGTCACTTGAAATAAGCAGTATAGAAGGGGCCGGGCCTGTTGTATCCGTAAAGTATTGCAGCGAGCATGCCAGATTGGATTGAAATTGGAGATTCTCTACCGGTTTCAGACGGTTAAGATGCTATTGGAAAGAAAATGCACGTACGATCAATGCGCACTTTAGTATACACTTTTGGCAAGAAATGTAAGGTTATGTGTTCATGCTCTCATCGAAACGTTGTTGACAAAAATACTCCAAACAAAAAGGATGTCATGTAAGAGAATCCTGCACTATTCTTTTGATAACAGAAAAATATGCTAGCGTATGTTATGTGTGTCAATGTCGAAATCCGCGCCAAACAAATCAGGGCCATTTAATCAAAAAAATTGGTTTCGGTTAGCTTTCGAAACCTCGATTCTGTCCATGCTGTCCGGTAAAGTAACGCAAAGCGGTTCTTCTTTAAAATATTTTGGATGGCTATCCAACCAGCATGTCCAAATGACGGTAAAAATTGCAGAAAGGAGGCACATATGTCACGGCATGACTGCCATCATCTTTTAACCGGTTTCAAATCGTGGGAAAAGCTTCTAATGCGGCTGGCTTTTTATGGTTATTTGCTAATCGGATTTTATGCTATCTATATTGAAAGTGTTGCATGGGGCCTGGGTTATTTGCTTTTTTGCGGCCTGGGCATGATCTTTTTGGTCCTTTATGGGTTGTGTGCCAATTGTCCGTATCCATATCAATTTTCAGATTGTCTTTTTCTGCCTTATAATGTCATTAAGCGGCTTTATAAATACCGCGGGGGCAATATGACCCGTTTGGATAAAATCGGTTTTATGGTGGTGTTTGCCGGTACTATTTTAATCCCACAATTCTGGCTCATAAACCATTTCAAGCTCTTGTGCCTGTTCTGGATATTGGCACTACCCATTTGTATCGCATTTCCCATATATTATTGCCGACGATGCCGCCATTTCAGCTGTCCGCTTAATAAGGTTAACAGCGCGTTACAAACCTAGTCCCATGATTTAGGAAAAATAGAATGAAAAAATATCTTTGTAGTTCTCAAACAAAGTTTTTTCTGCCCATATTTAATGTGGTAATCATGCTCGCCTCTATCTTGCTTGTCGGGCCAACAGCCCTGGCAGAGGATGAAACCGTATCTGAAATTAGAGACGTCAAACCATTTCATAGCATTGAACTGCGCGGCAACGGGACCATGTATGTGAAACAGGGTCCTGTTTCGGAAGTGCGCTTGGAAGGGGCAAAAGGCGTCATAGATGCGCATGATACATCGGTGCAGATGGGTCGACTCATTGTGCAAGTTAAATTTCTAAAAAGGACACGCGTGCGCAAGCCGATCAAAGTTTATGTAACCAATCCGCATCTCAAAGGCCTTGCGGTCAGTGGATCGGGCGCCATTTTCGGTCAATCCGATATTTCCGCAGAAAAATTTAGGCTAAAAATCAGTGGTTCAGGCAAAATAGATTTGGCATTGACAGCCGATTTTCTCGAAACTCGCATTTCCGGCTCAGGCCAGGCCCTCTTAAAAGGGTCGGCCCAAAAACATCATTTGGTTGTGGCGGGCTCTGGACAACTGAAGACTTTTGAGCTGGCGTCACATCATGTCAACATCAAGATTTCCGGATCGGGAATATGTGAAGTGGCGGTTATCGATAAGTTGGAAATTAAAGTATCCGGTAGCGGTACCATTAAATATCGCGGCAATCCTGATAAAATTTACCAGCAGATTTCCGGTTCGGGGAGTGTTCGCAAAATGGAATGATAACCCTAATTTTTCTCACAAGGCCACAAATCAAAAATCGACTTGCCCTCCAGAGCCGTAAAGGCTTCAATGATGGTATCATTAGGCTTTCGTTTAAGAAAAAAATCTAAAAAGCCCAACAAATTGTGTTGGTTGCTTATTAGCTATACAATATTTAGTTGACAAACCCGAATTTATCAAGGATGCTGAAGGAAATATCGAAGCATTTTTTTGATAAAACATCTAAATCTTTTGGGAGATGTTGAAACCCATGATGCTTGTCCGGTATGATACGCTTCACAGCTTCTTTAAGGGCATTCCTCAGAAACCAGCGATTGTATACAGGGATATGTGCCAGGGTTGCGGTGTAAATGTTGTAATAAAGATAGTTAAGCACCCACCGGGATTCGGAATGTCAGGCGGTGCGCTGTTTGAACAAGAGCCGGAACATCTGTTCGCTTTATGTGATCAATGTTACCAAGCGATGCCCAACTGGGCCGGCGAACGTATAATGGAGCACCGGATAAGCGATATCTCGGAAATCTACTAACCGGGAAATATTTGTCGATCACACACAAAGACCCCTTCAATGGCTCAGCCACTGATTGACAATGGAGGCCGGCGTTCGGGTATCGAGCGCCGGCAAATCTCTTATACCTGCTTCATTCCCGAGCGAAGATCCGGCAAGGACCGCCGCAGCGGTCTGGATCGCCGAAAAAAAATCCGTTATCCTAAATCCAATCACCACCACAAATAACTCATATTCTGGAGGCTTAGACCGGTGCATCTGATGCCGCCGGTCTATTTTTTCAGGATTTTAACGCCATTTTTAGTCAAACCGGTTAATCGCCGGCATTCAATTAGAATCGATATCCGTATCGCAATCCCAGGGTATCCAACCCCTGATTGGGATTGGCTAGATAACCATTGGAAATGTGGTCAAACATTATCGAGATCCGATGATGACGTTTAGCCGCATAACCGATCTCAATGGGAATTCGAAATAGG
Organism: Desulfobacterales bacterium; assembly: GCA_030066785.1. Taxonomy (GTDB): domain Bacteria; phylum Desulfobacterota; class Desulfobacteria; order Desulfobacterales; family JASJAZ01; genus JASJAZ01. Next base: position 10,160 of record JASJAZ010000104.1, on the reverse strand, counting down.
ATTCGCGAACCGAGGCTTTTGGTGTCATCGCGATCGGTATCCAGCCGCCCGTCATGTACAGCTCCGCCCAATCCCAGGTTTAGAAATATCCCCGAATCAAATTGATACTCCCACAGCAAGCCGCCGTACACTTTGCTGGTATCTCCCTGAGTATTAACACTGGCCCCGAGATTGGAGTGTATTCGACCCGCGAGCAGTTGCCAGTCCGGATAGGCCAGGATCAACTCGGCATTGAGGTCGACGCCATCCTCTTTGCGCGAATGGCTCCAAAGATTATCCACATCATGAACTAAAACACCCATCCGGATTTCGGCACGCCACGGCGCCTGTTCATTTGTGGGAAGGCTTTCCGATCCCGTCGCTGTTACCGCGGTTAGCAAAAGACACCCGCAAACGGCAATTATATTTTGAACAAAGACCACGGTCCGATAAAGATTCGCGTTTATTTGTTTATTGGATTATTTAATGAGTCGATACCGCATGGCGATTAGGGCGCTAAGCGTAAATAGAATGAAAAAACCGATCAAGAAAATAAAGCTCAAGAGCATGCCGGTTTCATGGGTGCCGATACTGCAAAATCGCACCAGTTCCACCAAATGATGCAAAGGAAACAACAGTGCCAGGGGTTGTGCCCAGCCCGGCAGGTTGGAGACCGGAAAGAAGGTGCCACTAAAAAGAAACATCGGGGTGACAAATAGAAAAATCGGCAAATTAAACATCTCAATGCTGGGTATGATACCGGTAAAAAATAGCCCGACGGCACCAAAGGCCAAGCCGCCTAAAAAGGCGATCGGGATGATTAGCAGCCCTCCCGGGAATTGGATAAATCCTGCTAGTCCGAGCACCACCGTCATGAGCGTTGCAGCAGCTGAGGCTTTGGTGGCACTCCAGGCAATTTCGGCCAAAATAATCTCTTCCAGGGACACCGGTGTGGCCAGCATACCATCAAACGTTTTTTGATAATACATGCGCACAAACGACGCATAGGTGGTTTCGAAAAATGCATTGTACATCACTGCGGTGGCAATCAATGCCGGTGCCATGAATTGTGTGTAGGTCATTGACAAACCACCGTAGCGCACATCGCCGATCAGCCCGCTAAACCCCAAACCAAACGCCACTACATACAGAAGCGGTTCTATCAGCGGCGTAATAAAACTTACCTTCCAAATCTTCTGGTAGGTCACCAGATTTCTTTTCCAAATTTTTGTAAATCGCCATGAAAATGCGTCCAAGTTTATCATTCGCGAAGCTCCCTTCCTGTCAGCCGCAAAAACACATCTTCCAGGGTGCTGTTTCGGTAAATGCATTTCCGGCCGCCAAACCGTTCCCGGATCGCATTGGCCAGATCATTATCTTCGGATGTATAAAGAATCATACGATGATCTAAATCGTCATGTTCAATCTGATGCGCTTGCACATAACGGTGCAAATCATCATCACCACCTTCGATTTCAATCACACGGCTGCCAGCGTGTTGAGAAATAAGCTGCGATGGGCGACCTTCCACCAGAATACGGCCATGATCGATAATCACCAACCGATCACACAACCGGGAGGCCTCCTCCATGTAATGGGTCGTCAATACCGCCGTGAGCCCTTCTTTTTTGAGAGATTCCAATCGATCCCAAAGCAGGTGCCTTGATTGGGGGTCCAGGCCGGTGGTGGGCTCGTCCAGGATAAGCAGTTCGGGTTTGTTAATCAGCGCGCGGGCTAAAATAAGTCGGCGGGCCATGCCGCCGGAAAGTTCTATCACTTTGTCATTTTTACGATTGGACAGCGCAAAAAACTCGAGCAGCTGATCGGCTCTTTTGCGGGCACGATTACTTGGTATGGAAAAATACCCTGCAAAAATTAGTAAATTTTGTTGGACGGTTAAATCCGGGTCAAGGGTGTTCTCCTGTTGACAGACGCCGATGCGTGCCCGAATTTGGCGCCAGTCATGGGTAATGTTCATGCCGAAAATCTGGATATCACCGTTGGTCGGTGGTGAAAATCCGTACAAGGTTCTGATGGTAGTGGTTTTGCCGGCACCGTTGGGTCCCAGCAGACCGAAAAATTCCCCTTTTTTGACAGCAAATGATATTGCATCGACCGCCTTAATGCCCTTAAATTCTTTTTCAAGGTTGTTAACCTGAATAGTATTTTCCATGAGGCCTCACCAGAGATTCGAATCAAACACAATTGGAGGCTGCCTTAGCACAATCATCTTAGTCTGTACAGCCTCATGCACGCCGATTCAAACAATGCCGATTAGATGGGTTATTGGACATTTGCCGATCATGAACCTATTTTGGGAAAGTTTACGGATCATTGCATTAATTGCCAAACCATTCTCGTTAAGTCATGAGATGTTATAATCGCTATTGTTTGGCCACCACTTGCCATTCAACCGAATCAAAACGCTATGAAGAACTCCGGATCCATATCAACACCGCTCGCTGCTGCGGTCATGCGCTTTCCAGCACTGGACGCCATGCGGGGGACGATCATGGTTCTGATGGCCTTGGATCATGCCAGTTACTTTGTGGCCCGAACACATTCTCAGGAATTTTGGGGGGCAGCACTACCGGTATATGAAAATGCTCTGGGATTTATTACACGCGCGGTCACCCACCTGTGCGCTCCGGGGTTTTTCTTTTTAATGGGAATTGGAATTGCGCTGCTGGCCACATCGCGTGAGCGGGCGGGATGGTCTGCTCATAAAATCAGTCTATTCTATACCGCCAGGGGGGCGCTGTTGATCGTGTTTCAACACGTGATAGAAAATCCCGCCTGGTTGTTGGCATTTGTTTTCGCCGAACCTCAGACATTTACTTCCCTGGGAGGCCCAGTCCCTGGTGGTGGATCTCCGGGACAACATTACTTCGGTGTACTGTATGCCTTAGGCGGAACACTTATTGTTTGGTCCTGGCTACACCGGCTACCATCGATTTGGATAATTGCCATCAGCGCTGGGGCGCTGTTGATCCCCCAGGCATTGATTTCGATGATCGCCGATCCCGAGACCCCATATGCCGCCTGGTTACGCCTGCTAATAATTCCGGGACACACCAATCAGTGGGTTGTTTTCTATCCGATTATGCCTTGGATGGGTGTCACCGGTCTGGGTATTGTAACTGTGCGGGTGCTTATAAAACGCCACAAAGAGATGGTGCGTTGGTTTTGGTCCGTCGGTTCAATCCTTCTACTGTTTTTTTTCGTGGTGCGCTTGGCAGGCGGCTTCGGTAATTCCATCGCTGCAGATGGCAGCTTGATTGGCTTTTTTAATACGGTCAAATATCCACCCAGCCTGGCATTTATGGCGTTAAGCATGGGGATTAATTTACTGCTCCTGGGCCTATTTTTTAATATTCAGAAAACGCTGCAAGCCTGGGCTCAGCCGTTATTAGTATTCGGGCAAACCGCATTGTTCTTCTATCTGTTGCACTTATACGTATACGCTCTGATCGGTTTTGCTTTTCCCAAGGGTACATCCCTAATTGGAATGTACCCCTTCTGGTTGTTGGGACTTGTGCTGATGTATCCCGCCTGTTTATACTATGGCCGTTTCAAACACACCAAGCCGATCGGTTCGATCTGGCGGTTCTTCTGAAAAACGACATTAGGCCTCAGCTGCTTTGTGTTCATACACATGCACGTCGCGCTGCGGATAGGGTATGGCAATCATTTCGGCATCAAAGCGTTTCTTCATTTTTTCGTGCGTATCAAAGTAAACGTCCCAATAATCCGCGGCATTGACCCACGGTCGCACAGCAAAATTTACGCTACTGTCAGCCAGTTCAACCAACCCAATGGTCGGTGCCGGATCTTTTAAAATCCGTTGGTCTTCGGTCAAAACGCTTTCTATAACCTGTTTGACCTTGTCTAAATCGTCTTCGTAACCGACCCCAAAGATCATATCGACTCGACGGGTCGGTTTGGCCGAGATATTTACAATATTATCGGCTGTCAATTTGCTATTGGGAATAATGATGGTTTTATTATCCGGCGTTTTAAGCTGGGTAGTAAAGACCTCTATTTTTTCCACCTTGCCGATAACACCGGCAGCGTCAATCACATCGTCAACTCGAAAGGGGCGAAAAATAATCAACAACACACCGGCGGCAAAATTGGCCAGCGACCCCTGCAAAGCCAGACCAACAGCCAAGCCAGCGGCACCCAGCACAGCAATGAATGATGCGGTTTGAATTCCCAGCTTGCCCAAGGCGGCAATAAAAACAAAGGCTAGCAGGGCAATGTAAGCCAAATTTTTCACGAAGGTGATAATGGTAGGATCCACATGCGCACGCTCCATTAGCTTGCGAATGATACTTCTAATAATCTTGGCCGCCCACCAACCAAAAAAGAGAATCGCCACCGCCGCAAGAATTCGCATACCAAAAACAGTCACCAATTCTTGAATCTGTGCATAAATTTTTTCGATCTCCATCCGTCTCCTCCTTCTTTTAAATCATACATGTTTCCGTCGCGTCGTATCACGACAGGATTTATAAACGGTTGTTCGAAAAGAAATTGAATTTCAAAAGTAATAGCACCTATGCACAGATTTGCAAGTAGCTACAAACAATTTAGTATCACGCTATCTCTTTATCATTATTATTCAAAAAACACGCTTCGGCGATTAGAATGGCTGAAAGTAAAAATATCTTCGCATCAATACGCCTAGGATGGGATGTCGGGGATAAATCAGTTTATCGGCAGGAACAAAAGAGAGAAAAAGTCTGCGCTCGAAGAATTAATGCCAACCACACGCAACGGCTTAGCCGCAAAGTCCCTCTATAAAAGCACTTACATTTTGGCCGAGCACGTCATGGTTGTAACCGCCCTCCAATATACCGAAACATCCGCCACTGCTGCGTTGAGCGGCTTCATTTACCCATCGACCCATAACATGGTAATCTTCGGTGGTCAGCAGTCCACCCCAATCTTGGATGTGATGATCAAAGCCGGCCGACACCCCGATAATATCGGCCCGGCAAGCTTCCAGAGACTGCTGTACTTCAACTAAGTAGTCTTTACGGGATAACGTTTCGGGATTTAAAAGGGTCACACCAGGATTGTTGCCTAAAATATTAACATTGCCGTCGCCATAATGAAGATCGAAATCCAGCACATACGCTGTATTAATTCGGCTTGTGAATTGCAAATGCGTCAGGGCAACGGCCATATTATTAAAATAACAAAAACCCCAGGCGCCATCAGCTGAGGCGTGGTGTCCGGGAGGGCGTACCAAAGCAAAACATGGCTCTGCGAGTCCGGTTAATGCCGCCCGAAGGGCAGCACCTGCCGCCAAGGATGCAATTTCATAAAGCCCCTGCTGCTGAACCGCTTTGATATGGGATTCCGAATGAACGGACATAAGGTCTTCCTTGCTTGCAGGCTCGGGTTTTATAAAATCCACTTGGTGTTGAATGGCTTCGACCACAGCCTCCATCCGGCCAGCGCTTGCGGCCGGATCAGATGTGTAGACATGATAAAAATCATCATGGAAATAAACTTTCATGTCCGCTGTCCATTCTTTTTTTTACGTATATGCCGTTTGTTCAGGCGATCATATTGTGAATCAGGGATGCAATAACTTTCATAATAGTTGGCTTCAAAATATGCCTCTTTTCATCATCTACTTTTCTTCCACCGGATATTTGGCCCGAAACCATTCGCGCCAACCACCTTTGAGCGCATAAACGTTTGCATAACCGTTTTTCATAAGCTTACGTGCCAAACTGACACTGGTCGCTTCACCCGGTCAGGCGCAATATAACACCAATTTTTTATCTTTCGCGTATTTCTGAGACCATTGGCCAAATTCTTTGGGGCTTGCGTGTTCAGCGCCTTTGATTTTAAATTCTGATGATTTCCAATCTCTTCCGGCACGTAAATCCAGAACAACCACCTTGGGATCATCCAAAACACCCTTTAGCTCTTCTTTGGTCATGCGTGGCACTTCAGCAGCCAGTGCCGTGGTGTTCACAAAGGCCACTACAACCATCATTAGTATAAAAACATATTGTGATTTTAATCTGATCATCATCTTTTCCTCCTGATACGAATGGTTAAATCGTGAAAAACAGACTGTTGTATAAGCTCGCCAGCTAGGCATGTCATTTTTTCGCTATTAGTCGTTCCAATCCTGTCAACATAACACCCAGCAAGATCATTATAGCAAGTACAATAAACAATACACGCAACAATATGTCTGTTTCCGGATACGTGATTACCAACGCAATGATGCCAAGTATCATGGTGATAAAGCCCACGAGGTGCCATGAAGGACGGTGAACAACGGTATGCTGGTCTGATCGTTTTTGGCGCCACGCAGATAGGCAAAGCATGAAATGGGTGCTACTGTAATATGTTAGCCATAAAATCAATCCGGTATGAATGATCACATCGAGATATTCGGACCCTGCCATTCCCATCGCCATCATAACGGCAACAAGGGCTGCCAAGCCGATAACGCTGAACTTGACGGAATGTTTGGACCGGCCCCACGCAGACGGTAATCGTCTATCATCAGCCATCGCCTTGAGCATGCATGCAATACCGCTAAATAGCATGTTAACGGCGGCACACGAGCCAGCAATGACAATAACGCCCATGATAAAACGGCCAGACAGGCCAAACACTTTGCGTGCGGCCAATATGTGCGGGATAGTTGTTTCGGCCAATTTTTCCGCAGGCACATACGCCAGCGACACATTGGCCCATAGACCCAGTACAATTGCGGCAGTCAACAAGCCTATAACCGTCTGATAAAACATGCCCGAAGCTGGGACTTGTCCTCTGCGAATATATATGAACAGATCAAATCCCACAAAAAACCATAGCGGCAAAAAAACAGCGGACATGTGTATTGGGGGGTGAAATATAAATAGGTTGGATTCAGTGTCGCTGTGTCCCATCAGGCCGACCAGTGCTAGAAAAATTAAGCCAATCACAGCTATAGAGCTAAATATGAATTGACTTACTTCGGCCGCCTTGCGCCCGGCCAGGTGGATTGCCAGCAAAACCGCTAACAGTAAGAAGGCAAATGCAAAATTGGGAAATTTATGAAAGAAAACTTCATTGAATACAAAACCGGACGCCACCAACATGCCGGAGGCACCAAATACCGCTACCAGTAGCCGTCCGGTAAGCGGCAACACGGTGGCGGTCACTGCCCCCAGTGATGGCTGAATCAGCTTGCCTTCCGCCCCGGGTATAAAGTTCTTTCTAATTAACAAACTAAATGCGCGTGCATTTATCAAATAGAGCAGTAGCGCCAGACACATTAACACTGTGAATAGGGATCCGGCACCTCCGGCACTGTTTCCCACTAAAATCAATGTGTCGGGAGAGACCATCCACCCGATGATCCAGGCGATGGAAACCAGTATAGTGAACTTACTGCTCGGATAGGATTGTTTACCGTCTTTGAATGTCTGCAAGCTTTTAAATTCGGTTGCTAATTGCTTAAATTAGTCTGTTTCGATTTCAATATACATATTCTGAGCGATATTGAATTGTAAGCATTACGTATTGTATCGCAAGCAGTCGCGCTTAAAGAAAGCGCTTCATAGTGAAAGGGGCGGGGTCGATGTGAGGAGATTTTCCGGTTACCAGTTCGGCGACCAATTTGCCGGTGGCCGGTGCCATGGATATGCCCATCATCCCATGTCCGGTAGCCACCACTAAATTCTTTATTCCGACCGCACGGTCAATAACAGGTAGGTCATCGGCCATTAGGGGGCGCATGCCAACCCATTCCTCATGGATTTGCTTTCCCAGCGGATTTTTTAAATATTGGCGCGCGCCGACTTTCAGACCATTAAGCCGCGCGCCGACCATGTCCGCATTAAATCCTGAAAATTCCATGGTGCCGCCCAAACGATAACCGTCTGACCAGGGCGTGGCCACCACGCTTTTTTCTTCAAAAATACAAGGTATTTGAGGGCAGATCGAGGGGCGATCTGTGGTGATACTGTAGCCTTTACCGGCCTGCAAAGGTAATTTGATCCCAAGCGGCGATAGGATTTGGGTACTCCAAGCACCTGTGGTCAGCACGAATTGTTCTGCGGTCAGATTACCGCAACTAGTTACTGCTGAAGTTAATTGCTCGTTTTCATTGACAAATCCCTGTAATTGGCAATTTTCCACAATATCCACGCCGTTTTTTATCAAGGTCTTTTTCCAGGCCTGCAGCAAAGCATCAGGTCTCAAATGGCTGTTATTATGATGATACCATCCGCCGTGGACACGATCGCTTATAGCCGGCTCCAATTCCCGCAGCGCCTGTCCAATGTATGGTTTGGCCGCCAGGCCATATGGTTCAAGGATTTGATTGATTTTTGCATATTTCTTCATCGCAGCCGCTGATTGATAAACCAACAAAACACCCCGCTTTTCCCAGTTACATTTCAATTCTTCGCCGGTAAAAAGCCGATTGAAAAGCCGTTCTGATGAAAGCAAGATATTTGCTCTGGCGCGAACCACCCTTGCAAGATGTTTGCGGTTGCAGTGCCGCGCAAATTGGATCAACCAGGATAGAAATTGCGGGTTCAAACTAGGTTTAATAAAAAGCGGCGAAGTTCGCCGAAACATACGTTTGAGCTCATGCAGTATGACGCCCGGTGCACAAAGGGGAATTAGGTGGCTCAAAAACACCAGGCCACAGTTGCCATGGGAGGCCCCGGCCCCGATTTGCGCCTGTTCAATGATGCGTACCTGTCGACCGGCTTTCATTAGATAATACGCACAGGCAATTCCAATGATACCGCCACCAACAATTAAAACGTCGCTATGGTTTTGACGATGCATGTGTTTGCTCAAACCTCTTCATGATAGCGAATCGTTTTTATTTAAATCTATCCGGTCGAACGTACCAGGCTTTACACGCCTTAGGATAACAGGTCACAAACGGAAAGCAAACGATCATGCCTGCCACTAGGGCAAGTTGAAGGGGCGAAAACCAATCAATTTTTCGAGTGGACGTAGTAACGGGCGCTTGGTCGATGATTTTAAAATTTAGGTTTTGTGATCGCCCCCAACGTTTGAAACATCGCGAAAACCAAATTTCTTCACCGGCATATACTTTCTCATTAAAGCCACCAACGCATTCAAAACCATCACGCCGACAATATATAAAACTTCCGGCAGCATATTTGAATTTTACGGAAAACCAGTTCCAAAGATCCAACCCTAATTGATACGCTGGTTTTAAGGATATGTCCCAACGAACCGTTGAGCCCCCTCCGCAACAATCTCTTTTGGAAACATTATCTAGTGCTCGTGTTAAAAGCTGATGAGATAGGGTTGTGTCGGCATCCAGAAAGATTAGAAATTGTCCGTGGGCATGGCGGGAACCGGTGTTGCGCGCACGAGAAATTTGATTGTATTTTTCAAAAACAACCTGAGCACCATATTGTCGGGCGATGACAGCAGTTTGATCGGTTGAATTATTGTCTACGACAATAACTTCACCTTCCCGTGGGACCAATGGCATGGCTGTTTTTAAGCTTAACAGGGTTTGCGGCAAAAAGGCTTCTTCATTAAATGCCGGTATGATAATAGAATAATCGACCATAGAGGAAGGGGATCAAATGGCGTTAATAATTTAAGCGTCCGCCCTTATCAATTATCATTGGTTGACTTTTGAGGTTAACCTCTGAGCAAAAGCACGATATCGCTGAGCTTCACCTTCATTGCCGCTGGACGTATATATACGGCTGATTTTGTCATAATACTCAGCGGCATTTTGGGGGCTATGCTTTAAAAGATCAAAGTAGAGTTCCAGGACATGATTGGAACGTTCACCAGAGGCAAAACATAGATTTGCATAACGATGTTTAACGGCAACATCCACGCGGGCGCCACAACCTTTACAGCGATCGAGAATTTCAGAATATGCCTGTCGGGCGTTTTCGGTCTCGCCGAGTGCCTCGTGGGTATAGGCCAAACTTTTCATAATCTGGTCATTCCAACCATAGGTGCTGATAAATTGATGGTATAATGCTTTGGCTTTTTCCAATTGGTTTGCCCGCACAAAAGTTTCGCCTTTCAGCAAATATAGCGCCACTGATTCAACTAAATCTTGCGGGCAACGGGCCAATAGATCCTCTGCTTGATTGAAGGATTGATTCTTCCAATAAATTTCGCAAAGAAGTTCATAGCCAGGCAAG
>JASJAZ010000103.1 GCA_030066785.1 Desulfobacterales bacterium | reverse complement strand
TGAAATACATGCGGCGCAAGGGTATCCAAATCATCCCCTCGGCCATGACCTATGATGAAACATTTAAATCGGATGGCACCCGCGTGGCCTTTTTAAATGCCAATAGCACCGTAAAAACGGGCGAAAAGCGGGGCGAGGTGGCGGATCGGTTGCGGAAAAAATTGTTGGCTGCTTATGACAACGGTAAAATTCGGGTGATTCCCCGTGAAAATGATAGTGGCAACCGGCTCGATCTGCGCCGTGACATTGGCTTTCATTACCTCAAGGCTGAGCAGTTGTTTCCCGGCTAACCACTGGACCAACAAAAAAACTATTCATTCCTTTTGAAACACAAAAGCTGTAATCCAATAGGATTACAGCTTTTTCTTAGCAATGGTGGCGATGCAGGGATTTGAACCCCGGACACTGCGGATATGAGCCGCATGCTCTAACCGACTGAGCTACATCGCCTAATGTAAGTCATCCCAAGCGGCTGCCCTGAAAAATGACAACGGACTGTCTAACAGCTGATTAACGATAAGTCAAGTCCGAAAAGGGCTCCAAAGCGATCATGCTCCCGTTGAGCTTTCCGCCTCGATCGTGTATTCTTCCAGATTTGCCGGCAGGTTCGAAAAAACAACCATAAAAGGTATTGATTTACCCGGCGGTACATCGACATTGGCACGTTTATGCCCCAGCCGATTGTTCAGTTTTTTGTTGATTTGCTGGATGGGCAGACTCTGCAACTGCAAATCAGACAGAACGTTGCCACAAAAAACCTGTTTGGTTTTTACCAGTTTTTTACCCTCACTATAAAGCTTGGCGCTCAGTCTGATGAAGCTGCGTGGTTCGGAATAACCGTTACGAACCTTGCCGCGCACAATAAAAAGCTTGCCGGCTTTGGGATTGTCAACGAAGCGACTGACGATGTCAGATGTATAGATGCGTAAATTACCGGGATCTTCAACTTTGGGCCCCAACAGGTCGCTAATAAACGGGATTTTGATACTGCTAAGAAACGGAATCTGAATATCGCTGACAAACGGTATTTTAATCCCCATTGAATTAAGGCCGACCACCCCGCCGACAAGCAACAGAAGGACGAGCAATATGAGAAGGGGTGGGCGAACTCGTTTTTTGGGCTTGTCTACTGGGGCCGCGCCGGGTTGCTTTACCGGTGGTTCATCTTCTACGGCCTCATCATCATATTGTAAAAAATCCTCGACCTCTTCTAAGTTTTCATATTCTTCTTCGGGTTCATCGGCAAGCAGCGCTTCCGCATCGTCATCGGCCTCCAGTTCTAAGTCTACCTCATCGCCGCCAGGTTCTTCAAAAATATCTTCGATTTCCTGGGGTTGCGCGGCATCATCCGCCGTTGCTTCTTCAATATCGTCAATCTCCGGTTCTAAATCGAGCTCGAGTTCAAAATCATCCGCTTCCTCCTCAACAATGTCAGCGGCAGCAGTTTGGCCCTCTTCTTCAATCATACGTTCAATATCGGACAAATCGAGCTCTTCCGTGGCATCAAAATCATCCACCGGGCCAGCGGGAGCTGAATCACCCTCTTCCGCTTCAAAATCCATATCAAATTCAAGCTCTTCGGGTTCATCAGCGTCAGTCTCAAGGGCACCTGCATCTTCTGCGTCTAGAATTTTTTCAATATCTGACAAATCGAGCTCATCGGTTTTCTCCAAATTTTCTTCCAGAGCTGCAACCGGTGATGCTTCTTCGGTCTCAGATTCATCTAACAGATCTTCAATCGGTTCTAGTTCTTCATCTGATAAATCTTCAATATCGGAAAGATCGAGTTCTTCCAACCCATCAGGTTCGGCCAGCGCATCATCAGAATCGCTTGATGCCAGATCTTCAACTACTTCCAGATCGAGGTCACTGATATCTTCGATGGCATCGTCGTCGCCTGGCGTTGACATAGTGGGCACTGCTTCCATGTCAGATTCAAGCTCTATATCAAGCTCTTCAATATCCTCGATAGTATCGTCACCATTCACTTCTGATAACGAAGGTTCGGCTTCATCCGCGGGCTCCAATTCTAAATCAAGATCATCAATATCGTCCAGCTGATCTTCGGCGACTGATAAATCGGCTGTTTCGGCCAATTCACTATCTTCCGGTTCGATCTCAAGTTCAAGATCTGATTCGGCAATGTCGGTTTCCTCTACACCTGATACGTCACCTTCAAATTCTAAATCGAGGTCATCTAAATCTGGCAGTGAATCTTCTAAATCGGCAGATTCTTCTTCCGTTAACGCTAAATCTAATTCCTGAGGTTCGGCTGCTTCTACTTCTGTTGGTTTCGCTTCAGCCGCAACGGGCTCCTTAACGGTTTCCTGGGCAGCGTCGAAATCAAATTCCAGTTCTTCCGGTTCTTCTTCTGAAGGTGCCGGCGGTGGCGTATCATCCTGATCAAGGATATTTTCAAGCTCGGATAGATCAATTTCTTCGGATTCGATCGACATTTCCGGCTCCAGATCTTTGGAGCTCACATCAAATTCTGAATCGAAATCAAAATCATTTTGTTCTAACTCTTTCAGCGCGGCTTCCATATCATCACCCGCATTCGAATCAATGGCATCAGCCGCAGGCGCATCCAAATCGTTAGGCCCAGCATGACTTTCCATACTTTCTACTTCCGCCATATCCGTTTCCAGGTCGAGCCCCTCAGAGGTCTTCTCGGATTCCGGCGTCGGGACCTGTTCTTCAAGTTCGATTGGCATTTCCGGCTCTGCCGGCGGCAAAACCGTATATATGTGTTTACAGACGGAACATCGGACCTTGGAGCCTGTCTTGCCTATGAGCGCTTCATCTAAGCTAAAGCTTGTTTGACACTGCTCACATGTAGTGATCATGACATACCCTCACGGTTAAAGTTTCTAATTAGATATATCGGGCAATCCCAATTACTCCACCCCATAGTCGAGCCCGTCTGCAACCAGAAAATCAAACTCAGCTATGCTGCCGAATACATCGATTGCGATTAATCATTCCCGGCGCTCTGGTTCGTCGATGAAAGCGCAAATTTTAATAGATTTGAATTTAAAGAAGCGTAAATCATCACTGCTAAATGCTGGCGTTAGACCTGCGGGTAGCGATTATATCTTCTAAAAACAATCTCATGTTTGCAATGCCTACCGAACTGCACGCATTAGACCAGCAACTGCCCGAATCTCTTAAGAAATATCAGGAAATAGTTACACTTGTCAATAAATTTAATGCCTTACAGCCCCGTTGCCGCAAGTTGTTGGATGATTTGTTTCTGCTCGTCGGTCAATTTTTGGGGTAGCTGTACATTGATGCGGACAAAGAGGTCGCCTTTGTTGCTGCCGCGCATGTGTGGAATACCCTGACCGGGCAATCGCATTTTGGTCTTGTGTTTGGTGCCCGGTGGTATTTTTAAACTGAGTTCTTTGCCCTGCAATGTCGGCACTTGAATACGCGTTCCCAGAATAGCGTCGCTCAACTTAATGTCATAATCAATCATCACGTCATACCCATCCGCACTAAAAATCCCGTCGGGAACGACTTTTGACTGGATGAAAAGATCTCCAGGAGGGCCTCCATAGGGGCTTGGTTCACCTTTGCCGGCTAATCGCACTTTTTTGCCGTCAATCAACCCTTGGGGTATTTTGACGGCCACAGTTTCGGTGCGACCCCCATGTTGCAGGCTGACGGTTTTAGTCGTACCGTTGGCAACTTCCCGTACGGTCAAAGCCAGTTCATAAACAAGATCAGAACCTTTCATTTGTGGCTGTTGCCGCGCCCGGGCGTTAAATGGTGAGCCCTTGCCGAAAGAAAAACGGGTACCTCGCCCGCCGCTGCCACCAAAAAAGTTGGTACCCCCAAAACCAAATTCTTTAAATATATCACTAAAATCAAAGCCTCGAAAAATATCTTCCTGTGAATAGCGCTGCTGGAAGCCAGCAGAGCCGAACATGTCATACTGTTTGCGCTTTTCAGCATCACTTAAGACCGCATAGGCTTCGCTTATTTTTTTAAATTTTTCCTCGGCTTGCTTATCGCCTTTGGTGTGATCGGGATGATATTTCATGGCCAGCTTGCGATAAGCCTTTTTTATATCGTTGGTTGAGGCTTTTTTACTGACACCAAGAATCTTATAGTAATCCTGTTCGGCCATATGTAACTCTCTAAATCTGCCTTATGTGTTCTAACCCTTTATGAATATTGTAAAATATTGGAAAAGGTAAGATAAGTTACAACCTTGCCAGTGTCAAGTCGATTTCCCGGCCCGCATGCGTTGCCAAACAAATGCAACCAAATCATAGCATGCCGGTTAAAAATATTCAGTTTCATCGTCCCGGTGACTCTTCCTGCTTCCCAGTGATTACCACGGGCAGCGCCGATTTGACCAACGGTTATTTATCTAAAAATCTTCCCGATTTCAGCGCAATCAATAAAACGGAAATGGCCGCTGGTGTCATACCATCAATCCGCGAAGCCTGTCCTAAAGTAGAGGGTTTAACGGTCGTTAATTTTTCCTTGATTTCATTGGAAAGTCCGTGCACATCGCTAAATTCAAATATTTCCGGTATTTTGATTTGTTCTAAGTCCTTGAATTTTTCGATTTCTTTAAGTTGACGATTGATATAGCCTTCATATTTTATTTCAATTTCGACTTGCCGCGCCACGGTCTCAGCAACCGGTTCCGGGCTGGGTGCCAGGCTATTTACGGCATCATAATCCAATTCAGCCCTTTTTACCAATTGATCCAAATAGACGCCGCTATTCAAAGATTCAGTGCGGCGGCTGTTTAAATATGCGTTGGTTTCTGCGGATGGCTTGATTACCACGGATTTCACACGTTTTATTTCGTTCGCAATTTGTTTCTTACGGCCCTTGACGTCTTCATGGCTATTTTTATCAATCAACCCGAGGTCATGGCCAATTGCCATTAGCCGCAGATCCGCATTATCTTCACGCAGCATCAAGCGGTATTCCGCCCGGGATGTAAACATGCGATAGGGCTCGCGGGTGCCCCGAGTTACTAAATCATCGATTAAAACGCCCATATAAGCCTGGGAACGATCCAAGATAAATGGCGGGCGCTTCTGTACTTGACTTGCGGCATTGATGCCTGCCCATAGTCCTTGTGCGGCGGCTTCTTCATAACCCGAGGTTCCGTTTATCTGTCCAGCCAAAAAAAGTCCCCCAACGCGTTTGGTTTCGAGCGTTGGTTTCAGTTGGATTGGATTAATATAATCGTACTCGATGGCATAGGCCGGTCGCATGATCTCAGCTTCTTCCAGTCCCTGCACCGAGCGCACGAGCTGAACCTGGATTTCCATGGGAAGGCTATTGCCCAATCCGCTGGCATATATTTCCTCGGTGTCCAGGCCCTCCGGTTCAAGTATGATCTGGTGCCGATCCCGCTCCGGAAATTTAAAGATTTTATCTTCAAAGGACGGGCAATAGCGGGCCGAAACACCTGTAATAGTGCCGCCATACAACGCCGATCGTTTTAAATTCTCCTGCACAATCTGGTGGGCCCTGGCGTTGGTATATCCAATGTAACTGGGCCGTTGGGGCAGGGAAATTTTTTGGGTAAAAAATGAAAATGGAATCGGTTCGGCAAGCGATGATTGTTGTTCAAATTTAGAAAAATCGATACTGTTTTTCTTTAAGCGTGGGGGGGTACCGGTTTTCATACGACCCAGGGTAAAACCCAATGCTTTTAAATCAGCAGCCAATCCGTACGAGGCGAATTCGCCGGCCCTTCCGGATTTTATCGATTTAAAACCAATATGCACCAAGCCACTTAAAAATGTTCCGGTGGCGATGACCACGCAATGGGCCGGATACTCATAACCAAAACGATCGATGGCGCCGACGACTCGATCGTTTTCCACCCCAAGGCGTTCCACCATCGCTTGTTTCAAATCCAGGTTCGGCTGCTGCTCGAGGACCGCTTTCATGACCATATGATAACGATTTTTATCATTCTGGGTTCGTGATGAATGCACCGCCGGACCTTTCTTGGTATTCAGGGTTCGATATTGGATGGCCGTCTGGTCGGTAACCTTGGCCATTTCGCCACCCAGTGCATCGATTTCCTTGACCAACTGTCCTTTGGCCATACCCCCAATGGATGGGCTGCACGGCATGGCCGCCACCTTGTCCAGATCAATGGCCAGCAACAACACACGACAACCCATGCGGGCGGCCGCCAATGCAGCTTCGCAGCCGGCGTGGCCCGCACCGATTACCAATACATCGTATGCAGCTCGATTTTTACTCATATTGGGTATCAAACCGCGAACGTCCAAATCTGAAAATGTTGCAGCCTCTCAATCAATTTTGGTGCCACCGCGCATCCCGAAATAGCACGCCGGCTATAGCGTTTGTTAAAATGACTGCCCCTAAATCTAAATCAGTCGTTGTAAAAGATAAACCCAAAAATTATATTTTAAATAAGTTGCGCAAATGGTTATGGTAATGCGAAACGTTATACTAATAATACAGCGGCGATATGGCAATGGTGCAACGCTACCGTGATTTTAATAGTTACTTACGTGGTATTTTTGGCTGTCGAGTCCAAAAAATTTCGGTAGATGCTGGCATGACGTGTCCCAACCGGGATGGCACCCTATCCCGCGGAGGGTGCATTTATTGCAACGTCAAGGGCTCCGGCACCGGTGCTTTTGACCGCGGGCTTTCGATTACGGCCCAATTAGAAGCAGGTAAAAAACACATGGGCCGCAGGTATAAGGCCCAAAAATTTATGGCCTACTTTCAATCTTTTTCCAACACTCATGCACCGGTCGAAACTCTCCAACAGCGGTATGGCGAAGCTCTGGCGGTGGCGGATATTGTCGGGCTTTCCATCGGCACGCGACCCGATTGTGTTAATGATTCCGTGCTGGATTTACTGGAAAGCTATACCCGCAAATATTTGATCTGGATCGAATACGGCTTGCAGTCAGCCCATGATCGGTCTTTATTACACATAAACCGAGGCCATGACTTCGACTGTTTTAGGCAGGCTGTGGCGCAAACCATCGGCCACGGCATTAAAATTTGCACGCATGTGATTCTTGGGCTTCCTGGGGAAACACGTCATGATATGCTCAAAACCGCTGATATTATTGCTCAGATGCCCATCGATGGCATCAAGCTGCATCTTCTTTATGTCATCAAGGGCACTCCTTTGGAGCAAATGTATCAGCAAGGTCAATACCATTGTCTTTCCCAGGCGGAATACACGGATTTGGTTTGCGATTTTCTGGAGCGACTGCCATCGGATCTGATTATTCAACGCCTAACCAGCGATCCCCATCGCGAAGAACTGGTGGCGCCAAAATGGTCCCTAAATAAACGGGAGACCCTCAAACGGATCCATGACACCCTTGAGTGTCGCAATACCCGTCAAGGATGCCGTTTTGTTCCCGGACTTCCCAGCTAAACGATAGCTTCACCCACAATGGGTTATCAGCGGCCCAAGGGAATTCATCTGGAAAAATCCGACGATCATCAACGATGATCATGTTGCATTTCAAAAGGGACGGTTTCTTGCTCCCAGCGGGCCATATACCGCAGAAAAGAAGCCATGCCGCCTCTCCAAGGATAATTGGCCCATAGAAAGGCACCCCAAAAATCGAAATAAGCCACATGGGTCACCAGCGTTTGGTTGCCCCGGTCTTGCAGTTGAATATAGCCATAATGAAATCGCTGTTGACATTGTTCTGGATTTAACAACTGAAATTCCAAACGATACTTTAGTGGCAACAAGCGTGTCTGCCATTGAAATACTATTTTAGGGCGTTGGGCGTATTCGATCGCGGTAACGGCCATTGCAGCCGTCCGGCGAATGAGTCGATGTGTGGTGATAAATTTATTGGACAGAAAAACAGGATTGGAAAAATCGGTTTTAAATCGCCATAAAACATCAATGGGCACATCAACCCGATATACCAAACGATACGCTTGTCCACCTCTGGTATCCGGCGGCAGTTTGTCAATCCGAGCGGCATTGCGATCAATATTGGGGACATCAATTTTTTCGTCAGCCATCGACGGTCGGACGAAAAAACTAGATCCAATAAGGAAGGTTAGAAGGATGGGAAACAGTGGCCAATGACGCATGCAATCGTTGGGCTATTGCTGTAAATAGTATTGTAAAATGTGAATCACCACAAGTAACGGCCTATGGCAGTTTCGACCAGAGGATTGGTAAACATTTATCCGCCTGCAGATGATCAAGATTATCAGTCCTTAAATATATGAGATGCCAAATCAATATCTTCTGGGCAAAATACAAAAAGACATTTCTCATCCGGCCCGGAGACGGAGCCGTAAACATAGTTGATATTGATGCCTTCGCGACCAAATTTAGATGCCATTTCAGCTAGTTGACCGGGTTTGTTATCCAACTCGACTGTAATTACCGGCATAATGTCGAATATGTAATCGTTTTGGTTGAGCAGTTCCATGGCCTGATCGGTGTTATTAACCAGCATGCGAATCAGCGCAAATTGGGCTGAATCTTTGCGCATGGAGTTATAGCTGGCCACGGAAGCGATTCTTTTCAATGACTTGCCACGGGCTTGAAATAGATCCTGCACGTATTTCGATGCATCCTGAATCATAATCGCATCGATGTTAATGCCTTCCTGGAAAAACAAGGCCGAAAGCTTGCCAAGCTCACCGGGTTGGTTTTTCATAAAAAGTGAAATTTCGGTTCTGACCATGAGATACTCCTGTTTCTAATGATGAAAAAAAGAAGTGGGTAACCTTACTATGCTGGTACTGATTGGAAGCTTTAATCAAATTACATTATTAAGTCAATTTTTAATCAAGACCTTACGCTGCGGATTGGAACAATTTGGCGTTAGTGCTGCAGGGCCGCAAGCTGCCTTTTGTCAAATAATTGATTTTACATTGACCTTTATTAATATATTAATTATATATTAATTGATTTTGGCCCCGCGGGACAAGCCATCAAATAGCGTTCTTTGCCCATTTAAAAACCGATGAGAACATATCCCCTGCAACTATCAGATTGAAACAAATGGATAAATATGACGATTAAAAAATCAACTTATCAGAGCTTGCGCAATCGCATCATTACCAGCAGTCTATCGCCCGGTCAGCGCTTATACGAAAAAGAGCTGATGCAAGCATACCAGATCGGCCGCACCCCGTTACGTGAAATATTTTTGCAGCTGCAGGAAGAGGGTCTGATCGAAATTATTCCCCAAGTCGGTACTCAAGTAGCAACCATCGAAATTATGGAAATTCGGGATGTTATCGAAGTTCGGCGCTGGCTTGAACAATTGGTTGGTCAACTGGCGGCTGATAAAATCACCCCAGGGCAAATTGTTCAGCTCAAAACCATCATTCGTGAAGTAGAGGCGTTGGATCGACAAAATAAAGCTACCATTGATACCCTGAATCACTTCGATACCCAATTTCACACTATTCTCTACCAAGCCACCCAAAATAAAACACTTCAAGAAATGCTGCCCAAATTACTGATCAAAATTACCCGATTTTGGTATTATGTTGGATTTCAGTTAACTGAATTCTTACATCATTTTGACGACTTGAAGGAAGTAATCGTTGCGCTCGAAAATCGTGATGCCGCCCGCGTGCAAAAGGCCTTAAATGTTCATCTTGATCATTTTGTCGAAAAAGTAAAAGCGCAAATTTTATGAACCTGTTGTTCAATAAATGCAGCATCAAACATTCCCTCTAAAACCTTGCAAAAATTGCCCGCCTCAAAAATTTTCCCAAACAAACCGGTCGGCACATACTTTAAAAAGGCATTTGATCATTTCTTAATCCGATTCCAATTTACGAATGCGAGCCGGTACCAGTTTTAAATTAGGATATCCACTGATCGGATCCAGGTCGGTATCATCGGTTAACAAATTTACATTGGCTTCATCCCAACCATGACCGATCTGGATGACACCGGCTCGAATATCGCTCCGGGCACAAATTTGGACGGCCAAAACGATGGCGCCCTGCCGGGTCTCCACCCGCACCTGCTCACCGTCTGTGATATCCAGCGCCATTGCGTCGGGGGCCGCGATTTCAACCACCGCACGTTTGACGCGCTGTAGCCGTTTGATATTTCGGAAACGCGAATGATAATAGAGTGGATAGCGCGCTCCGGTAATCAATACCAGTGGATAGGCTTTTTGCGCATTGGGTTTAACATCAGGGGCAACGTACTCGGGCAGTTCGGAGTGCCCCAATCCTTTGAGGTAAGCCGATGTAAATTCAAAACGCCCGGACGCAGTGGGAAACGGTTGTGAGCGGTATTTATTAAATTCGAGCGGAGCGTAAACATAGCCATCGGCTAAAGCTTTCATCTTTTCCAGGCTCACACCCGCCGGCTCCAGCAGCCAGCCATTCACTTCTTCTTCGGTTGACCAGGGAAAATATGGGTCTTTTAAATCCAGCCGCTCAGCCAGATCGCGCCAAAAGGTATACTCATCGGTGACCCCATCAACATCTAATATTTTGGTTGTCAACTGAATTTGCTGCCGATGCGGGAAGCTGTGCAGTTCGCTGCGTTCAAGAAAACTGGCCGCCGGCAGAACGTAGGATGCCTGTTTGGCTGTGGGCGTTAAAAAAAGATCCCGCACTACCAGAAGATCTAACGCCGCTAAGGCTTTGTGTACTTTACCGGCATTCGGATTGGTCAAAACAGGATTTGCGCCCGTGATGATCATTCCGCGCAGCGGGTAAGGATTGTTATCCAAAATCGTATCCATCAATTCCATGGAGTGGCACTGTTTGCGAAAATGGTATAGCGCTGGGAATCGCTGCTGTCCGATGGGCCCTTGATCACTCAATGGATGGCTATCATAGAGGGTTAACTTTCTTAAAGGGGCGACCTGCGGCCAGATATCACCCCCAGCCTGATCCACTGCACCACATAGTCCTGCCAAAGCCGCAATAATCCGAACTGTGTTGAGTCCATTGGATTGATGCTCCATGGATATACCCGCATAATGGGCCACCCGCGGACGCCCTTCTGCCACCAATTTGGCCAATCGCCGGATGCCGTCAATTGGCAATCCGGTTTGAGACGCAACATATTCCGGCGTGAACCGAGCGGCATAGGCTGCCAGGGCTTCAAACCCGAGGCTGTAGTTGGCAACAAACGACTTGTCGTATTGGGAGTCGGCAATCAGTAGATGCGCGACACCCCAAGCAAGCGCTGCATCGGTTCCCGGCAGAATCTGAAGAAAAAGATCCGCTTTACGGGCCGCTGCCGTGCGCCGGGGATCAATGACAATCAAACGGGCGCCCTTTCTAAGGGCTTGCTCAACGGCCCACATATAAGGGGGATGGCTGTGGCCCAAATTGGCTCCCCAAAACACGATGGTACGGGCATTGGCATAATCCGGGCATGCGTTATAATAGCCCTGTACCAGCTGATAGGCGATGTGGCGTGCAGCATAACATACAGATTCGGCTGAAAAGTAATTGGGTGATCCGAAAGCATGGACGAAACGTCGCGCATAGGCTTCCTGCTGCAAAAAACCGATGGCTTCACCTGTCCATACCCCCATCGCACGGGCATCGTAGCGTTTACGAATGCCTTTCATGGCAGCAGCGATTTCATCCAAGGCCTGTTCATAGCCAATCGAAAGGAAAGTGCCGTCCGATTGCTTTTTTAGCGGCACCCGCAACCGCTCGGGATGGTAAACCAGATCCACGGCGGCCGGCCCTTTGGCACACACCCGGCCACTGTTTTCCGGATGGGATTTACGGCCGCTGATTTTGGTTATACGACCGCCGCGGATGTGCACATCAATACCGCAGCGCATGTCGCATTGGCGGCAGAGGGTCGGTACAATGCCATCGGATATGACGGTACGGTCGGTCATAGAAAATTAGGTTTACACCAAAACTTGCTTAGGTCTTGAAAACCATATTGGTTAATTGCTGCTCGGCCTTATGATAGATTGCTTGCAATCGGTTTAAAGCCGTATCCGGCAGCGGAACCGGAATATGGCTTGCCATAATCTCACGGGCCTTTTGGGTAACGGTCTCCAGATAACGGGGACTTCCTTTAAAAACCCAGTTTTCCGGATTGTCGCGGTTGCTAAATGTTGGAATCCAATGTTCTTGGCGGAAAAATTCGGCGGTTTCATCTTCGGCCAGAAAATGGCCACCGGGTCCCACGCGACGAATGAGGTCAATCGCCAAGCGTTCGGGGCCCATATTGAAGCCGCGCATGATTCTGCGGACGTAGCTGATCAGTTCGTTGCACATGACGATGCTGGCGGGTGATCCGATTAAGCCTTGGCCTAAATAGCCAATATCGTGGATCAGGTTACAGCCATCCAATGCCGCCATTAAAATGGAAAAGGCTGATTCAAAGGCCGCTTGCTGATCCAAAACCTTGGCATCACTGCATCCGGCTTCACCCCATACAGGCAGACCATAGTAATGGTAAAGGTCACAACAGGCCGAATGTGTCAGGCGTTCATCTGGGCTGCCATACACCGTTGTTCCAGCGCGCATGTCCAGCGGCGTCACGCTAAAACCAGATATCATGGGAGCACCTTTGGCGCGCAGTTGTTGCATTACCAAACCACTTAGCGCCTCGGCATTGGCAGTAACAATCGCACCCGCTAAAGTGACAGGCCCGGTTCCCCCTGAAAGCAGGGCTGGGGCGTAATTCAGGGGTATACCCCGATCAGCACACAACAGGAGCTTGTCTACCGCCGCCTTAGAATGTACCAAGGGGCTGATCGGTTCGGCATAATGAATTAAAAAAGGCTTATTCCGTAATTGTGCATCGCCACCAGCAATCGTTACGGCCATGTCAACAATTACCGCCAAATCTTGTTGACCCGCCGCTGTAAAATAAATGGGCTTGGTAGAATTTTGCACCTGCACCATGAATTCAGCCACAAATGCCATGTTTGCCGGCACATCGTGGGGAAAGCCGTGTGATGCAATGAAGTCGATTTCTTGGCAGTAATCCGCCACGCGGGCGGCATTGGCAACATCTTGCAGGCAAGATGGGCGTAATTCGCCCGTCTCCGAATCACATGTTTGCAGCAAATCGGTACCAAGGCCGTAATAGATATTGCGGCCTTCTAATTGCATTGTCGGCCTGCCTTGGCGGTTAAAAATGGTTACACACGATGGCGCATGATTAATCGCCTCTTCAACCAGATATCCCGGTATCTGCACAATATCGCTAGCTTTAATGCGCCCGCCGGCGGCCTGTAACATTTGCCGCGCTTCGGCATGATGAATCCGAACCCCCACTGTCTCAAGCACTTCCAGTGTCGCCCGGTGCAGTTCCTGGATCTGCGATCGGGACAATAGGCGATATTGGGGCGTGCACTGCAAACCAAAACCATCCGGCATCGGCGTTTCCCTCCAAACAAAAGCGAATCATCATAGCTTGATGTCATTGAACAGCAAATATAACCGGAGAGGCGCAGAAATCAGAATTTTTCTTGACGACCCTGATCTTATATATTAATTGATATATCTTCTGTCAATTAAAAATTCTCGTTGGAAGATTTTCGCACCATTAGGAGGCAACATGAAAGATCTTTTAGACCGTATCGTTAATGCGACGGTCAAAGGTGATGAGACACGCGCGATTGCGCTGGCCCACGAAGCCATGGCCAAGGACTTCGATCCTTTCAAGGTAATCCAGCAAGGCTATGCGCGCGGTATGGAAATTGTTGGTGATTTATTTGCCAGGCTGGAATACTTTCTCCCGGAAGTGATGCTAGCCGCAGATGCCATGACCGCCGCATTGGAAGTGCTGAAACCTCACCTGCAGGACCGGGAAAATGGCGGCTCCAGCGGAACAATTGTCATTGCCACCATTCAGGGCGATCTGCATGATTTGGGCAAAAATATTGTCAAGGTCATGTTGGAGGCAGCTGGATTTACGGTTTACGATATGGGGGCGGATGTGGCAGTTTCGGCGCTGATTGCAAAAGCCCAAGAGGTGGAGGCTGATATCATTGCCGCGTCCGCAATTTTAACCACGACCATGGCCCATATGCCCGATATAGCTAAAATTCTTGCTGAGCTTGGCATACGTGATCACTTTCGAATCATGCTGGGCGGCGCGCCGGTTATTCGGGAATGGGCCTTTCAGGCCGGCGCCGATGGTTACGGCGAGGACGCGGCTGAAGCGGTAGAGACCGCCAGACAATTAATGGTGTCAACAAGTATAGGAGCACAACCATGATCGGGTTTTGGGAGGTAATTGCGCGCAGTGAAAACGGGCCCCTGTTTAAAGAGAAAAAATTCGATATGCAGCTGGCCGCAGCGGCACGCCAGCTCGCTGAAAAATATGATATCCGATATAATTCACAGAAGGTGGTACCAGATGACGATGACCTGGCCGACCGGCTTTACCAGGCGGCTTTGGACCTGTTTTTAGAAGTTGGCATTTACTGCCGCGATACCGGCCGTCTGATCCAGTTTAACCGTGAGGAGGTCGTGCAGGCCGTTCAAAATGCCCCCCGCACGGTTACCTATGGTCAGGGACGCGATGAGGCGGTCATGACATCCCGTCGGGTAGAGGACCCCACACCCCCATTTGTCGTTATGACCCCGGTGGGCACACCGGTGGCCGAGGAGCGTTTTGTGGCCATGGTTCAAAGTTATGCCCAGGAACCGTTGGCCCAAACATTTTCAAGCGCTTTCAGCCAAACCATCAACGGCCGTCCCATCAAGGCGGCCACACCCCAAGAAACTGAAGCCGCCATCTGGAATGTCATTAAACTGCGCGAGGCTGCCCGGGCCGCCGGCCGGCCGTTTATCGGCATACATAACCTGGTTACCAATGCCGAACGGTCCGATGCCACGCTGGCAGCCATGCAACCTGCCTTTGGTGTATTGCCCAACGATGGGTTGGGAATTGCGGCCATATCCGAATTAAAAGTCGATTACGAACGCATAAAGAAGGTTGTTTTTATGCGCCATAGCGGTCACAACAAATATGGCCTCTACGGCCCGCTATTGGGCGGATTTGCCGGTGGCACGGAAACCACCGCCATCGTGCACGTCGCCCACCATTTCCTCGGCTTATTAGCCTACGAAGCCCAGTGGCACTGCGGTTTTCCCCTCCATCTGCACCACGGCTGCAATAGTTGCCGCGAGCTGCTGTGGCTGATCGCCGTTACATCCCAAGCCCTGAGTCGCAACACCCATTCCCCCATCGCGGTGAGCCCCTTTTCCGCCGCCGGCCCCTGCACTGACATGGTTATCTATGAGATGGCGGCTATTTCGATAGCGGCATCTGTTTCCGGCGCCAATCTGTTGGCCTGCGCACCGGCCCGCAATCGACACCCTGAGCGAGCAACCGGCATGGAAGCGCGTGTCTGCGCTGAGGCCGGACATGTTGCCGCCCATCAAAAAATATCGCGACGCGAAGCCAATACCATTGTAATGGATTTGCTGGCTCGCTACGAGACCACTATTGCCGATGCACCCCTGGGGCAATGCTTGGCCGAATGCTATGATTTGGCCACCCTTCAACCCAGCCAAGAATATCTTGATCTTTACCAATCCTGCCGCTCCAAAATCGGGCTCAATTATTCGCTGCTCTGAACCACTTCCTAAAATACTGGTTTTAATTTTGCCTTGGTCTGTGATAAAGACAGGCGTATTGCGCTAGACCGCTAGCACGATTTAAAGTAGCAACTTCTTCTGAAACCGAAACAATTCTTACGCGCGCACCTGAACCTGAATGAGGAACCATGACGGCAAACAGGAACTGGTTCATTAGTGCATTTACCATTCTGAAAAAGAAAAAGATTTTCGACATCCTCGGTTATCTGCTTCTTGTCCTGGGTCTTTTTTGGTTTGTGATCCGGGGTGCTGAAAATCAAGGTTATTTCTGGCAATGGTTTCGCGTCCCCAAATTTTTATTCCAATTTGATGCCGGTCATTTCAAAGCCGGGCCGATTTTACAAGGCCTGAAAATCACCCTCAATATTGTATGGATCAGCCTAATCGTCACCTACGTCATCGGTTTGGTCACAGCCCTTATGCGCTTATCCAATTTTGCCGGGCTGCGTATGATGGCGCGGCTTTATTTAGAATCCAGCCGCAACACCCCGCTTTTGGTGCAAATCTATTTTGTTTATTTTATCGTGGCGCCGGTCATCGGTTTGGAAAGGTTTGGCGCCGCCGTTTTGGCGCTTAGCCTGTTTGAAGGCGCCTATGCTTCCGAAATTTATCGGGCCGGCATCGTATCGATTCACCGCGGTCAGTGGGAAGCAGCTCATAGCCTTGGTTTAGGCACTGTTCACACCTATACGGATATCATATTACCACAGGCCATCCGTCGAATTTTGCCACCGCTGACCAGCCAGGCCATATCGCTGATTAAAGACTCTTCGCTGGTAAGTGTCATTGCGGTTTACGAAATGACCATGCAGGCCAACGCCATTGTGGCCGAAACCTTTCTGGTATTTGAGGTCTACTTCGCCATTGCCGCGATCTATTTGATTATGACGATATCATTGTCCCAAGTGGTAAGCTTTATGGAAAAACGGATTCAAATTACATGAGACGGTTACAAAGTGAGAAAACGCTTTATTAGAAGTGTTTGTTGCGTTTGATCGAATGAACCAACAATGGATCATATTTGAAAGGAGGTGCTGCAAGACCATTTGGCAAGGGTTTTATCATTTCACCTTAAAACCATAGGAGCTAGCAATGAAAAAGAGTTTCGCAATTAAA
>JASJAZ010000108.1 GCA_030066785.1 Desulfobacterales bacterium | reverse complement strand
TAATAGAAAAAGTGGCCGCAGGGGGACAGATGACCTTGTCGGATGAGGTCGAAAACTGGCCCGGCACGGAACGGATAAGCGGCGCGGAGCTTTCTCAAAATTTTCTTCAGCATGCCCAATCCTATGGCATCGAAATTAAGTCTGAGGAAGTTATTGCAGTGGAGCCCGGCCTTGAATATCATACCGTTCGCTTGGAAAATGGCGAAGTATTGAAAACCTATGCGGTGGTTATCGCCACCGGAGGCAGCCCTCGCAAACTCAATGTACCCGGAGAAGATGAGTATTACGGTAAAGGGGTTTCGTATTGTGCGGTATGTGATGGATTTTTCTTTAGAAATAAGACCGTTGTGGTGGTCGGCGGTGGTGATACGGCAACCGAGGAAGCCCTTTATTTAGCCAAATTGGCAGAAAAAGTATATTTGGTGCACCGTCGAGATGCCCTGAGAGCCAGCATGATTTTGCAGGAACGTGTAAAGGCTGAATGTAAGATCGAAATTCTTTGGAATACCATTACCACTGCTATAATTGCCAATGATGATGGCGTTCATTCGGTCAGCTTGCAAGATACCCAGACCGGATCCCAGCGTGATCTTGAAACAGATGGTGTATTCATTTTCATCGGCTTTGATCCCAATAATTCGTTGGTTCCGGCCGGAATACCGATGAATGCCGACGGTTACGTGATTACAGATGATAAATGTGAAACCAATATTGCCGGCATTTATGTGATTGGAGATCTCCGGCAAAAATATGCGCGCCAAATTGTTGTTGCCGCAGGTGATGGCTGCACAGCCGCTTTAGCGGCGGCCCATTACGTAGAGACTAAAAAAGCTGCTGATTTTTGTGAAGCACCCGCCAATCTGTTTGCCGATGCGCAATCATAATCGGTTTCGATGTCGATAAAACGGCTAAAATTTAGCCCGGTTTATTTGATATAGACCAGATAGGCATTGGCAGAACTTGGCAGGAAATGGTTTTTTTAATTGCAGTTCTTTCAAAATCTGCTTCCAATATCGATCAGAGATTTTTGCCCAGGAGATGAATGGATGGATTTTAGAATTTTCGCATTTTTGACTTTATGTATGTTGTGCTTGCCGCTGTCATCTTGGGGTGACATCAAATACCGTTCCTTTAACCCCCTAGAAATTCAGAAAATGGCAAAAACGCAAGCCGTTATTGAAACAAAATTTGGTAATATTACGCTGCGTTTTTTTCCTGATAAAGCTCCCAATCACGTTTACAATTTCATTCGCTTGGCCGAAAAGGGTTTTTATGATGGTACTACCTTTCACCGCGTTATTCCTGGTTTCATGATTCAAGGCGGCGACCCTAATTCCAAAGATAAAATCCGTGAAAATGACGGAACCGGTGGCCCCGGCTATACGCTGAAAGCCGAGTTTAATGATTTACCGCACGTGCCCGGCACGCTATCCATGGCCCGTTCTATGCAGCCGGACAGTGCTGGATCGCAGTTCTTTATTTGTGTGGCGCGTGCACACCATTTAGATGGGCAATATACGGTCTTTGGAGAGGTTGTTGCGGGTATGGATGTTGTGAATAAAATTGTGAATCAAGCCAAAGACCGGCGTGACAATCCGCTGGAGCGTGTAGAGATGAAAATCAGGATCATTACGGCATCATAATGAAATTTTAGCCTGTGCTTGCCATGATCGAAATCGTTTCAAACAATCCGTGCGGGATGCAAGACGTTTCATTTGTTATCCATTGCTTGACAATGGGCTTGAACTTCTGATCACTTGACACTTTCAAATCGTTTCCTTTATAATCTGCTGACAAAACTGATTTTTTTGCCCCGTTTACAGTCCTTGGCTTCACAAAAGGTTTGCAGCACTTGCCTGCGGAGGCAGGAGGCTGATATAAATGTATAATAATTTTTTTGGCTTCAAAGAGCGACCTTTCAAGCTGGTTCCCAATCCCTCCTATCTCTTTTTAAGCAGTAGTCATGAGGAGGCGCTTGCACATCTGACCTATTCCATTTCCCAGGGCGATGGTTTTGTCGCTATAACCGGAGAAGTGGGTACGGGCAAGACAACTCTCTGTCGTGCATTTTTGGAAAGTTTAGATATTGATACAATTGCCGCCTACATATTTAATCCCAAGTTGACCTCGCTGCAATTGTTAAAAACTATCAATGATGAATTTGGTCTTAAATCTGATACCAAAAACGCAAAAGAATTAATTGATCTTCTGAATGAGTTTCTTATCAAAAAGAAAACGGCAGGCAAAAGGGTTTTAATTATTGTTGATGAGGCTCAAAATTTATCAAACAATGTTATTGAACAGCTTCGATTGCTTTCCAATTTAGAAACCACAACCAACAAATTGCTGCAAATTGTACTTGTGGGCCAACCCGAACTTGGAGATATGCTGGACTCTTATGAGCTAAGGCAGCTGGGCCAGCGTATCACCCTGAACTGGCATATTAAGCCGTTAACCTTTCGTGAAACCGCCGATTACATCCTTCACCGAATAAATATTGCAAGCCTAAAGAAAAAGGTCCAGTTTGCCCGCTCTGCTTTCCTACCGATCTTTAATTATTCACGGGGTATTCCGCGCATGATCAATATTCTCTGCGATCGTGCCTTGCTAACCGCCTATGGTTTAAATCGCCATACCATCAGCGCCAGCATTGTCAGATCCGCTATCCGTGAAATGAGCCGCAAACGTTATTCAC
Organism: Desulfobacterales bacterium; assembly: GCA_030066785.1. GTDB lineage: Bacteria > Desulfobacterota > Desulfobacteria > Desulfobacterales > JASJAZ01 > JASJAZ01. The sequence goes on along the minus strand of JASJAZ010000108.1, from coordinate 13,735 downwards.
CCCGCTTCTGGCGTATCGAAAGCAACCGCCTGGTGTGGGTTGTTTCAATTTTTTGTTTTTCATTGGTCTTAATTGTTTTTATATTGAGCACAAATCAGAGCCAGCAGGCAGCTGCTCCGATTGTGCCAAAGCAAACATTCAAGATTACTCCACCTCAGCCACAGCAGACGCCGTCACCGGTATCTTTGCAACCAGATAATGTCCCTCCAAGAGATGTTGTGGAGGTTAGAAAAGAAGAAAAGCCGGTGGTAATACAACAGATACCATTAAGCGACATATTAGATAACGACAGCGCCTTTTCTTCCAGAGAAGCTGCGCTCAAAGCGATATTTAGTCTTTGGAAAACTGAAGAAAGCATATTGAATTACCTGAACGATATTGATATTGATCGGGTCTTTTTCCGTTTGGCCGCCAAGCAAAACGGCCTATCAACGCTTTTTACCAATGGTGATCTTGATCTATTGCAGCGATTGAACCTGCCGGCTATTTTGGTGTTTTATTATCCGGAGGCAACGGCCACCCGCTATTTAACGTTAAGCAAAATGGAGCAAGACGTATTAACTTTCAAGGGGATTGGCGATGAAGATGCGTTCAGAGCGAGTGTCAATGACGTGAAACAATTGTGGTCCGGGCAAATAATTGTCCCATGGAAAAATTTCTTTAGTCTGTTTGGAACTATTTCTGAAAAGACTCGCAGCGATTCCATTATAACATTAAAAATTTTATTAAAAGGTTTGGGTTATGAGGATGTTACTATAAGCCCAGAGTATGATGTATTAACGCAAGAGGCCATTAAGCAGATTCAGGCCAAACATCAAATTACGGTTGACGGCATCGTCGGCACCCAAACCAAGATAATTTTATACAATGATTATGGTTCCCTTAAAATACCCCATATTTATGGATAACCCTTAAAGAGCGTACCTAATTTTATTTCCAGTTCACCAACGCAATCGCTTAATTGCTGCTATACCTTTGGAAGCGATATATAAAAAGGAATCTATTTACGTTGAGCTCAATATTGCGAGCCCTAAAAAAGGTAGACAAAGAAACGCAAAAATCCTTTGCAACGGTCGACCAATCTTTGGGAATTAATACACGCACCACCATTATACGCAATGTGCAGTCAAATTGGAAAGGTATTAAATTATCCTATGTATGCGTTGCGGGGGCATTCCTGGCCGTGATTGGATTTTTTATTTTTTTTAAGTCCAACATTATTAAACCTAACCCGACCCCCGTAACCCAACCGTTACCCCAATCTGCAAACATGGCGGCAGAAAAATTGGTTGCCAAAAATCCCACCATTATTCCTTTTAAAAGAGACCGCCAAGCCAAATTAAAAACGGGAAATATTGCTTCGACCAAACATTCCCGACAAAGATCGCCAATGGCAATAAAGACTTCAAAGACACCTACCGGATTTTCACAAAATAGAAAATTACCAACGTCACCTTCAAGCATCGGTATGGGTAACCGGCCACTCGTCATCAAAGAGACAACCTTTGAATTGCAGGCACTAGTGTGGTCAAAAGATATTGATGGTCGTTTTGCCGTTATCAATGATCAAATTGTTCGAGAGGGAGATTTTTTTGAAGGTGTTTTGGTAAAAAAGATAGATTGGGACCATGTTGTGTTGGAAAAAGCAGGCGCTATCATTGAATTAAAACACCGCCATGGCCAATAGAATTAGGATTTATTCATATAGTTTGGAGGCTCTGCGGATAAATTCTCGCTGATACTTATAAATAAGATCCACCAAAAGTTTTTCAGCTTTCCGAGACAGGGCCGTAAATTTTAGACCGTAAACGGTTTCATCCGTTTTGGGATGGCTGTCTGTTCGAACAACTTTGGCTTGATCAATCAGCACCGTTATATTTTCCTCTTTATCGCGAAAAATTAATTCCAACCGTTCCCATTTGGACCCAATTTTGATGGGTGGTACTTCAGGTGCTGCTAAAACAAAACCTGCCAGTACGCCACCTTGACTAATATTTACCGTCTTCAATTCATATGGAGTTGAGTCGATAATCGCTCGAAGGCACGTCCCGGATGGTGCTGGTACCCGAAAATGTCTGCGACGCTGTACTTTTTCAATATACTCTGGAAATTTAACCCTTATTTCTTGCCCGTCAATTTTATCACCGCTGGTTCTGAACCGGTACAAAATCTTATCTTTGCCGGTGCATTCGAAATAAAGGCGCCAGTTTGAAATGCCGGTAACTGCTTCTTTAAATCCGTAGGGATAGTCGATTAGGAAAAAAGAGGTTTCTTTCTCAATGCTTACATCCGTAACCATCGTAAGACGTTCATAGTTGCGATTCAATAGTTTCAAGGTCACAATCGTACGATCCTTACGAAACTGATCGATCACTTTATGAACTTCTTTGTCCCGAATTCGTTGCGCGTCAACCATGCCAAATTTGCTATCGAAAAGAAATCAGCTTTGCAGATATTTACTGGAACTCTTTTAAATTATTATATTTTCATATTTTTATTTTTTTTTCAATGCTTATGGGATGATTAGCAATTTTAACATTGTTTTTCCATATGGTGCTTTAACGGTATGGCTGCAAGGTGGGGCAATTTACGTTGGAAAGGCAATTTAACTGAAAAAAGAGGGCATCACCAAACAAGGCTTATGAAATAAACTGTTGTTTACGCCAGACATCCCAAACATAATAAAATAATTGTCCTACTCGATGGGAATGCGATTTGTTTTTATCAAAAGTATCGAAATATAGTGTACGCAAACCATCAATTAGCTGCCAATTTGGCACTCACCGCAACCACATACCGGACATTCAATGGTCTGCTTTTCTTCCATTTCCTGCTCGCTTTGCAGCACGCGATCCACATAGGCCTTAAAGGCATTGCCACATTCGGGGCATAAAGCATCTCTGGTTTGATTTGAGGATTCTTCCATTAGATTTGCTTTCCATACGTTGTCTTTATTATCATGCGACCGCCCGGCGCCATTTACATTTGGTAGCAGGATAGAAAAAATCGTAGAGCAAAAGTCAATTTTAAGAGCTATTGAATAATATTTTCACTTAAAATTTGGCCGCGGGTACTGATGACAATTTCCTTCATTGGAATATTCTTGCCTGCGATATCCATTCCTTTTTTAACGACAACGGGTAGGCCTGAGCAACACGGGACTTCGATGATCAGGGTCGTGATGCTTTTAATCCCGCTTTGCGAACAGATTTGGGCAAATTTATCGATGTATTCTTGGGTGTCATCAAATTTGGGACAACCCAACATAATGGCGCGTCCTTTTAGAAAATTCTTATGTAAATCCGGATAGGCCACCGGCACACAATCCGCGACCACCAGCAAGTCGGCATTTTTTAAAAACGGTGCCGTGGGTGGCACTAAGCGAACCTGGACCGGCCAGTGCCCAAGGCTTGATTCGCTGGTCGGGCGGCCAGTCGTTGGCAGAGGTTGCTTTGCCATTGCCGGCTCTTGGCCGAACTGCTGAATAGAGGCGCTGGGACATCCACCGGTCGGAAAGGGTGCAGCTGTCGATTCATTTTGAGGCCGTGTTTCCAGATGTTTCTCAACGGCAGCTTCATCAAATTCGTCAGCTTCTCTTTCGATGATACGCAAAGCGCCGGTGGGGCATTCCCCAATACAGGCCCCGAGACCATCACACAAATTATCGGAAATTACTTTGGCTTTACCGTCAATAATTTCCAGAGCTCCTTCGGCGCAGGAAAGCGTGCAGTCACCGCACCCATCACAAAGTTCATCATCAATTTCAATAATTTTGCGTTTGACTTTCATCCTAACACCTATTCCTGATTTGTTAGATTAATTTGTCGCAACCGTTTCTTTTAACAATGTTTTTCTAGCCAATCGATGCCCACTTGCCGTCTGCAATGAATCGACTATAGCCTCTTCCAGGCGTTCAAGATCCACTGAATCCTCTTTTTGCTTTTTTTCAAGCGTGGCTATTTGCAGCGCATCCGCAACGATTCTCAAATTCGGATTATCTTCAGTGGGAGAACGATGCAGTTTCGTGATGAGGTCGCATACGGCCTCTATCAATTGATCATTGGCACCCAATTTAAGAAAGATCGATCGGGCTATTACAGGGCTCGTTTGGGCCAGATATTCTGAATCGGTGCGATCATTGTTGCTTTTTGCTTTAGAGACACCAATTGCATGAAGATAAGCGGCACACAGTATGATTGCCAAATTACCTTTTTCGCCTTTACCAATTTCTTCCGCATATCGCGCGACACGTGTTGAATGGCCAATTTGCTTGAAATCGGTTTTAAATATTCGCTTCATTTCAATGGCGACCCGATCTTTTAAAAGGTCTTCTTTCTGAGCTACAATTTCATCCGGCAATGTTCCAATACATTGATCGGCGAATTGGCAGTAGGCGGCGCATCCGAAATCCATCTTGGGATTAACAAAACGGTGACCACATTTCCGACAGGTACGTGTGGTATCATCTTTGAAAAATTCAACCGCAGCATTGCATTCGGGACATTCGACTTCAAATATAGCTCCCGGTTTCCAATAGCGGCTGTCCTGACCCGGGCATTTCATAGAAGTACTCCCTTTAAAAGTATAGGGTTTAGAGGGCTGCCGGCATTGTATTATGGCAGCCCCTTCGCCCTGCACCCATTAGTTGTTTAGCCCAGAATGGCTTGCAGATCCTCTTCCGGTGTTGAGACCGGCATAATATTAAACTTTTCAACCAATACGTTCAGGATATTGGGTGTAATGAATGCTGGTAGGCTCGGTCCCAAACGCATATTTTTGATACCCAAATACAGCAGGGTCAGTAATATTGCGCAAGCTTTCTGCTCATACCAAGAAAGAATAATGGAAAGCGGCAAATCATTGACTTCGCACTCAAATGCACCCGCCAGCGCAACAGCAATTTGAATTGCTGAAAAGGCATCGTTACACTGGCCGATATCCAATAGACGTGGAATGCCACCGATATCTCCAAGGTCTTTATCAAAAAAGCGGAACTTGCCGCATGCCAAGGTTAGCACGACCGTATCTTGAGGTGCTTTTTCAACAAAATCCGTATAATAACTTCGGCCCGGTTTAGCGCCGTCGCAGCCGCCAACTAAGAAAAAGTGACGAATCGCTTTGTTTTTAACGCCTTCGATTACTTTATCGGCCACACCCATAACCGCATTATGGCCAAAACCGACCATTACTGATTTAGTTTCTTGATCCTCGGTAAATCCGGGCAATTCAAGTGCTCTTTCAATTGCCGGTGTAAAATCCTTATCGGCGATATGCTCAATGCCGGGCCATCCCACCAATCCGGTCGTAAATAAGTTGTCTTGGTATGCCTCTTGCGGTTTTTGAATGCAGTTGGTGGTCATAACGATTGCCCCTGGAAATTCAGAGAATTCTTTGGCCTGGTTTTGCCAGGCGGTGCCATAATGACCGTAGAAGTGCGCATATTTTTTTAGTTCCGGATATCCATGGCAGGGCAGCATTTCACCGTGGGTATAAACGTTGATCCCTTTGCCTTCGGTCTGTTGCAGGATCAAATCAAGATCTTTGAGATCGTGGCCGGAGACGAGAATCGCCTTGCCCTTTTTGACACCCAGTGGCACCTGGGTGGGTACCGGATGACCATACGTGCCGGTGTTGCCAGCGCTTAAAAGTTCCATGGTGCGAAGATTTATCTCACCGCATTTCATCACCAAGCCAACCAAAGCATCGGCATCTAACGAATTGTCCAGCGTGGCGGCCATGCCCTCGTGGATGAAGGCATACACAACATCATCTTCTTGCCCTAAAATACGGGCATGGTCGGCATAAGCAGCGACGCCTTTAATGCCATAGATTAGCAGTTCTTTCAGTGATAATATATCGGGGTTGATATCCGGATCAGATTTGATACCAACCGCTTCACCCTGTCGGACCAACCCTTCGAGGGTGTCTTCGGGAGTAAAAGTTGCAGCACCTTCCGAAAAATCCGTCTTGCCGCCAGCCGCAGATATATCTGCTTTTAACCGATCACGATGTTCGGTGCATTGGTGAATCAGTGCAGCAAACCGGTCCGGATCAAAATCAACATTGGTTAGAGTTGAAAAAATTGCCTCACAGGTAAATTTATTAACCTCATCGTCAACCACAGTGTGTTTGCGGCCTTCAGCGGCATAAAGACTCAAACCTTTGACGCCATAAATTAAAAGATCCTGAAGCGCAGCAACCTCTTCGGTTTTGCCACATACCCCGACGTTTTTATTGCAGCCTTCGCCTTTCATGGTCTGCTCGCATTGAAAACAAAACATTTGATTCCTCCTTTTAGATATGGGTTAAGGTGTTTTAAAGTAATTTATTAGCAATTGGGCTGATAGTATCTGCATTGTGCATGGCTTTCCTTGACTTAAGTCAAAAAGGGGTGCTATTTTTTTAAGCAGGAAAAATTATGCAGGTTTTCAAAAGCTTATCTGACATTCCTCTTTTTAGCGGGCTGGACAGTGATCAGCTGGATGCCGTCTGCAAGATTGCTGTTGAAAAAAGCTTGGCTAAAAATGATGTGATTTTTTCTGAAGGTGATCCCGGCAACGGATTTTATGTCGTAACCGAAGGTATGGTAAAAATTTTTAAAGTTTCCTTTGAGGGCAAGGAGCAAATCCTGCATATATTTGGCCCTCCCGAACCTTTTGGCGAAGTCCCTGTTTTTACCGGTAAACCATTTCCTGCCAATGCCCAAACGTTAGCTCCTAGCCGACTGCTTTTTTTCCCGCGAACAGAATTTGTCACATTAATTTCAACAAACCCGTCATTAGCATTAAACATGCTGGCAGTCCTGTCAATGCGCCTCAGACAGCTAGCAGCACAAATCGAAAATTTATCGTTGAAGGAAGTACCTGGTCGTTTGGCCGGGTATCTTGTTTATTTACAAGAGGAGCAGGGAGATGGTGATAACGTGACGCTTAATTTTTCCAAAGGTCAATTGGCCAGTTTGTTGGGTACAATTCCTGAAACGCTATCGCGAATTTTAACTAAAATGATAGGCAAAGGACTCATTGAGGTGCGCGGCCGTCATATTCATATAACCAATCGGCAAGCATTAGAATCGCTTGCCGGTTATGAAGCTGATTTAGATTAGTCTTGTACTCAACAAGGAAAGGTGCCGCAGTATGGCGTTAAAAGCGGCGGCTTTACTTTCAAGGACTCGGTTTTGCCGTGCTGATTAATTGTTAAGTGCCACCAATTCTTTGCTCAAAAGCCGAATATGGGCCATTTCTTCCTTGATAATATCATCAAGGCGTTGCTTGCCGTATTTATCGGGAACCGCTTCTCGCATGCCCAAGTAAAAAACAATTGAATCTTTCTCCGCTTCGATGGCAGATTTAAGAATATCTGTTAATGAGGTCAAATCGGGGATCTTTTTCTCGAAAAATACGCGGGCATCAGCCAAAGCCCGCAGGTACAGAACCGACTCATTATCGGGATCAAACACCGTGCTGCTTTTATCAGCTTCGGTCAGGTTTTGGCGAAGTGACTTAAACGTTGTTTCATGATCATCTTCCATTTCGGCCAATTTGAGCAGAAAATCTTTTGAAGATGCTTCCTGAGTGGCATCAGCCGCATCCCGATAGAATTTGGCGCCGTTGCGTTCAATTTCCTCCGCCATTTCAAATACGTCGTCTGCACTAAAATCGTATTTCATCAGTTTATTGTCCTTTCATTGTGTAAATTTAAATTAAAGTAATTTGAATATTGTTATGGAAACTCTATTCATTTGCATGCGGGTTGTAAAGGGCCTTGTCTGGGCGAATCAAGCGATATTCTCGGCATGCCATATATCTGATTGGTTTGTCTCTCAGAAATTTGGGTGCCACCGATCAGGGTGAATTTTATTGGTTGCAATTAGGGCACCATGCAAGCATTAGGTTAAACCTATGGGATCTCAGTGTTAAGCTTGACAGAAAAATAATTTTACATTATTAGTAATCAGTAATCATTACTAATAACTTATCTGACGTATGCATTTAAAACCGCTTATTCGTATATTAATTGCCATTTTGCTGTGTGTTGGCAGCTTTATGAGCACGGTCAATGGCTATGCACTTTGTAGTTTAGCCGAGTGCCTACACTGTCATCCACCAATGACACACCAAATGCCTGATCATTCAATGGGTAATGGTTATCACGCGCAAAATGATTGTTGTGGTGTGAGCCATTCAAGCGCCTGTACATCCGACAGCGCCTCGCCGTTTGAATTGTCCACTGTAATTGCGGTGTTTCAGCAACCAACCCCAAGCGATTCGTCGCAATGGTCCGCATTAGCCGCAACAAACAACCTTTCGGATGGGCGTTTCAGATTTAAGTCATCTGAATCCGTCAAGCTTTTAGACCACCAATCAGCTACACCGATTTACCTCCAGACCCTCGCATTTCTTTGTTGAAGACCCCTACATAGGTAAAACCAAAAATTCGTTCCACAACTACAATGTATTCATTAAGCTAATGATTGCATTTTAGCGGCGATAAACATTGGTAAATGAGATGTTAATATTGCTCGAACCGATCGGCTTAGATGCCGGGTTGGTTAATCAATGGTTTTACCTTTATCCACTTTGTTTGTCGATTTCCAAGATGCCAACAATTTAAATCGAAAAGTAACCATCTTAAACATGTAAAAATACGGGAGAACATGATGGCTAAGCAAAATAAACGAAACCAACAAACAAATACGGTAACCAAAGAAAAATTATCGGCCAAAAAAGCAGCCGTTCTCGAAAATAACGCCAAAAGTCGGCAGCCTCTGATTCTTATTTTGATCTGTTTGGTTATTGTGGGTGGTGGCATTTACTGGTTCTTGAGCGGAAGATCAACTCCAAATTCTCCGGTAGCCGGCCGGTTTGCATCCAATCAAATGGTAGATAAAATAACCTATCCGGTCAGTTTATTTGCCGATGGCCATGCCCGGCACTTTAACTATCAAGATGGAGATATCACCGTAAAATTTTTTATCCTGCAAAGCTCTGATGGCATTATCCGTGCTGCTTTTGATGCCTGTGATGTCTGCTGGCCGGCTGGTCGCGGCTATTACCAAGACGGTGACCATATGGTGTGCCGTAATTGCAACCGTCGATTTGCATCGGTACTGGTAAATGAAGTTAAAGGTGGGTGTAATCCGGCTCCCCTGACACGCAGTATTTCAGGTGATCAGGTGGTGATCAAGATTGCCGATATTTTAGATGGTAAACCGTATTTCAATTTCAAAGGAAAGGTATAAAGATGACCCTCAAGGAAATTGCCATTCGAAATTTGGTTCGGCGAAAAGGAAAAGCTGGTTTTATTTTAGCCGGTTTGATTATCGGGGTCGCAACCGTTGTTGCCATTCTTAGCTTTATGGATGCGATGACCAAAGATATTAACCACAAACTCGAAAAATATGGTGCCAATATACTCATTGTGCCGAAATCTGAAAATCTACCTCTAACTTACGGTGGATTAAACTTAGGCGGTGTGGCCTTTGCCATGGAGGAAATCCATGAATCGGAATTAGATCGGATTGCTTCAATCAAAAATGCGCGTAACGTGGCCGCCGTAGGTCCACTTGTTCTGGGAGTTGTGCATGTTAACACCCAAAAAGTACTTCTGGCCGGTGTGGATTTCAACGCCGTCAGGACTTTGAGACCTTGGTGGAGCATTCGAGGCATGGCACCCGATCAAAACGGTATCTTGGCCGGGTCCGAAGCGGCAAGGATCTTGGGTGTGGAACACGACACTGTTATACCCATCAAAAATCAACATTTGAATCTTACGGGCGTTCTACGACCAACCGGTTCCCAGGATGATCATCTGCTATTTACACGGATAGAAACGGCCCAGGCGATCCTTGATAAACAGGGACAGATTTCGATGGCGGAAGTGGCGGCTTTATGCGAAGCATGCCCCATTACTGAAATGGTCAGACAAATTTCAGAGGCCGTTCCGGGTGCTAAAGTCATGGCCATACAACAAGTCGTCAAAGGTCGAATGGATACTCTGGCACAGTTCAAGAAATTTTCTTATGGTATTTCAGGTGTGATTGTATTGATTGGCGGCCTGGTGGTTCTGGTGACCATGATGGGCAGTGTCAGGGAGCGGACGGAGGAAATTGGGATATTTCGAGCGATTGGATTTCGCAAACGCCATGTTACCCATATTGTTTTAATGGAGGCCGGGATTATTTCAGGAATTGCCGGCATTTTGGGATATCTTTTAGGTTTGGGTGCTGCCCAAATGGCACTCCATTTTTTCTCAGAAGCCACCGCCACGGTTTTTTCCATTAATCTGCCACTGGCTTTAGGTGCAATCAGCATGGCGGTTACGGTTGGTTTAATATCCAGTGCGTATCCGGCCATCATGGCTTCCCAAATGGATCCCAATTCTGCGTTGCGGACGCTATAGGAGAGGTTTTGAAATGAGTTACATCGTTGCAGAAAATTTGGTCAAACAATATGGTGCCGGTGATGCGGCCGTGACGGCCATCCAAAAAATGGATTTCAACATTGATTGGGGCGAGTTTATTGGTGTTATGGGTGAATCCGGTTCAGGCAAATCAACCCTGCTCTCAATTATGGGGGCAATGAATGCACCGACATCGGGACGATTGACCATCGATGATATTGATATCTACGATCTATCGTTGGAAAAGATGGCCGATTTTAGGCGAGAGTTTCTGGGATTCGTGTTTCAGAGTTTTCATTTGATTCCTTATTTGACCGTTATCGAAAATGTGATGCTGCCCTTGGCGACCATTAAAATGCCCAAAAAAGACAAGCGATCCAAAGCCGAAGAAGCCTTGGAAAGTGTTGGATTGCTGGATAAGAAACATCGGCTTCCCAGCAACATTTCCGGTGGTGAAAAGGAGCGCGTGGCGATTGCCCGGGCAATTGTTAATGAGCCGCCGATATTGCTAGCCGATGAGCCCACCGGCAACCTGGATACCCAGACGTCTCGTGAAATCATGGCGCTTTTTCAGACACTTAATCAGCAGGGCATGACCATTGTAATGGTTACCCATAGTCCGGAATGCGCCGGCTATGCCAAACGGATTCTAAACGTTTCCGATGGAAAATTGGTGTAATTTTTTGCGGTTAAATTTCAATTCAGATTTAAATGCCGGTGATCTTCCTGCGACCTGCCGGCGTATTTAAAATATTAGCATCCTAAAAAGATAATCGGCCCGTCCCGGCAATATGTCGGGGCGAGGCGGCTGAGTATATCATCGTCCTGGGCCAAAATCTTATGGTAATGCTTGAAAACATTGATATTCCTAGTGCAGTCATCCGTGAGGCCGGACTATGATAGCCGGCAATACTATTGGCTATGATGCCGGGATTGACATCCGTTTTATACTTGGCAAGCAGATTAGCATTACAGGAAGTACGATTACTGCCTTAAGAGCAGAGACAGGCAAGAAAGCTATCATATGAGGTGGTGTCGCCCTGACCTTACGAGTGATCTTGATAATTTTTTAATAGCTCGCGAAAGATAACCAGTTTTTGAACGTCCTGAGTGCCTTCGCCCAATGATGACGCCCATGCATCCATTGGAAATTTGTGGATGGGATGCTCTTTGATCACAGATGCCGCCCCGAATATATCCGCTGACCAGGTACTTACCGACCGGGCGATATCAACGGTGAGATATTTTGCTACGGAAGATTCCAGTCTGAAATTCTTATTTTGGTCCATTGCCCAACAGGCTTTAAATACAGCTAAGCGTGCGGCCTCTATCCGTGCAAAGAAATCTGCCATTTCAAAAGCTTTAGCCTGAAAATCAATCATTTTCTGATCAAACATTTCACGCTTACGGGCATGCTCAACAGCTAGATCAAAGGCGCCCATTGCCGTACCCAATGTCAATGCACTAATGGGGACTCGGCTGTAAGCAAAGATGGTTAAGACTTGTTTCAAACCCATTCCCTTTTCGCCAAGCAAATAATCTTTGGGGACAAATACATTGTCAAAGGTCAATCGTGTGAGATCAGAGGGTATCCAAACTTGTTTATTTAATTTTTTACGGGACACACCATCGCTGTTTAAATCTACGAGAAACATTGAAAGCCGGTTTTTTCGTTCAGCTTGGGGATCGGTGACGGCGGTGATGATGGCCCAATCACTGATAAATCCATTGGTTACATACGCTTTGGCACCATCAAGCGTCCACCCGCCATCTGTCTTTTGAGCTTGCAGCCCTATACCGGCCGCATCACTTCCAGCGATCGCTTCCGTGTTGCCGACACACATGAGGTCTTGGCCCTTAATCGCTGAAAGACCGTACTTTTCCTTGAGTTTGTTTGAACCAAATAGCCACAAACCGATTAAGCCCAAGTGAACGTGCACCAATCCGGCAATAGCCACGCCCGGCGAAACTTTGGCCATTTCTTCGGCAATCATAGCGCATCTCAGCGCAGAAAGCTTCTGTAAATTCCCATCGATAAATTTGAAATCGAACCAGCCCCCAGCTCCCATTTGTTGAAAAAAAATTCGGGGGATTTCGCCCTGTGCATACCATTGGGATAGATGCGGTTTGATATTTGTAGAAATGAATTTTTTAAATAGACGGATCTCTTCCGTTGTTTCAGCAGGCATTTTAAAATCCATAAAGCGCATCACTCCTCAGTCATCTTGGATTTATTAAAAGAAGTATTTGGCATTTTCACACGGTTGACGGCGCGGTCAAATTATTATGATAATTTGAATAATGCCAATCAGATTAATAATCATATGCACGGCTTGATTAAAAGACAACTTGCGATTCAAATTTGAACTCACCACACGTCTTGCTTGTTTTTGACTTTATGGGGGCGGGGTAGTATAGGTAATTGCTTGCTATTTGACGAGTTCTGTCTTGAAATTAGTACAATTTTTATCTGACAATGCGCCAAACACTTAATACATTTTATTCCAAAAATTTAGGTTGGCTTTTTGTAATGTTATTTTTGGCTGGATGTGTCGCCGGAAAGCCTTTGCCGGAGCAACCTGAATACCTGGTTTCGGGAACCAAAATGATCAACCGGGGTGTTGGTTGGTATAAAAAGGGCTGTTATGAGCGTGCCTTGGAGGAATTTTTCAGGGCCCACGAACTATTCAGCCAATCAGATCGTTTAGAAGGCGTGGCCTTATGTATGAACAACATTGGCAATGTTTATCGCATTAAAGGTGATATGGCCAATGCACAGATGTATTTCAAAGAATCCTATGCACTTTACAAGGAATTTGATGATGGACGGGGTATGCTTCAAGCGTTGTCAAATAAGGCCGCTGCTTCAATTGAGGCTGACCAGATTGATACCGCCATAGCCGAATTGCAATCTGCCGATCAATTGGCGGCAGAAAAATCGATTGATTTTGCCCCGATTTTGCATAATTGGGGACTGGTCCGGATGAAACAACAGAATTTTTCCGAGGCCGAAACGAAATTAAAACAAGCTTTAGAATTGTCTTCGCCGGATAATAAAATACAGATTGCCGCGATTCATTTCGCCCTGGGCAAATTAATGCGCACTACGGGCCGACCCGCGCAAGCCGTTGATCAGTTTCACTTAGCATTAGCTGCCGATCAAGGTGCAGGTTTTAACAAAGGGTTGGCCGACGATCTGGCTGCATTGGGCGAAGCTCACAGCCACTTGAACCGACATGAGGCTGCGGTTGGATACTATAAACGGAGTATCAAGATTTATGCTTTGTTGGGAAGACCCGCTAGAGTGTCGGAAGTTTTAGAAAAATTAGATCAG
>JASJAZ010000107.1 GCA_030066785.1 Desulfobacterales bacterium | reverse complement strand
ATCAAAGAAGGTTCATTTGTTGAACGTAAATATAGCTTACCCCTGATCTTGGTGCGCTTATTTTGGATAGCCGGTGATATCACGAATATGGTTATACAATGGGCGTAGACGCTTGTACATTTTTTGATAAACTCCATAATATAGCGCATCATAGAGTTTTTGATTTTTATGGTCGGGCTCAAAGACTTCGCCCACATGGGTCATTTCCTTTACAGCGGTTTCAAAATCGGGATGCAGGCCCACGCCCACGGCGGCGTCAATGGCCGCGCCCAGAGCGGAGGTATCATACAGGTGGGGCTTGGCGGTTGGCATGCCGAAGATATCAGCCGTCAACTGCATGGCGTTGCGACTTTGGCTGCCACCGCCTGAAACCCTTAAGCTGGTGATAGGAATCCCGCTGCGTTGGGCGATACGCTCCTTACCGTCTCTTAAAGCGTAAGCTAAACCTTCTAGTATAGAGCGATAGAGGTGCCCCCGGGTGTGAACATCTCCAAAACCGATAATGGCGCCTTTAGCTTCGGGGCCGGGTAATTTCAAACCCGGGGTCCAGTATGGTTGCAGGATCAGACCCATGGAGCCCGGGGGAATATCATCAATCAGTTGATCAAACAGTTCTTCAGGCGACAGATTTTTTTCAGCGGCTTTCTGCTGTTCCAAATGCCCGAATTGCTGCTTGAACCAATTAACCATCCAGTAGCCTCGATAGACCTGCACTTCAACGGTGTAATAGCCTGGAACAGCCGAAGGGTACGCCGGCAACAACGGAACCGGTTCAACATATTTTTTATGGGTGACATTGATGGTTGCTGTCGTTCCATAGCTTAAACAACCGATGGTAGAATCGAGGCTGCCCGATCCAATCACTTCACACGCTTTATCGGCCGCTGCCGCAATTAATGGCAGATCGTACGGGATGCCCGTTTCTTTGGAAGCCTGGCGCGTGATGCAACCCAGGTATTTTCCCGGGGAAACCAGATCCGGCAATAGTTTGGGGCCATCAAAAGGTAAAATTTGCCATCGCCAGCTCCAGTTGGCCGCCCAGCGTAATTTTTTAAAATCGAAAGGAAGGTAAGCCACCTGGCAGCCGATTGAGTCAACAAATTTATCGGTTAATTTGTAGGTCAGATAACCCGATAGCAGCAGGTATTTATGGGTTTTGCGCCAGATATCCGGTTCATAGGTGCTGATCCAATTGGCTTCAGCCTCTTGCTGTAAGTAGATGACGGTTTTACTTAAACCGCTTAATTTGAAAATGAATCCCCACAGACCACCTACCGGTGGCAAATTGTATGTTTTGCGTTGGTCCAACCATAACATGGCTGGCCGTAGGGGATTACCGGTGGCATCGACATTAACCACCGTACTTCGCTGGGCGGTTAAGGCTACCGCGGCGATGCGATCTTTAAATGGTCGATGCCCTTGCCATAATTTTTGGCAGGCGTGACACAGAGCTTTCCAAAAAACTTCCGGATCTTGTTCGGCCCAGGTTGGGTTTTTTGAGAAGTAAGGGGTAAATTCGATGTTTTCTTTAGCCAAGGGCCGACCCTGTAAATCAAAAATGAGAGCCTTTAGGCTTTGGGTTCCGTTGTCGATGGCTAACAGTAAATCCTTCATAACGACAGGCTCAAAAACCACTCAAAGTGAAAGGATCCATTTTCAATCAACAATTATTGCGCCTCGGCAAATTTATAAACAAGCAGCCTTTTTCAAACTGCTAAACAAAAGCCTTCCCGTCATGGCCAGGCACTCGGGATCCAAGTAATTTTCAGCCCGCCGTTCAAACAAAACCGAACATTGGGCTGGAAATTCGTCATCGGCATCATTAAACAGTAGCATAAGGGGAACCTTTGGCAGAGCGTCAAATTGTGCAGCGACATCATAGGCGGCATCGATTGCCGGGTTGAAGCCTCCCAACATCTTGCACGCGGTGGCCGCTGCTTCGATATTGCCGGTGAAGTGTTTGGCAATTGCGCTTTCGACATCGTTTACAAAATAGGTAGTTAACGGCCCCCCATCCTTAAGATCTTTGAAAGAAACCCAGTCGGCTTTCGTAGGCGTGATCTCCGGGCAGAGCAGAAGATATTTTGAAAGAATCACGCATATATCAAATGCAGGCTGTTTCCCGTCTGGATCGGTAATTTCTGTTCTAGTAACCGTGTAAAATTTGTCAAACAGGGGGATAGTAATTCTATTTTTATCGGCGTCGATACCCAAGCGCTGTGACACGAGATCTACATCGATGCGATGAACCTGTTCCAAATAGTCTTTGTAAGTCTTTGCATACACATTAGGTGTTTCTGACACTTATTATCTCCTGACGTTCATTACCAGCCCCTTATAGAAAAATTGCGGCAGGCCTTATTTGCATTGGTGAGACAAATTCGGTTGTTAAATGTCATGGCCGTTTCGCACAGACATTCTTATTTATTGGATGATGCCGCCAGTAAAACGCCAAAGCCAATAAAAATTGCGCCGCTGGCACGGCTGACGGTCTTTACTCTATCTGGTTTTATCAGCCAGTTTTTAACCGTATGTGCCAATAGGGCATATAGCATCAAAAAGGAAAATGAAAAAATCATCAAGGTAGCAATGAGCCTAAGAAACTGGGGAAGCAGTGGTATATTGATGTTTAAGAACTGTGGGAACAAGGCGGTTAGAAATACAATGGCCTTGGGATTGCTTAAAGCAACCCCAAGTGCCTGAAAGAAGATCTTAAAAGCTGAAGCATTTACCGGCATCAATTGGTATTGCATGGCATTAACGTCTAAACCTTTCTGAAGGTAAAGTTTAATGCCCAAATAGACCAAATAGGCGGCACCCGCATATTTGATCACATTAAAAACAGTTTCAGATGTTTCAAGAATGGCACCCAGACCGGTAACGGCGATAATTCCAAGACATAAGAGCCCCACGATATTGCCAAGGGCTGCAAATACCGCCCGGCGCCATCCATACAATGTCGAGTTGGTTATGATGAAAAGAACGGCGGGTCCGGGCGTGGCCGTTGCCACCAGTACCAGCATTAAATACATAAACCAGGACTGAATCGTCATGCAGCACTTCCTTCAAAGGGCCCAGTTAAACCAAACAACTGCTCTGCAATTGTTTATTCAAATTTTTCCCTTTTTAGCAAACAGAAAATTTCCATTAGGTTTTTCGGGAATCATGAAGCTTTAATCAATGTCCCCGATGAGCAATTTCAGTTTCAATCCACCATGCAGCAATGGTTGCGGTTGGAGCTTGAATGGGTTTTTGCAGGCGATCGATTGGTTGGGTGCAAGCAGGGCAAGCCTCCAGCCACGAAATGCTGTTTGTAAATGGTGGTACATTTTCAAATAAGAAGTTTCGCTTTTGCTGCTGTGGCCCAATCGTCGCCCGTATGGGGGATTGATGACGATCAAGCCTTCCTTGTCCGTGAAATCGGCGGGATTGATGTCAAAAAAGTTTTGGCGCGATATTTGTACAGCATCCTGAAGGGATTGGGCGGCGATTGTTTTTTTTAACACGGCGCAATGCTGCGCATGTTGATCCGAAGCGAAGATGAGGGGCGAGCTTAATACCCGGATCCTATTTTGGGCCTGTTTCTTAAGGTAACGCCACCGTTGCAAGCGAAAGGCCGGCCAGTTTTGAAAGGTAAAGATTCGAAACCATCCGGCCGGGATGTTTTTAGTGCGCATGGCGGCTTCAAGGGAAAATGTTCCGGAACCGCACATGGGATCTATCAGGGGAGTGTCCGGCTGGTAACCAGCTAACAGCAAAATGGCAGCGGCCAGGGTTTCACGGATGGGTGCCTGGCCCACGCTCTTCTTAAGTCCCCGCTTGTAAAGATTGGTGCCGCTGCTATCCAGCGAAACCGTGAAACGATCTTTGACGATACGAATGAAAATATTTTGATCATACCCACCGCCCGCATCTGATGCGCACAATGAATCGACACTGGCTTGAAAATATTCCTCGATGGCGGCGGTGTGATACAATCGCGATTTGTGACAGGTGATGTGAAAGGCGGGTCGGCAGTTATTATTAAGGTGAAGCTCCCACGGAAACTCCGCCAATCTTTTTTCAAGTTGTCTGAAATTGGTCGCTTTGAACTGATCGATGCGCATCAGGATGCGGCCGGCGGTGCGTAGATAAAGATTGGCAAGAAAGCCGTCATGCAGGCGACCGTTAAATTCTACGCCCCCTTTGGAAATTTTATTTTTTTGCAGTGACAGGGGTAGAGCCTGTAACTCTTTCCGGCAAAGCTGCTCCAAACCCGGGGCGGTCGCAGCGAAAAAGGTGTGCTCGCGGCCGATGATGCGGCGCTTAATGCGCTTCTGAAATGCGGTTTGAGTCGGCACGTTAATCGCTGTTTGGAAAACTGATGAATGAATGCTACGGCGCCAACCGGCAGCATCGATAGTTCACTGAAGGTTATTATTCAATTATTTTTCTGGGCGCGCAGGAGTCCGGGGGCTTTTTCGTCCTGTTCCTGTTTAAGCTGCAGCAGGATAATAGATGCGATCACGAGCACACCACCCAATACTTGCCAAAGCTCCATCATTTCATTTAGGAAAATATAGGATATAATGCCCGCGGTGATGGGCTCCAGTGTGGCGGTGATGCTGGCCCGTGTCGAACGGATCAGGTTGATGCCCATGTAATACAGCCCAAACGGTACTACAGTAGCCATTAAGGCAATATAAAAAATCCAAAACCATTGAACTGGGGTGTAAGGTTGAAAAAGGGCTTGCAGGGGCGGGTGAATAATATTCCAGATAATAGTGGCACACAGCAAGGCATAGAAAAGAACCGTCCAGGGTTGGTATTTGCGCATGCCGTATTCGCCATGGACGGAAAACCAGGCAAATGCTACGCCGGCCCACAACCCGCTGGCAATTCCGGCTAGATTCATGGAAAGAATATTTAAATTATAAGCCCCCACCACGAGATAACATCCTGCCACCGCCACCACAATGGCGGCGACGGTGATGGCCCCAAGTTTTTCTTTGGCAAAAATAACCATATACAGTGCGATGAAGACCGGCGCCAAATATTCCAGCAAAATCGCTGCGGCCACATTGATTTTACTGATGGCAAACAGATAGGCAAACTGGACCGCGGCCATACCGACGCTTCCCAGAATCATGAAATAGACAATGTCGCTTTTTGAAATTTTGAGCGCCGCGGGGTTGCGAAGCAGCAGCCAGATAAAGAGGATGGCGGCTGCCAGGGTAATACGCAACTGGACCAGTTGAAACGTGGTCACCCCTGAATTGAATAAGAATTTAGCCGCAGCACCGCCAATAGCCCAGGTGACGGCCGCTAGAATGGCGTAAAGATAACCCAGGCGTGGGGAGGGTGCGTGTGATTTTGTGGTCATTGGATTTGTATTCCCTGTACGTTATAACCCCGCATTTTTAACAAGGCCTGCTGTGTTTGTAAAACGCTTTTAACACCACATTTGAGCATAAGTTGAAGGTGCGTCAAATTTTCCCTTAAGCGGTATTTCCGCTACGCTTCGTATGGCGTCCAAGGATGAAGCCGTAGTATACGACTGCAAAGCCTTGGCAACGCAGGTCAAAGATCCCGCGTAGCGGGGAGATGGCGTTGCAGCGGCTTTCCCAGCGGGTAAACAAAATGGAGACAATTATTCATAGGTTATATCGCATTCATTGAAGATTCATAATTTGTGCGGTCACATGATTATAACATATGGCAATTATATCTTTTTATCATCTTTCTTCATTTTGTTTACGATCAATTGGGGTAAAAATAAACCGGGGGCAAATCCTATCTGCCCCCGGTTGGTGATTGTTATCAAGGCGTTTCTAAAAGCCTTCAAACGGCTCCCGTTTAACGAATCGGCCGTGACCTGCTTGGCCGACAAATTGAACCTGATCGCCGTTCCATTCCGCCACCCGTTTGCCCCGGGAAAAGACGGCGCTTGGCATGCCGGTCATCTCCATCCCCTCATAGGGCGTGTAGTCACAATTCATATGCAGCTTGCTTTGGGTAATCGTGAATTTAATGCTCGGATCAAAGACAACGATGTCGGCGTCTTTGCCCACGGCAATTTCGCCCTTGTCTTTAAGGCCAAACATTTTAGCCGTGCCGGTGGAGAGCACATCCACCATGCGCTCCAGACTAATGCGTCCCTTAACAACACCCTCGGTGTGCAGCAGCATTGCCAAAGTTTCCACGCCCGGCGCACCATTGGGGATTTTTTTGTAATCATCTTTGCCGAACATGTCCTTTTTACCTTTAAAATCAAACGGACAATGATCGGTAGACACCACCTGAAGGTCTCCGCCGCGCAGCCCTAACCAAAGCGCCGCATTGCTTTCCTTGGTACGTAGCGGCGGCGACATCACATACTTGGCACCATTCCAGTCGGCTTCTTTGTAACGTTCATCATCCAGCAGTAGATATTGCGGGCAGGTTTCGGCATACACGTCAATGCCGTGATCCCGCGCTTCTTTTACTTTCCACAGGCCCTCTTTGGAAGACAGATGCACAATATAGATGCGCGAACCGGTCAGTTCCACCATTTTGGCGGCACGCGCAATGGCCTCTTCTTCGGCGATATTCGGACGGCTGAGCGCGTGATAATAGGGCTCTTTAACTTTGCCTTCCTTTTCAAAGACCTCATTCATGTGCTGCACAATATAGACATTTTCGGCGTGCACCTGCACCAGTCCACCGTACTTCTTGGTTTCCTCCAGAAGTTTGATCATGGTGGCGTCATCCACGCGAAAATCATAAACCATGAAGATTTTAAAACTGGGTGTTCCATACTCATGACAGGCTTGCTTAACCTCTTCTATGATTTCCGGGCGCGGATCCATGACCGCGGGATGCAGGGAATAGTCCACGCAGACTTTGCCTTCCGCCAATGCTTTTTTGCGCTCCAGCGCTTCATAAAGCGATTCGCCTTTTTGCTGAAGATCAAAATCCACCAGGCAGGTAATGCCCCCGCAAGCTGCCGCAATGGTGCCGGTTTCATAATCATCCTGGGCATAGGTGCCCATAAACGGCATGGAAATGTGGGTGTGTGGATCGATGGCGCCGGGCATCACATATAGGCCTTTAGCATCCACAACCTCGTCGGCCGGATAATCCAAATCGCTGCCGATTGCTTTGATTTTGTCGCCATCGGCATATACATCGGCCTGATAGCGGCCGGTGGCATTGACAATCAGTCCGTTTTTAATAAGTACACTCATGGGGTCCCTCCTTGGTAAACGGCTCATATTCCAGTTCATTTTCCAGATTTTTATCCATTACGGCCGTTTCGCGGCGCCTCCAATCTTTTGGCATTTCCTTAAAGGAAATCAAGCCGGGAACCGGACACACAAAGCTGCAGATCATACAGCTTAAACATTTATCTTCAATGAGCTGCGGGCGTCGGTTTTCAATATCCCAATCAATTGCTTGCCCCGCCGCATCCTGGCACACTATGTGACACTGACCACAACCGATGCATTTGTCCAGATTGTATTGGGCAACACCCTGGCGATCTAAGTCAAATTGGTCGGTAGGCTGCAGATTGGGCAACGCCTTGCCGATCAGATCAGACAATTTGGTGATGCCTTGCTGGGCCATGCAATCACTTAGACCTTCGATCATATCCTCCACGATGCGATAACCAAAATGCATTATGCCGGTGGTTACCTGAATCGTGGATGCACCCAGCAGGATGTACTCCAACGCATCGATCCAGGTTTCGATACCACCGATGCCGGAAAGCGGCAACCCGATTTCTTCGCATTTGGCCATATCGGCGATAAAATGCAAGCCGATCGGTTTGATGGCAGGGCCGGAAGTGCCGCTGACAGCGCCGATACCGAAAACATTCGGGCGGGGAACAAAATCATCCAGATCGATACCGGAAATACCGCTGACGGTGTTGATGGCCGAGATGGCATCCGCACCGCCATTTTTGGCGAAAATGGCCGGTTCGGTCATGTCGGTAATGTTGGGGGTCATTTTGGCAATCACCGGGATGCTAACCGCTTTTTTGACGCGTTCGGTAAATTGCTCGATCAGATGAAAGGCCTGACCGACTTTATGGCCCGAACCTTCGATGCACATATGCGGACAAGAAAAGTTCAGCTCCAGCATGTCCGCGCCATTGTCTTCGGACACTTTGGCCAAATACTCCCACTCATCGGCAAAGAAGCCCATGATGCTGGAAATGATGATGTGATCCGGATAATTCTTTTTAAGGTAAAGAAACTCCGTCAAATTATCTTTCAGCGGTCGATCGGAAATTTGCTCTACATTCTGGACGGCCACCATCTGCTTGCGGCCGTAATCGACCGCGGCCATGCGGGGCGATGGGTGAACAATCGGCAAGCGATCCGAATTTAATGTTTTAAAAACCACCCCGCTCCAACCCGCTTCAAAGGAGCGGGCCACCATTTCGGCACTGTTGGCAACGGGTGAAGACGAGAGCAGAAACGGGTTATGAAAATGGACTCCGCAAAAATCAACGGAAAGATCGATAGCATTCTTGGCCACAGCTATGCCTCCTGTTTGTTAAGATATGTCTTAATGGCTTTAGCGGCCACCTTGCCGTCTTGTACGGCTTGAACCACGAGCGCCGGACCACGGATGATGTCGCCGCCGGCAAAGATACCCTTAACCGAAGTTTGGCCGGTTTCCGCATCCACTTCAATCAGGTTGCGGTTATTGACTTTGACGTTGGGATACCATTGGGGCGATGCATCCTCGGCTTTGTTGCCGATGGCTTCTACCACAATATCGGCATCCAGCACCCAATCAGATCCTTTGATCAATTCAGGTGTACGGCGACCTGATTCATCCGGTGCTCCCAGCTGGGTGCGTACCAGCTTAAGGCCGGTCAGACAATTTTGCTTGGAGGTGATAAAATCGACTGGCTGGTTTAAGAGCAGATAATGGACACCGGCTTCCAATGCTTCAATGCGTTCATCGCTTTCAGCAGGCATTTGAGAATATGAACGCCGGTACACCAGATAAACATCTTTGGCATCTAGCTTAACCGCCGATTCAACACAATCCATGGCAACGGACCCACCGCCGATGACGGCAACGGTTTTGTCCTTGACCTTTTGATGAATGTCATTAAAGCGGCCGTCGCGCAACATCGATAAGTATTTAACCGATGAATAGAGCCCATCTATGGCAGGTGCATCAGGTTTCAATCTAGCCGCATCCCACAGTCCCGGGCCCAAAAAAACGGCATCAAATCCGTCTTGCAACAACTTTTCAGCCCCTTCGGGACCATCGATACGATGGTTGCATTGAAAAGTTATGCCCAGATTTTTGATGTCTTGCATTTCTTTTTCTAAAAAAGCCATATCAAAGCGATAGGCCACCACGCCATAACGCAGCACGCCGCCGGGTTCGGGGCGCTCTTCAAATATGGTTACCTGATAACCGTCTTGAGCCAGCTCGGCAGCACAACTCAATCCCGACGGTCCGGAGCCGACCACCGCAACCTTTTCAGGGCGAGCTGCCGGTTTTTCAAAAACTTGAAAACCGGTTTGCCAGCCATGCTCGATTAAAAAGCGTTGGATTTTTCCGATTTGAATGGGGCTGTCGGCGCCTTCAGGTCTTTCCAGTGACTTGAGGCGAGCGCTGCACTCTTTTTCGCAAAGCCTTGCGGTGGGACAGAGAACACCGCAAGCGCCGCCCATGATGTTGTTGGTTTTTATCGTTCGAATGGCACCGGTGATATTTTGAAATCGAAGTTTACGAATAAATGCACCCGGATCAGTTTCAGCCGGACATCCTCGGGAACATGGCGCATCGTGGCACAGCAGGCAGCGATCCGCTTCGGCAAGCGCCTGGCCTAAATCAAAGCCTTTGTTCATATGTTTGAATCGATCAGCGGCACTCAAAATAGTTCCTCCTTAATTTATAATGACATCCTTGGCACTTTCATTGAGGTTGCGATGGCTTCGAAGCGAAGCGCCCAATGTGAAGCCTAATCGCTATTGAAAACTAAAAAATATCATATTTGCAAAACTTGAAAAAGGAAAAGCAATATATTTGAAAGCTATGTTATCTCCATGGGATTGATGGCCTAAACCGCGAAGGTTTGCGATGTATTGTTAGGATCGTTGAATAAGCTACATGGTAGTTAGTATATAACTATCTTTTTTTGCCATAAATATAGGGTAAGTTCAACCCAAATGCAGGTGCTGGCTAAAAAAATGCACCAAAATAACGCTTGACCCTAAAATCGAACATAAGCTACTAAACCTGTCGATACTAAATGAAATTCAGTGAACATTGCAAGGGAGGTTCGCATGCCACGAGTTGTTAAATGCGCCCATATTCAAGCATCCAATGCCAAGCATGACGGCGCACCGGCTGAAATTAAAGAGGCCATGATCCAGAAACATATCCCCCTGATAGAAGCGGCCGGACAAAAAGGTGTCCAGATCCTGTGTCTGCAAGAGATCTTCCATGGCCCCTATTTTTGTTGTGAGCAAGATATTAAATGGTACGGCACAGCCGAAAAAGTTCCCGGACCTACCACCGAACGGTTGGCTGAATACGCCAAGCAATATCAGATGGCTATGGTCATTCCCGTTTATGAAATGGAAATTGAGGGGGTGTATTACAACACAGCCGCGGTCCTCGATGCCGACGGCAGCTATCTGGGTAAATTTCGCAAGATTCACATCCCCCACACCTGGCCCGGCTTCTGGGAAAAATTTTACTTCAAACCGGGCACGCTTGGTTTTCCGGTGTTTGAAACTGCTTATGCTAAGATCGGGATTTACATTTGCTATGATCGCCATTTCCCGGAGTGCGCCCGAATTCTGGCTTTAAAGGGGGCTGAAATCCTTTTCAATCCTTCAGCGACTACTTCCGGCAAATCTCAGTATCTTTGGGAGTTAGAGCAACCGGCCCAGGCCGTTGCCAATGGTGTGTTTATCGGTGCCAATAATCGCGTCGGAATTGAAAAACCGTGGGAATTTGGCCAGTTCTACGGATCCAGCTATTTTGTCGATCCGCGCGGTGAACTGCTGGTCAAAGGCAGCGAAGATCAAGACGAAGTGGTTGCCGCCGATCTGGATCTAGAACAGATCCGTGAGGTCAGAGATGGTTGGCAGTTTTTTCGGGATCGACGTCCGGAAATGTATGGCGAAACAGTTCAACAACTTCCATAACGTTAATACCCGATAAGGGACAAACTTAAAGGAGGTAGGAGACATATGAGTGAAGAAGCTGCAGAAAGTAAACATTGGATTGTTTATCCTATCGGAAGCAAACCCAAATGGCCGGTAGCCGTACTGCTGGGTATCCAGCAGTATCTGACCATGTTCGGTGCCACGGTTCTGATTCCGTTTATCGTGGGCGGTGCCATGGGATTGCCGCCGGAACAACTGGCACTAATGATTTCCACCATCTTTTTTACTTCGGGTCTGTGTACCCTGATCCAGCAATCCCCCCTTGGCAACCGTCTGCCGGTAATCCAGGGCGGTACCTTTTCATTCCTGGGACCCACATTCGCCATCATTTTCCTGCTGACCGCTGAAAAAGCGGAGGCCGTGGGCATTCCGCTCTGGCAGCTTCGAATCCAGGAGGTGTCAGGTGCCATTATGATTGCATCGGTGGTGGAAATTGTTTTGGGCTACACTGGTATTATGGGCCAAGTGCGGAAAATTATCAGCCCCATTGTGATCGGGCCTACGATTGCCATGATCGGCCTTGCGCTGTTTGGCATCGGCGCTCCCTGGATGGCAACCAACTGGGTGATCTCGCTGATTACCCTCATCGCCTTGATTCTTTATTCTCAGGTATTTTCACTTAAATCGAAAGTGTTCTTGCTTTTCCCGGTTTTGCTGGCTATTGCCACCGGTTGGATCGCATCCCTGCTAGGAACCGTTATGGGGCTCATTCCGGAAGGCAATGCCGCTAACCTGGCGGGCAAGTTGGGACTGGTGGGAGCGGCTCCCTGGATCAGTTTTCAACCCATGATGCCGTTCAAATGGGGTTTTCCGGATTTCGGCAGCGCCACGCTGTGGGCCGGGGTATTTGGCATGCTGGCCGGTTATCTGGCCTCCATGATCGAATCCATCGGTGACTATTATGCCTGTGCGCGTATTTCCGAAGCGCCGGTTCCCACGGGCCGCATGATCTCACGCGGCTTGGGCGCTGAAGGTTTGGGCTGTTTTATAGCCGGCATTTTGCAGACCTGCAACGGCACCACGACTTATTCTGAAAACATCGGCTCCATCGGACTGACCAAGGTTGCCAGCCGCCGGGTGGTGCGTTGCGGCGCGGCGGTGATGCTAATCATTCCGGTGATTGGAAAATTCGGGGCTATTTTAGCCACGTTGCCCATGCCGGTGGTAGGCGCCATGTTTGTAGGACTTTTCGGTATGATTGCATCTGTGGGTCTTTCCAATCTTCAGATTGTCAATTTGAACAACTCGCGCAATCTGTTTATTATCGGTATTTCCTTTTTTGCCGGTTTAAGTGTGCCCTTCTGGTTTACACCTCATTACGATGTGGCGACTCAAAAAATTGTCAGCGGCGCACTCTCATGGGGAGACCCGGGCAGTGTTGTTAATGTGATCGGTAACATTTTTCAGGCTGTTCTCAGCACGGGTATGGCGGTGACGGCGATTATCGGGATCCTGCTGGACAACCTGCTGCCGGGTGCCACCCGGGCCGAGCGCGGTTTGGAAGTCTGGGAAAAAGAAGCCTCTGAAGAAGCTTGGGAACAAGCCGAAAGCGCATGGGCAGCCATGAAGGAAGGCGAAATGCGGCCCGTGTAACCTTTAAATCTTTAAGGGGAAAAGCCGCTAGGGCTTTTCCCCTTTTTTCTTTAAGCATCAAATTATTTCAATAACGGGGCATCCAAATCTTTTTCTATCAGTGCTTTGTAAAGCGTGGCTTGCATAATTTACTAAGAAACAGAAGTCAGAGATTACAATTCAAAAGAATTTTGTATTCGGTCTTCTAACTAGCACCTATATCAAAAATGCATCTAACGCCCAATAGCGTCGTTGTAAGCCTCCTAAAAATGCTCACATACTCCATGTATGCTGCGCTTTTGCGTCAGCTTACGCCTTGCTCTTGAACGTGATCTACTATTTTTGAGATGGGTTCTACTAACTTCTTTCTCCAAACTATGTAGCTGTTTAAACATTCGTCATGTTTTTGTACAACTAAAGGATTGGAGCATATCACTTTTGCCAAAGCCGATTCTTTATACCATTTATAGCCTCATGATCGTGATTGGGCTGGTGTCGATGTATGCCATTTTAAATGCTGGCAATCCCAACAGCCTGCTGAGGCCCCTATTCCCCGATACCCGTTACGACGTTTACGTGGCCATGATTTCATCGGTGACGGTTTTCATTTTAGGTTTTTTTGTTTTTTATAACCGTGACCGGCAAGGCTTCCGTAATCTGGTGGCCATGAATGCCGACCATATTCGGGCTTTACGGCAAAAGGGTCAAAGCGATGAGGTGATTGCCGATTCGATTCTGACGGCGATGGGCAGCTCCAGCGGTTACCGGCACAATCTGGCGCGCAAAAAACTCATCATTGCGTTATCTGAATTTGAATAAGCGCGCGTAACCTAGAACCATTTTTGACATATGAATTTTTTTGCCAATCAACAATGGCTCATCATCGCCCTGGTTTTTTTCGGCATTATTGCCTATATTTCCTGGATGCGTTGGCGCGATCGGCAATGGATTCAAAACCGATTCGATGCTTCCCAGGTGCGTGCCATGAGCTTTGGGGTCAATTTTTTCGGTCGGGCCGTCGAACCGGGCAAACCCAGCAAAAGCAGCGGCTTTTTACTGCTGTTAACCGACCGCATTTTTTACCGTAGTCGTCTGAAAAAGATTGAACTGGAAATCCCTGCCGATCGCATTGCGCGGGTGTATCACAGCCGTGACCACAAAGGCGTTAATCTGCATCAATCTCTTGTGAAGATCGATTTTCTCACCGAAGATCACCAAAAAGATACGGTCGCCTTCAAAGTACCCTATCCTCCCCAGTGGATCCGGGCGATTGAAAACACCCTCTTGAAACCGAATAGCTCACTTGAGAAATAGGCAGCCATCTTCCCTATTCTATTGCCCTTCTGCTACCGTCTCACTCCATCTGCTTTGCCAAGGATAGTTTGGGTTGTTTGACAAGCGATCATCTGGCTTTACTTTAGTTGTAAATATTTATGCAAGCATTGCACTGATTCAATTATACAAATGTTTCGGGCGGCTTATCAGAAGGTTTAAAAGGAGATTAAAATGGATGTCAAATCATTTTGCGATACCATGGAGGTGGAGCTCATCGGCTGGAAAGCCAAAGTCTATGATGTCATCCGCCGCACCAACCAGCTTCCAGACTCGGAGCAGGACAAGGTCATGCCGATGATCAAGGATTTGTATGCCGTCGTAGATGACTTAAATGACCGCATTGATCAACTGGAAAGCGAGTGCCCAGCCGAATGGGATTCCCAGAAAAGCGAAATTGAAAACCGAATGTCGCGTATGCAGGATCGCTGGAAGACGGTTTGGGGTGTATTGGGTGAGTCGGAGTATGGGGTGGGGGGTGCTTGATCAGGATCAGAATCTAGAAGGCAGGAGACAGAAAAGAGAATAAAGAACTAAAACTCGATTCAATGCATAACCCGCCACTGGCTTTCGCCTGTGGCGGGTTTTTTATGATTGATCTGTGAATTACCTCAATCGATGGCAGTGCCCCAGTCATATTGGCGCTTAATGTATTTGGTAATCAAGGAGGTATCGGTTTTAATGATGCCGTCGATTTTGTAGAGCTTTTCAAAAATCAGACTGTTTAGCTCATCCAGCGACTTTACTATAAATTCGGCATCGATACCGGTGCCGCCGGTGGTATGGACAATAAACCACAGCGGCTTCAGCTTCTTAAGCTCCTTGATGATATGATCCAGTTTTTTAACTTCGGCATGGATACGAATGGTTCCCACGATGTCAAAACCCAGCTTGATGGGATTGCTCACCGCAACGATTTGGATATATTCTTCCTGGATTAAACGGTTCAAGCGTGTGCGTACGGTGGCTTCGGAGATGCCGATTTGTTTGGCAATGTCGGTATTGGCGATGCGCCCATCTTTTTGCAGCAGGCGAATCATTTCACAATCAACCCGATCCAGCTTTTTCTTTTTAGTAGCCGAATGATTCTTTTTCATAAAACCTCCAGGCACGCACAGGCTTATGCCGGTGCTTTTGAGGGGGCAAAGTTCTATACTTATACCTGGATTATGCGTGAATGGAGAATTTTCTATCACATTGAAAAAAGAAAAACAATTACATTTTAACGAATAAATATGTTTTAAAGGTAGAATCTATCGAAATTCGTATTATTATACTTATTTATTTATGTATTCTGCGATTACGTTAAAAAATATTTCTTGACAAGTATGGTCACATCTGATTTATGTGATCTGTTAAGGTCTGATTTTGCCGTTGCCTGATATCCTTTGACCAACCACCCTAACCTGATATCCAAATATCTTATAACTCGATGATGAAGACTGCATTTGCGGGTTATATTGCCCAATTCAGAATTTAAAAGGAGGAATACACATGACACTTCCGTTAATGAAAAATTATATCAACGGTGATTGGGTTGAATCAGCTACCAGCACTTTTGGTGATGTCTGGAATCCTGCCAAGGGCGAGAAAATTGCCACTGTTGCTTACAGCACCAAAGAGGATGTGGACCAGGCCGTGCAAGCCGCGAAGGAAGCATACTGGGAGTGGCGCGCAACCCCGCCTCTGTCGCGGGCCCGTTATCTTTTCCGGCTGAAAGAAGCCTTTGAAGAAAATTTCGAGGAAATTGCCGAAGTGCTGACCACCGAGCAGGGCAAATGTATCGATGAAGCCCGCGGGGAAGTGCGCCGCATGATTGAAAACGTGGAGCACGCCACCGGCGTCACGACCTTGATGACCGGTTATGCCATGGAAGATATTGCCAAAGGAATCGACTGTGTCGGTTATCCCCAGCCGATGGGCGTCTTTGCCGGCATCGTGCCGTATAACTTTCCGGGCATGGTGGCCTGGTGGTTTCTGCCCTATGCCATCGTCAGCGGCAACACCTATATCGTCAAACCGTCCGAGCAGGTCCCCATGACCCAGACGAAAATATTTGAAATCATGGAAGATGTCGGATTTCCCGAAGGGGTCGTCAACATGGTGCACGGCTCCCGGGATGTGGTCAACGGCATCCTGCATCATCCTGATATCCAGGGCGTCTCCTTCGTGGGATCGTCACCCACGGCAAAATATGTCTACGAGCGCTGCGGCGCAACCGGCAAAAGAGTCCAGGCCCTGGGCGGCGCCAAAAATATTGTGGCGGTGATGCCCGATGCCGACCTGGATGCCGGCATGCCGTCGCTGATCACCTCATTTTACGGCTGCACCGGGCAGCGCTGTCTCTCCGGTTCGGTATTGGTTCCGGTGGGAGATGTCGCCGACGAGCTGCTGGAAAAGTTCAGTACCGCCGCCAAAGACATGAAGGTCGGCAGCG
>JASJAZ010000106.1 GCA_030066785.1 Desulfobacterales bacterium | reverse complement strand
CAGCTAGCGGATGATACAGGATAACACAGATTTTGTATGCGCGTTTGCCTTCACCTGACCATTGGCAGCTGATGCCGTCTGGACGAAAGTCTGCTATTTCCAGATTTATTTAAGGGCACCAGGTATTAAAGGTTAAAAGAACAATGGCCGAAAAAGAAAAATGACGCGTCAGGAACTTTTTTTGACGTGAAATGTATATTGGGTGTTGTCTGAAAATCTAAACTGTCGTCGCTTAAAATTACGATTTAAGGTTATGTACACAATAATGCTTTTCATTTTGCGCCACATGATATATACTGAGATTTAAATAAGTTAACTTAAAATAGCACTTGATTTCGCCCATGAAATAAGGTACTGCCGGGGGCTAATAATCACCCTAGCAGTTTTTTATGTGCAGGCCTCGGCATGGATTATGCAGGCTGTTAACGGTTCAACATTGACCTATCCCTTTTAGGAGCCGGGAATGACAAAAAGAAGAGTGCAGGTGCTGCGCAGACATGACTTTGCGTCAGATAAGTTTTTCAAACACCTGCAAAAGGGGAGCGATTTTTATCAAAACCATGACTTTGCACGTGCCATTGAGGAATGGGTCGCTGCCAGCAGGCTCCATTATCTGGAACCGGTTAATCTGAAACGGATTGATGGTCGAATCTTTTGTGCCAGCATGATTGAAGAGGTTCCGTTCCTTTTCATTCTTTATGTCGCCTACATTAACAAAATTACCGGTATGAGCGTCATTAAAAATGACGATATTTCCAAAAAGCTTTTCTTCCGCAAAGGGGTATTGATCAGCGCTGCCACCAACAAAAAAGAAGAGCGTATCGGCAAATCAATTGTTAAAAAAGGAACGCTGACGCCCGAAAGTTTAGAGAAACTTGTCAAAGAGGCCAAAACCAAAGGCAAAATGATCGGCAGCTACCTTATTGAAAAAAGCCTCCTTACACCCAAGGCGCTCAAGGAACTGCTGGCGTTGCAGGTTGATGAGATATTGAGTGATATCTTCCTCTGGGACAAGGGCGAATTTTACATTGTGGAATCACCTGTGACCGAAGAAGCGGTTGTCAGTTATACGCCCTTAAAAGTGGCACTGCTTTCGGCACGACGGTGGTTTAATTTCAGTGATTTTCGACAAGCGATTCCCAGCAATAAGGCCGTCTTTCGCCCTTCACCCTACGCTGAAGACGAAAAACGGGAGATAATGGCGCGGTTAAAACCGCATTATCAATTTGTTTACTCCTGCATAGATGGTGTTCGCAATATTGATCAGTTAATCCGCTTCAGCGGTTTGGACGAGGTGTCGGTTATCGATATTCTCTACCGCCTCAATGGCATGGGTCTGATTCGGAAAACCCAAGAGGTTATTGAGTATGAAGATAAAGAGTTTACGGAAGTCTCTAAAATATTAGAGGTCCTGTTTGAAGTTTACCGGTTAATTACCGGCGAGCTTTTTAATGAGCTCGGTCGCCGGGGAGAAGAGGTGATTCAAAAATCACGTAAAAATTTGAAGGCTGAGTATCAGAAAATTTTTGCCGATGTGCCGCTAGAAAAACCGGAACAACTTGGTAATACCGCAATCCTGCGCAATATTGCCTACCACTTTCCGTCACCGGACCAACGCCCGGTCTTTATTGATGCCTTTTTAGGTATTTACATTAATATACTGGATGAATTGAAAAAATTCCTCGGTATTGGATTGACCAAGGAAACTGCCAAGCGGATCAGAACGATTATTGCCAATATCGAAATCTTCTCTATGACAACTTCGCTGAAGCAGCGCTTGCTGAAGGTTTTGAATCAAATTGCACAAAAGTATGTTTAATTGACCAGGAGGAATTTATGGCGGGACTGAATTTCGATCTAATGGCCCCATCTCTAATGGTTTTGCTGACCTTAGCAATTTACATCGTCATTATCATTGTGTTTTTGAATGCTCGCCGCAAATACAAAGGTGGTGTGGTTGAAAAAGTCATAAATTTGATCATCGCAACGGTCGGATTTCTCCTGGTAGCCGATCTCGCCTTATTTTTAGTGCCCCTATATAGCTTTAACATCAGCTACCCTGTTCATGTGGTCTTCAAAATTGTTGCCATGACCTGCCTGGCTGTCGGTGGGTTAAAATTTTTCGTTAAATAATTTTAAAGGATCAATACTGGACGTACGCATCAAAAAGAACCCCCATTCTCTGGGCCCCTTCTACAAATGATTTAATAAACTTCGAATCGGTTTGGGTTTGTTCTTTAAGCCGAAATTGCAGCTTCTCTGTGAAAATCGCTTTAATTTCACCACCTTCCAGATAAATGATGCCTTGCTTTTTATCGATGGGAAAATTGATTTCAAGATAACCGGTAAAGCCTTCCGTTTTGAGTTTACCGATAAATTGTCCAAGATTGGAAAATTCCGAAGAAAGTTCTTTATACAAAAGCTTAACGGAAAAACGAAAAACATCCGAAAATATCGCAACCGTTTCAACGGGCAATTCCGAGACACTCAATCGGCCCTTTTTATCGTTAGTCGCCTGCTCAAGGATGTCTTTCATGGCCGATTGCCCACTCATCCGTTCGTTTCCAATTTCAGTAACACCGTTGACAACATCACCTTCCTGGAAAAAGACAACACCGTTCAGATCCTTAAATTCAAATTTTACATACCCCGTGAACTCATCACGTTTCAAAAAGATCATGAGTTCATCGACATCAACGAAGGAAGTGCGCATTGCGGTCCAAATTAGTTTTCCTTTTGGCAATATCATTTTCTAAACTCCAGTGATGGTGAACATCGCAACTTTCCGATTAAATTACAGATCTAGTAATAGATCTGACGTTTGTCAATAACAAACCGCAAACTGTTTCTAAGACCGTATGTATCGGCAAAAATTAGCCGAAGACCAACCAATATAATCAATCCTATGGAGAGAACCTCAGCTTGCGCCAATGCGAATATATCAAGGCCATTAGAAGGATTTCAGGGGCCTTTCCTATTGGAGCGATCTGCTTGCTGCCAATGCAAGTATCTTTAAATTGACAGGCCGTGTGGCAATTAGAGTAACCTAACGGGGAAATCCTCTTGGCAAGATGACAAAGAGGGAAGGTGTTGCCATAGATGTTGCGAAAAGGTCGCTGCCATGATTTCCCCGGTAATGGATTTGATCGCGAACGTTTGCTGGCCGTGCCACCGGCTATCACAGCAGATTGCAGCCAATTGAACAGGGCATGTAACCTAAAAGACGTGCGTTGTCAATCAGTAGATTATGAAATCCGGCTCAAGCCGTTACGCACTTGAACAGCTGGCACTGACGATATAACCATCGATCGGGTTTAGACCAACTCAGGTGTTTTCCAAGAATTTCCTGCAAACCCATACGGATCTGATTTTAGACGCGATCGTGAGATATTATCATACTACGTGCGAAGCGCACTCTTAAGGCCATTGGTGGAGGGATTTGCGCCATAATTTTGTGAAAGGGCATTTTCAAATTGTTTTAAATGATCTGTAATAATGACAATAATTGTGGCGCCTTCTGATTCTTCGGGATGATTTTTCTTTAAAAAGGTGAGCACATTTTTGGTATCTTCCAAAATTTTCAAAGTGGGATGCAAGCCCAATATTTCGGAAATTTTAGCAAAAATATTAATCAGAAACTCATTGAATTTATTCAGTAAAAAACTGCGTCCGCTTTCAAGATTCTCAAATCCTTTCATTGCTTCAAGTATTGCATGTACGTTTAATGCAGCCGGATTGATGGGATGAAAATTAACAAACAGATGTTTATTCTGAGGAACCGTATCCGGTTTGCAATCATTGATAACGGTAACGGCCATTTCTCCGATTTCGATTTGAAGATTGTGGCATACCGCCTGAAACACAGCATTGTAAATACGGACAATTTCCGAATACGTTTTATCACTGCCCGCGCCTGCAAATTGAATTTGATCACTTTGCTCGATAATACCGGATGATAGCAGGGCGTAGACATGGTTGTACACGGTCGCGGTTTCAAAACCGGTTTTTTCGATAAGCACCTTCACAGAGTGGTCTTTTTCCATCAACAACGTCAGTATGGCCCATTCACCGGCATTTAATTGTATTTTGGTTTTGGCCAGGGCTTTGTCCGATATGGTGAGTAAAATATCAGGGCTGGGGATCTGCTTTTTTAAAACGGACAGCTCATCAATCCGACGGGATGCCTCCAAAAGCAGGGCTTGGATATTAAGATTGGTAACCACCACGCCATTTAAGTTTAATTTAGCGTCCCTGTATTCAAAATCGCCTTGTTCCCACAGAAATAAATTATAAATAATACCTTCGGCTTGTTTCCGAACCGCCTCTTTGAGGGCATCTTTGCTAATGTAACCTTTTTCAACCAGCGCTTTGCCAACGGCGTTTTTTTTATCGGCGCCTGATGCCAGACATTCGTTCAGTTGTTCCTTCGTGATGAGGCCTTTGTGCTGCAATATATAGCCCAGACGGGCTTCTTTGGAGGAGCCGCTCGCATATACGATGGTGCCCTCATGAACATAAATTCTGGCTTCTTTGCCGTTATGCTGTGCATGCAAAACTCCGGTTTTAAGATCGTTGTGCAATAACTCTAGGATACTTGAAAGAAAAAACGTTTCAAAATTACCTTTCAAAGCCATTTCTGATAATATCCTTTGGGCAAATTAGTTCCAACAACATTATGAATACGATTTATTGATGGTTGGGCAGCCATCACAATTGGTATTGTGAAATTAATTCCGTCCAACAGCGTGCATGTATAAACGCTGGGCATCATAAATAGTATCGGACAAAAGTGCGGTTGCCTAAAATATTCATCGTATTATACCTTAACAAATTGACAATATCTAAAATTTTGGTTAAAAATTATTAGTTTAGATACGGTATCTTGCGTAAACGAGATCCCATTCATAAATCGATAGGCCGAATCTAAAACCAATCAGAGCGTGTATCCAGATTTTACACGGTTTTTACATGGAATTCAAAATTAATATATTTAGAATTGAAATAATTCCGCTGTCGGGGAGGTTCCTCCGTTCGGTTAAGTTTTTTTGCAATAATTGTTTTTTCTTTTTTTAATCCGAACTACTACCATTTTCAACATATGTCCGAAACATCAACTCGCCATATCTGCTCCTTCAAACTCAACTGCCAAGTGTTTGTTGCGGCAACCGTTTGATGGGTGTAATCAATAGGCTCATTTTTACAACTAAAACTTAAAGAAATATTATATAACCAATTAAAAAAAGGATAAAATTAGAAACTCGTGGATACTCAACCAAACAATACGGAAACATCTATCGAAGATTTAAAAGAAATTACATCAACGGTTTCTTCGCCCCATGAATTAGATCAGCTTTTGGAACTAACTATCGAAACCGCAACCCGCATGATGGATGCTAAGGCCAGTTCCTTGCTTCTTGTCGATCCCAAAAAGAACAAGCTTTATTTTAAGGTTGCGACGGGAGAGAAAAAGAAAGACGTCATTAAATACGAGGTGGAAATGGGGCAGGGGATTGCCGGATATGTTGCCAGCAAAGGCGACCCGCTGCTTATTCCCGACGTCAGTAAAGATCCGCGTTGGCACAAGGAAATCAGCGAATCGATTGGATTTGAAACCCAATCGATTGCTTGTGTTCCAATGAAATTGAAGGGCGAAACTATCGGGGTCGTTGAAATTATCGATAAGGCCGATGGCAGTGCCATACAGGAAGACGATATCAAAATGTTGATGGTCTTTGCTGAATTGGCGGCCGTTGCCATCGGCAACGCACGCAGCCTTGCCAGTGCCAAAATAGAAGTCAATACACTCAAAAAAGAGCTCGATCTCAAGTATCAGCTGGTGGGCGAAAGCCAGACACTCAAAAAAGTTGTTTCGGACGCGATTAAAGTGGCCAATTCCAAGACCAGTACGCTGATATTGGGTGAAAGCGGCACCGGCAAAGAACTCTTAGCGCGTTTGATCCACCGCGCTGGAAATCGTAAAGACAAACCCTTGGTCATTTTAAACTGTGCAGCCCTGCCTGAAACCTTGCTGGAGGATGAACTTTTCGGCCATGAAAAAGGTGCCTACACCGGTGCTTTGGGCAAAAAAATCGGTAAATTTGAATTAGCAGATCAAGGCACCATTTTTCTGGACGAAATCTGTGAGATGAGCACCAATATGCAGGCGAAACTGTTGCGCGTTTTACAGGAAGGGGTTTTTTACCGGGTGGGCGGTAACGAAGCCATTGCGGTGGATGTCCGGGTAATTTCAGCCACCAATCGTAAAGTCAGTGAAGAAGTAGCGGAAGGAAGATTCCGTGAAGATCTTTACTACCGCCTCAATGTTGTGCAAATCCAAATGCCACCGATGCGCGAACGCATGGAAGACATTCCGCTTTTGGCCGAGTTTTTTATCGACAAATACCGTAAAGAGCGTGGTTTGATGAACTTGAAGTTGGCCAAAGAAACCTTAGACAAAATGATGCAATATGATTGGCCCGGAAATGTTCGCGAACTTCAAAATGCCTTGGAGCGCGCGGTGGTGATGGGCAACAGCAAAGAAATCAAACCTGAAGATTTGCCAATCTTTGACGCCAAACCCAAATATCCCGGACTGCAAGTCGGGCTTACCCTGGAAGAGGCGATCAATCGCTTCAAAAGAGAATTCATTATAATGAATTTAAACCATACCGGTGGTAACCGCAGCAAAGCCGCCAAGATGATGCAAATTCAACGAACCTATCTATCGCGCCTTATCTCTAAGTATAGCCTGAAAGACATTTAAAATTCCATTATACCTTATATTCGGCACCAACGGATTGCTTATTGTTTGATCTTGGTATCGATTTGGATATTTGAAAGCAACGTTCGATGAACCGGGCAACGATTTGCGATTTCAAGTAAACGCCTCCTTTGCCGGTCATTAAGGTCACCATTTATTTCAATTTGGCGCATGATATTGTCAACCGCGGGAGATCCATTTTCACAATCCTGACAATCTGTGGAATTGTTCTTGTGGTGACGTAACGATACCGCCACAGAGTCAAGCGGCCACTGCTTTCGATCGGCATACATTCGAAGCGTCATGGCCGTGCAGGCGCCTAATCCTGCAAGCAGATAATCGTAAGGTGTTGGTCCCGAGTTGGTGCCACCAACAGCAATCGGTTCATCGGCCATCAGAAAATGGCCACTGGCGTTGATCTCCGTGGCAAATCCGTCGCGACCGATGCGGGTAAGTACAGATGGATCAACCGCGTTTGATTCCATTTGGTTTTCGTTGGATAAGTTTAAGTATTTAACCGCCCATGCCGCAATCACAGCACCAACGTAGCGCGAATCGGAAGCATTTGACAGCAGGTGGTCGGCTTGATCCAGTGTGATAAAACTTTTGGGATGGCGAGCGGCCTGAAATATCTTTGCGGCATTTTCAATTCCAACAATTTCATCAACCGGAGAATGAAATATTAAAAGGGCCCTTTTCAAATTGCGAATAGTGGCTGCCATGCGCGTTTGCTCAAGGTCATCAATGAATTGCTTTTTAATCTGAAAAGAACGGCCTGCTAAGGTCACCTTTGCTTCG
The DNA here is from genome assembly GCA_030066785.1 of Desulfobacterales bacterium. Lineage (GTDB taxonomy): Bacteria > Desulfobacterota > Desulfobacteria > Desulfobacterales > JASJAZ01 > JASJAZ01. Next base: position 9,022 of record JASJAZ010000106.1, on the reverse strand, counting down.
CCGGTGGTGCGGATGGTTTCAAGCTCGCTTCCGAAAAGATGTTTGGCATGTCCCGGTTCGCTGGGTGCGGCGATGGTTACGACCGCCAATGCTGAGGAAATTTTGGCGGCCGCCTGTAAGACCGCTGCGCCTCCTAAAGAATGTCCGATTAAAATCTTGGGGCTCTCATAGGCAGTTTCAAGAAAATCAGCAGCGGCCACTAAGTCTTGAACATTGGAAGAAAAATTCGTATCTGCAAAATCCCCCTCACTTTCGCCCAGTCCGGTAAAATCGAATCGTAAAACAGCGATACCCTCGTTGGCCAACGCGCGGGTGATATGGGCAATTGCTTTGAGATTTTGGGTGCAAGTAAAACAGTGAGCAAACAGTGCATAGGCTTGGGGTTGCGAATTTAAGGGAAAATCCAGTCTTCCTGCAATTTTATTCCCGGCAGCGCCTTCAAATGTGATTTTTTTATACGGCATAATGGCCTCATTACAACTAGTTAGGATATTTTTAAGTATGCACCAGAATCATCTTTTGATTTGACTGTGCCGATAATAGCCGCATGCGCAACACCGGCGGCATGCAATGCCTGAATCAGTTTATCGCCCTGATGGGCGGGCAGCGTCGCCAATAATCCACCGCTGGTTTGGGGGTCAAAGAGAATCTCTGCGTGCCAGAATGGCACCTTAATATCAAACCGCAAATATTTGGCCACCAGCTCCCGGTTGTGCCGGTTAACTTTGGTGCTCACACCTTTTTCATACATTTCAAGGGCTTCCGCCATGATGGGCAATTTTTGAATGGCGATATGCAACTGAACATTTGAAGCGCGCGCCATTTCATAGCCGTGGCCCAGCACTCCAAAACCGGTCACGTCCGTAACCGCATGAATGTCAAAATCTTTCATAATTTGGGCTGCCGTTCGGTTTAGTGCCGTAATAACTTGATGACATGCCTGTATGGCGCTGGTCGATACCCATTTTTTTAGGTTGGCATTAAACAAAACGCCGCTGCCCAACGGTTTGGTTAAAACGATAACATCATCCGTTTTGGCGCCGGCATTGGTCCAGTAACGCTGCGGATGCACGATGCCGGTGACCGACAAACCAAACAGTGGCTCATCGTTTTCAGTGGTGTGTCCACCGGCTAGCACCGCGCCAGCCTCTGCGATTTTATCAACGGCACCGGCTACAACCTGATGAATAATTTCCGGATCTAGTTTGTCGGCTGGAAATGCCATTAAATTCAAACAGGCAATGGGTTGCCCGCCCATGGCATAGACATCGCTCAAGGCATTGGCAGCGGCAATTTGCCCGTATAAATATCCATCATTGGTGGGTGGTGTTATAAAATCAGCCGTTGTGATGATCGCCGTTTCGTCATTTAAGCGATAAATACCAGCATCATCACTGGTTTCGTATCCGACCAACAGGTTCGGGTCCTGTTTGCGCGGCAGCTGATTCAGCAGTTCGGAAAGCCCGACCGGGCTAATTTTAGCCGCTCAACCACAGGTTTTGGATAGACTGAGCAGCGTCGGTTTTTGAAATAAGTCTTTCAGGGCCATACGGGTTAGCTTTCTGATGCACAAAACATGTTTAAAAAAGCCATCACAATGCTGGCAGTCATGGAAAATAGTAATAGTAACGATAGACGGATTTGCAATGCTAAATTCTAACTTGGTTTTGATGAGGGCTGCGATGTTTTGGGAGGGCGGCGTCTAACATATTTTTGAAGGAGTTTATCGACATCTTCCATTATGCGGCGATCTTTATGTAAGCCCAGAACGGTGCGTGCCGCGCTCTTGGTGAATACAAATAGAATTAAAAAGAAGGCAAACGGAAATATCGCACAGTCAAATAAATAACCGGCAATGAACCGTACGGTCCACATGGCAATCGCCTCGGTCCGTTCTTTAAAATAATCTCCAATCTGTTTCAGACGGGTTTTGGCCTGTGTTATTTTGGATTGAAAATCTAGCTCGGAAAGCCAAGATGTATTTTCGGGGTTACCCTCTGGAAATAGAATCGCATCCAGCGAATCCGAGGAAAAATCTTCCCGAATCGATTCAAGTTCCTGCTGAGATGCCGCAATCAGAGGTTGGGTAATGCGGCCGGAAACAAAGGCGGCCGCGGAAATTGATAATGGTAACATGGCATAAAGCGCAATGGTTAAGATCAAGATAAACAGCATCATTTCTTTGACAAAACGGATGTGGCGTCTGTGTTGCGGTCCAAACCATTGCGCCACGGCAACGAAGAGTACCAAAATTAACAGCAGAACCAGGCACCAATGATCCAGCAAGGTAATGGCATCCAACAAAGATTGCATGAGTAACAATATGGTAGCGCTGGCCAAAGCGGTTTTCCAGGCAATGTCGACGTAGTCGTAAATGGATTGAATAATATCACCGATTTCCAGATTGAATCCGATGCCGACCTCCGATCCCTCGATAACCGCCAGGCTGCTTTTGATACCCGAAAGCAATAAAAATCCTGCAAAGGCACGATCAAAGGATTTTTGCAGATAATCGGCATTATATTGCGATAATCGGCCTCGGCCGGCGGACGATATCCAGCGATCAACATAACCTGATCCAGCTAGAAAGATGGCTGCGACCAGAATTAGAGAGACCATTATTTTCTGCCATTTTTTCATATCGCTGATAGCTAGTTAAAGCGAATCTGGCTATTTATCCTGCGGGGCTGAATTTGGCCGTGAAATGTCGTAAAAAGGGCGCCTCCCATATAATGCGCATACCTTTGGCCGATTCACGTTCATGATATGTTTCGATTATTGCTTCAATGGCATAATCAAAATGGCTTTGGGTATAGGTTCGGCGCGGAAACGCCAGTCTTACCAATTCCATTGCAGCCGGAATTTCATTGCCGGTTTCAGGATTTTTTTTGCCGAACATGACGGATCCAATTTCAACACCACGAACACCGCCTTTTTTGTAAAGCTCGCACACCAGAGCTTGACCTGGGTAATGATGCGATGGGATATGCGGGTAAAAAGATTTAGCATCTAAATAGACCGCGTGGCCACCGGTGGGCTGAATGATCTGAATGCCAACGGCCAGCAACTGTTCGCCCATATATTCGGCGGTTCGTAGACGGTATTTTAGATAATCTTCATGCAAGACTTCCTCAAGACCTACCGCCAGTGCCGCAAGATCTCTGCCGGCCAGCCCGCCGTAACTGGGAAAACCTTCCGTAAGAATCAAAAGGTTACGAGCTTGAGCCGCCAATCTTCCATCATTGACGGCCAGAAAACCACCGATATTGGCCATGCCATCTTTTTTTCCACTCATGGTGCAGCCGTCGGCATAGGAAAAGATTTCTTGTGCAATTTCGAGCACCGATTTTTGATCGTAACCTTTTTCCCGCTGTTTGATAAAGTAAGCATTTTCGGCAAACCGGCAGGCATCGAGAAAGAACGGGATTTCATATTTTTTTAAAAGTTGGGCGGTTTCACGGATGTTGGCCATGGATACCGGCTGGCCGCCGCCTGAATTATTGGTGATGGTGAGCATACCCAGGGGAATATTCCGGTGCCGCTGTTCCAGAAGATCTTTTAATTTTTCCAGGTCCAAATTGCCTTTGAAGGGGTGTATCAGTGCGGGGTGCATAGCTTCGGGGACGGCCAGATCAATAGCTGCCGCCTGATTGTATTCAATATTGGCACGTGTGGTGTCAAAATGGGTATTATTGGGAACTATTTGACCGGGTTTAACCATGATTGAAAACAGAATCCGTTCGGCGGCCCGGCCTTGATGGGTCGGTATAACATGCGCATAACCCGTTATCTTTTTGATAATCGCTTCAAATTTAAAAAAACTACGGCTGCCGGCATACGATTCGTCACCCATCATCATGGCGGACCACTGTCGATCGCTCATGGCTCCGGTACCGCTGTCAGTGAGAAAATCAATTAGAATGTCTTCAGCTTTTATTTTAAACGCATTATAGTGGGCTTTCTCCAAAATTTGCCGGCGTTCTTGCACCGATGTTTGGCGAATGGCTTCCACCATCTTGATCTTAAAGGGCTCGATTAAGGTTTTCACCGTTTTTCCTTCTGGAATTCAAAGTCCAAAGCATATCAAGCGCTTTATGTCTGCGCATAAAATTTTGGCGATTCTTCGCCTTAATCATAATTAGCGTTGAGGAACAGCCAACACCAGGGTCCAGTAGGTTCCATAGGTTGAATTTGGATTACGGTAGCAGGCGGCACCGATGTCGACAAATTTTAAATTCATGATGTTTTGGCAGTGGCCTTTACTTTGCAGCCATTTTTGGATCACCTCTTGAGATGTCTGATGTCCGGCTGATACGTTTTCGCCCACAATTTGCCACTGATATCCGGCGCGGATGGCGCGTATGCCCACATCGCTGCCATCGCTGCCATCGTGCTGCAGCCTATTATTAGTGGCCATGTCATAGGAATGCCGGCGTGCCGCAATTGTCAAGCGTTGATTCCATCTGATTTTTGGGACAGCCTTCTGTAATTGAAGCCCACATCGGCGCATCTTTGCGCGGGCTTGGTTGACAAATATAACCATATCGGTACGGATTTTGGTGGGGGCTTCACACCGTAAATACCGGTTTTGGTGGATGACCTTTTTTTGAGGCGATTGTATGGCACAACCAGCCATTGTTAAACAGATCAGTAACCAAATGATAAGTCCCAGCCAGGCTTGCCCGTTTACACACCCTCGCATCCTAAAGGCATCAGATTGAGAGTGAAATGCCGCAGTTTTTGTTGCCATACTTTCAAGTCCGATGATTGTGATTAAAATGCCCTGATTTTTGGCGCGCAAATATCATAAAAAAGGCAAATAAAATGAGAAAATACCATGGAAACCAACCCAGGGCATTGGCGAAGACCGCATTTTCCAATAATACATCACTTGGGCTGGCAGAGTCGACTAATATATTTTGTCTTATCGTTGCCACCAAAATTGAATATAAAATGCCGATCAAGCCATAGGAGAGGTTATATGATAATCCCTTGAAACTAAGCACCGTGGCGCGCTGCTCTGAAGGGGTTGCCTGGTTAAGGTAATGGCTGACAAAGAAGCGGCTGAAATACATCACACTTGAAAGAACCAGCATCGGCAGCAATCCCCACAGCGGCCAAACAAAGGTAATTCCCACAAGTCCCGTCAAAGTTAAAATCGTGACAATCGCCAAATTGAAAGAGGGCGAGCGTCGTTGCACCAGTTTTAAGGCGATGGTTGGAATAAAGAGTCCCAATGTGGCCATGCCCGAGCCGATGACACCGAAGCTGGCCTCCGGCAGTTCAATTAGTCGAAAATACTGACTATTTAAAGTTAATAGCATTCGTATCGTATGATCAAACAGCAAGCCGAACATAATCACCACAAAGACAAACGGTGTTTGTAAGATCCAAAGACCGGCCCGCAAGGTTAATTTAAACGCATTTAAAATCGAAGGTTTGTTTTGAAAAGATTGCCCCTGCGCCGACGGTTCGTGCGTGTTGATTTCCTCCATCCGCAGAGTTGTGATGAGGGTTAATACGGCCATTACGAGGGTCAAATAAATCGGAAAGCGCAGCGTCACCGATTGCGTGATCGTGATGCCCCATCCAAACCATTTGAGCACGTGGTGCACCAGATTAGGGTCATACACGGCAGCCCCTAAGCTCATGGCTCCTATGTAGGTCATGGATTGGACCCGCATTTGCCTTTCAAGCACACGCCCCCATTTGTCGGCCATGCCAGCCTGCTGCAATGCGTCGTAGGCCAGGGCTTCGTCTGCGCCGCTGGCCGCTGCTTCGGCCGTACCACTGAAAATCCGGTTGATCAGAAAAACGCCGAATATCAAGTTGGGGTGCCCGGTCGGTACGATACACAGCAAAATCATCTCAATAACCATTAACGTAGCACTGAAAACCAACAAATTTTTACGCCCAAAAATGTCGGCCAATGCACCGGAAGGAACTTCCAGCAAGACAATGCTGGCGGCCCAGGCAACATTTAGCAGGGCAAATTGCTCCAGCGTCAATCCGAAATCGAGAAATAAGATCGTAAACACCGGATAGTAAAAGCGCGCATTAAAGAATGCGCGAAAAGCGATGAATAGCCGAACGTTTTTATCAGCCAGCGCTATTTTGTCTCCGTGAGTGCTCAAGATTTCAACATCCAAAACCTTTCAGGAATAAAAATTGATCCGAACCAATCGAATGATTGCATGCATGTGATCAACCATAAATATTGCGGTGAATTTTATAATATTTCAAGGTTTCCTTTGGATGGGGCGTTTTGTCTTCGGCGGGGTAACCAATGGAAATGATGGATTCAACCTTGATTGATGCAGGCAAATTTAGAAGATCGGCGATATATTTCTCAGCTGTGGTATTTTCATGATGCATTCGTTTGCGAATTTGAACCCAGCAACTGGATAGCCCTATGGATTGCGCTGCCAATTGAATAAAGATGGAAGCAATGGATGCATCTTCAACCCAGACGTCCGATATTTCCGGGTTTGCACAAACGACAATGCCCACCGATGCACCCTTTAGAAAAGCCGAGCCGTGGGGTTTGGCCTGGGACAGTTTTTCTAAAATGATTTTATCATCGATAACGATAAATTCCCACGGATCAAATCCCCGAGAGGAAGGGGCGCGCAAAGCAGCCTCGATCAGGATATCAATTTTATCAGAATCGACGAGTCGATTTGTGTATTGACGAATGCTGCGGCGCTCTCGGATTAATGCTAGAAACATGGCAAATTCCTCCTTTGGTTAAAAAGACATGTTGATGAGCACATCAGTAGATTTTTAATGAGGTTTAACGACGTTAGTATGCTGAACCGCTAAATGGGTGAACATCTTTGCTGGGATGCTTTGCACGGCAACCGGCATGTATTCTAAAATATAGCGAAATATCAGGACTTTTGTGCTACTAAAAATGGCAGGAACGTATTCCGAATTTTATCCATGGACTGTTTGATGTCCGGTGTCAAGTATTTTGCGAATACATCCAGATGGATCAAGGCGTTGACGGTTGAATCTTTTTGGCTGACCGCCTGAAGTCGTCGACTCATGGCAGCGTTCAGCACCTGAATATCTTCGTAAATGTGGGCCAGTCCTTCAAGGTTCAGATCGATGATTTGATTTTGACGGTTAAGATAATATTGCACCAGCAGATAGGTAGATGCTGCGCGCCAAATCGTTTCTTCTTCATTGGCAAACGGCAGATGAAACCGGGCCATGGGCTTTAAAAAATCGGTTAAAGGGCAAGCACTGGTGGCGATAAGTAGGCCCATTAAGGAACTAATGCCAATTTGGGCCGTGGTGTTTTTAGAGTATTTGCGCTCTTTTACAATAACATCCACATGAATTTGTTCATAGGAGAGCAATCGGTCGAAACGCTGCAAGAGAATGACCAGATTGACTGCCAAGGGACAGTGTGGGTGGTCTTTGGTAAGCAGTGAACAATTAGGACATTCGTAAAAGTCTTTGCGCGTCCAATCCGGCAGAGATTGGGGTGGAGAATTATTCAATTTCAGAGAATCGGCATCGATTTGAAGATCGAATATTTCTTCAGAATCGTCAGGTAAAATGTACCGGTATTGGATTGAAAATGTGTTCATAACAAAACGCTGCTTTAAATTCTTGGTGGTTTGTCTGGGTAACATTCAACGCCATTTATTCTTATATCGGTATGTTGAATGCAAAAATGTTGTGAATTTTTTAATTAGTTTCGACAAGCAAGCCGATTTGCAAACTTCTGAATAGCAATCCATCCGCAATTTATAGTGGTTGTAGAAATAAACGTTTCAACAACGGAACGTTTTTTTACAACCATTTATGCTGCCACTCATCTGCTTGTTCATTTATCTGAATAATATTTTGCACCGGTAAACAGGCTCGAGTTTTAGGGTGAAGCTGGTCGGTGCTCTAATGCTTCTTTGTAAAAGCTATAGAAGCGAAAGATTAGTACCGCAAAGATAACGCTTAAAATATCAAAGCCGATATCAGTGGCGATACCCGTGAATATATTTAGATAGAAAATGGAAGGGTAGGTGCGATGGATCAAAAAGAAAATCAACAGCATGGGAATCGAAAAAATTAACGAAGATAAAACGATTTTCCACATATATTGACGGGTGGCTTCATAGCTTCGTTTTAATGCACCGATGGGCGTTTCACCGTCTAGGATGATATGGTAGGCGGCAAAAGAAAGCCGGGCACTGATAATAATGCCGGGCACAATAAATAGCATAAATCCCAACATAATTAGCATGCCGGAGATAACTGTTATCGCCAGAATATTGGGGAAATTATTCAGTCCGGTACGCAGACATTCCGCCACATTCCACTGGTCGCCGGCAATAATTTTTGAAAATAGAAAAATAAGCGCCCCGGTATAGATTGAGTAGGCAAAGAGGTTGATAAAAAAAAATAGATGCAGAATGGTTTTGGCCTGTTCATCAGGAATGATTTTAAAAGTACATAAATTGTCCAGCAGTATGATTGGCAGCACAATCGGCAAAAATACGCCAGCGATGGCCATAAAATTTTTGCGGAAAAAGTACAATGTGTCTCTAATAATATCAATCAACCCGCATGCCTCCCAACGGTTTGTGAACACAACCCAATAATAATCATCTTATACCAGGCAACTAAAGGCCGCTCGTTTTAAAAAACCGTAACCTACTCTGGTCGTAATGTTCCGTCAACCATTTCCCTTTAATTATGGAAACGCATCAGTATCCATGCATTTGTACTTTGTGAATGCCCTTTGCCAATAACATTGACACGGCATGACGCCCGGCGGCGTGCGAATGAACATTTAAGGGCAAATCCAGTTCCAGCGGCAACTTGATAAATGATGTAAAATAAGACGCTGTAGTTCCCGGTCTTTATCTGTTTTGACCATCCAGTAATCTAAACCGACTTCGTCAATGGCAACCATTTGATGGCGCACCCTAAGTGACTAACCGCATTCACATCGTATCGCCAATTTAATATCAATTGCCGTTAAAAGCTTGCAAATAATCAGAATAGTTTGGCG
>JASJAZ010000105.1 GCA_030066785.1 Desulfobacterales bacterium | reverse complement strand
GAGTTGGTCAAGCTCAATTGCTAGCAGAATCTACACCGTTTGCATAGCAGATTATCATCTGTTTGAAAATACTAGATCCTGAAAAGTCAGCACTATGCCTGAATGGTACCTATACATGGTAAGATGCCGCAATGGCCATCTATACACCGGGATCACAACTGAAGTTGAACGCCGGTTAGCTGATCATCAAGCCAGTCGGGGGGCCAAATATTTACGGGGCAGGGGTCCTTTAAAGCTGGTTTTAAAAAAGTACATCGGGGAAAAAGGAATGGCCTTGAAGATTGAAAAATTGATAAAAAAACTATCCAAAAAGCAAAAGGAGCAATTGATTAAAGATCCAGTTAGGGTTATGCACCTGTTTAAAAGGGTTCGCAGCAAACAATAATGATATATCATTTCTTAATTGCGCATTGCGGTCTATTTTAATTTCTCACCAATTTGAAAATAGGCTCTCTTCCTCTTCTTTTAAAAACCATCATACCATTAGCTTTGTTTGACTGATAATATTGCGGAGGCCGACATTGAATTTGCGCGTTGCAACTATTGCTATACAGCCATCTAAAAATAGGATAAGGAAACCTGCATTTCTTTCACAGCAACGATATCTTTTCGGTAATCCATGAACCTCGCAAATGTATTAAATGACCGGAATGACAACCATGCCTTGCTAAGCTTGGTTGCCGGTGCCGTGATGATTAGTTTTTCTGGCGTGTGGGTGAAGGTCAGCCATGTAACCCCCACGGCCTCGGCTTTTTACCGTGTTTTTTTCGGTGCCATCTTCTTGTTGGTTGCAGCTTTTTTGCGCGGCGAGGTTAAATGGTATGGGCGGCGGCATATGGCCCTGGGATTGTTGTGCGGTTTCTTTTTTGCGTTGGATCTCTGCTTTTTTCATTACAGCGTCCGCTATGTTGGCCCGGGGCTTGGTACGATTATTCCCAACTTCCAGGTTTTTATTCTTACCGGGATTGGGGTTCTGTTTTTGGGAGAAAGGCTTCGTCTGTTATTTGTGATCGCGGTACCGCTGGCACTGCTGGGTCTTTTTTTAGTGGTTGGTATCGACTGGCGCAACCTGGGGCGTTTATACAAAATCGGGGTTTATTTTGGGCTGGCAGCCGCGGCCTGTTATGCCGCCTTTCTGCTGTCGCTCAGAAAACTGCAATCAGAGCAGATCGGTGTATCCATTTTTTACGTATTGATGATGGTCTCGGTGACAACCTCTGTATTTATAGCGTTGGAGATGTTGCGTGCCGATGATACCTTTAAAATTCCCGATCTGCAAAGCTTTTTAGCCATGCTGGCATTGGGCTTGTTCAGCCAAACAATGGGCTGGATTCTAATCACCAATGCTTTGCCAAAAGTGCGCACCTCGCTTTCCGGCTTGATTCTTCTGCTGCAGCCGTCGCTGGCGTTTGTTTGGGATGTTCTTTTTTTCGATCGGCCCATGCGCTTGATTAATTGGTTAGGGGTTTTGATGGTTCTTGTCGCCATTTACGCGGGTGCTTCGGGCACAGCACCACCTGCTTCTAAGGAATGATCTGATAATGATATTCTCCAATTGGGGTTTATCAGTCTACAAAATGTTTGCAGATGAACGTGCCCAATGCCTCGATAGCATTTTTAGCCTCGGGCATGCGCTTAGTGCATAAATGCCAAACATGCCACATCCCAGGATAGATTTTTATGGTGACATCAACGTTTGCTTGTTTTGCTTTCGCAGCAAGACGGGTTGCGTCATCCAAGAGCATCTCATCTGATCCTACATGAATAAGTAGCGGTGGCATTCCCTCCAGATTTGCATAAACCGGTGAAATTAAGGGATTGCGGGCATCATTTGTCCCGAGATAATTTGAGGCCATGCGCTGCATTATGTGAATATTTAGCAGGGGATCGATAGCAGCACGGGATGTGATAGATTCTCCGGACATTGATAAATCCGTCCATGGCGAAATACAAATAATTGAGGCGGGCAGGGCATACCCTTTTTTGCGCAGATCAATAGCGGTTGCGATCGCTAACCCACCGCCGGCTGAATCACCCGCTAATGCGATTTTATCGCTGGAATAACCACTGGTAAGCAACCAGCGATATGTCAAAGTCGCATCGTTCAACGCTTTGGGAAAAGGGTGTTCCGGCGCCAGATGGTAGTCGGGAAGTAAAACTCGGGCACGACTGGATAGCGACAGATAGGCAGCTAGTTCTCGATGGGTATTGGGCGAACCAACATTATACCCACCCCCATGAAGATATAAGACGACTCTGTCATTACTATGCTCGCCATAACAAACCCACTCGGCTGAAATACTATTTAAAGTGATCGATTCTACATGCGTGTTCGATGGTAAGCGCACCCATTTTGTAAGACGTTCCGCTTCCAGGCGCATATCATCAACTGTTTTACGGGAATTGAATTTGCTGGCCATTAAATATTTGGTTAGCAGACGACAAAGCCTGGCGCGGTGACTCGGCAATTTTATAATCCCCTACATCGAAACCATATTAAATGAGCTTAAGCCGTATCTAATAGTTATGCTGCGGAGTGTTGCCGGTGCGATTGAAAATAGGCATCGACTTCAGGCGGAACGGCAGTAAAACGAACAATGTGATTTTTTTCAGTGTTGGCAGCATAGTCAATTATTTTCCCGTAAAAGAGCTTAACTGCCAGATTCTCATCAACATCTTTAAGGCTCATTTTGAGATTCGTCATTTTCTCGATCGGCTTGTCCGTGGAAATCTCGGCACATTTCTTAGATAATCGCATTACCGATCCATCAAATGAACTTTTTTGCTCAGCTTTGCCCACAAGTACCACATATTTAATCGGAATTCGACGTGTCAGAGTGACAAGGGGCGGATCTTTCTCTTCAAGGACAACGTTGTATGTACCAGCGATCCCCCCCACTTCATATATCTTCAAGGGGGCCTCGGCCCCTTTCGGAAATACTTCCCGTTCCGAATCAACCCTCAATACATCGCCGGCTTCGTAACGAACGGATTCAGAAATGAGCACTTGACCACCCACACTGTATGATTCGATACGGCTTGTCATGTTGACGCCGCTGCCCACCACGGAGTATTTGCTCCGCTTGCTCGAACCGATGTTTCCAACAATCACCTCGGTCTCGTTGAGGCCAATTCCCATTTCCAATTCCGGCAGGCCTTGCTGTCGGTTTTGCGCATTTACCTTGGCCATGGCATTCTGCATGGTGATGGCACAGGCGATGGCCTGTTGAGTGCGATTTGGCATTTCCTGCGGCGCGCCAAAAATTACCAGCAGCGCGTCGCCAATGATTTCATTAATGGTACCCTTAAATTTGAGGACCACTTCAACCATAATCTCAAAATAAGCGTTTAGCATTTGAACGACCTGTTCCGGTTCCAGTCGCTCAGTTAGGGCTGTAAAACCCCTCAAGTCGGTCATCATGATCGTAACCCGCCGTTTTTCACCTCCCAACTCCAGTGCGGACGGGTTTTCCAGCAGCGAGGCCATGACCTCCGCTGAAAGGTAACGGCCAAACATTTTCTTAAGAAACTCGAATGATTTCTCGAGTTCATCTGAACTTTTTTCGAGCAATTTGGTCACTCGATAGTTGGCACGTGCCAGGCGCTGCATCCTGAGTGCACCGACAAATACAGCCGGAATGCAAGCAAGAATAAAAGGACCGCTAAATATCGTCAATACAAGTGATGGTTTAAAAACAACGTGAGCGGTTATGGCCGCCAAGACCAAGCAGGCAGACAGAAACAAAGCTCCATTGGTTCTAATTCTGATGGATAGCGAAGCCACAAACACCATCATCATCCAGACACATACGAAAATAAATTTGGCGTCTTGATTTGGCATTGGCAGTTGGAATCCAAGTTGGGTTACATAAATCCCAAAATCATCATATAAAGCCGCAACTACAATAAGGGCGGCAAAGGTTAAACACTCAGTGATGACAATCAGGGCCTGAAAAAACCGGACGGCAGCTTTGGTGAAGGAGGCGGCTAACAAAATCAAGAATAGCGGCGTAATCACGCCGAATCGAATCATCAAAACATTGGACTTTGAGGCAGGACTAAGAAATTGATCAAACCATATAAAGTTGCACCAAAAAAAGAGAATGATACCCAAAGCGACTCTAATGGTCGGAAGTGCGGCTGTATCGAATTGATGTTTAAAACTTTTTTCGGTGTTCGGATTTAAAAAGCCGGAATTCCACCATGAGTTGCGGTATCGATAAAGGCCGTCGTCTAAGGAATGGTTCATGATAATGCCTCTGCCGAGCAGATTAAATAACCGATTAATCCTATTTAAATACCGTCACCGGCGTCCTGTGTCCATCGCAGTAGCGGCTGCGCACGCGTATTTCAAATTCATAAAGCCTGTTTGTACTTATAATTTGATCTTTTAGCCATCGTACAATTTTTCGATTGGGATGGGATCCATGCGTTTATGCTTTATGCCAAATAAATCATATTCAATCAGTATTTGTGGCTGCTGGTCGGCATTAAATGTCATAACAAAAGAGTGGATATCGACATTTAGGGGACCCTTCATCCACGTTGGCTTCGCCGTAGGACTTGATAGTCCTTTAATATTGAAGAGGCCGGGATTTCCATTTGGATCTTTTTTGGCATCCATTATAAAGAGTTCTTTGTAATCATAATTGCCGGTGACAATATCATAATCGGGATGTTTGATTTTGGCATTTCTGTCATAGGCGACGATAAACTTACCCTGGCCGATGACAAAAAATTTCATCCTGACCTCTGGGCCGCCATCTGTCGATGCAATGGTAATATAAAAAAGCCCATGAAAATTATACTTTGTATTAATTTGATGTAGCAAATTTCCGGTAAAAACGATGGCAGGACCTTTTTGATCCTGCAACAGCGTATGCGTAAACAATGTCAATGAATCGATTGATGCATTTACCGCTTTATCGAGCAATGTATCGACGTGTTTGTAGGCAATAAAATAAAGCTTTTCCATGCTAAGCTCATTTTCGATAATTGCGTTATATCTGCCGAAAATTTTAAGACACGCATGTTGCGGCGCTTTTACGAGTTTTTGGCGAAAATCATCTACATGCTCGGAAAATAGTTGTTCGCGTGCTGGCCGGTCCTTCGGCGCTTTTGTTTGTGCATAGACAGAAGATGGCTCTGCAAGCGCGCCCGGGAAGAAATTACTGCAAATTGCACAAATGCACAGCATCGGTATGGTAGTTAGCGGGAATTTTTTTAGATAGGAGATCAAAGCATTTCACTCAAAGCCTGTACGAATCAACTGCACAAAAAACGGATCAAAAGCTTCTAAGCTCATCGGAGGGTGCCTAAAAAATTATATTGTAAATTTAATCTGAAACTCAAGACATTTAATTTCAGACGGTGAGCCAGCAACCCATATCCTTCATCGATGTATGCTTTAGAATGCAATCCAGCATGCCAAGATTGTGATGGCGAATCATCGATATTTACTTCTTTGCATGTATCATTTTAATACTGGAGACAGCGTTATGTGTCCGACGATATCTATACTGTCCATCACCTACTTATATCCTTATCCTTTTCTTCGATTGACAGGTAGTTCAGAAAGTCCCATATTCACATTGTTTAACGTGAAGCAGCATCATTTTGAAAACGTTGAATATTAGACGTAATTCGATTTTCCTTAAAGGAGGGATATGGCTCGCAATTTATACATCGCCGGGATAGAGCCCGGCAGCGGAAAATCATTGGTGGCCTTAGGTGTCATGGAGCTATTATCGCGACGGGTGCGGCAGGTCGGCTATTTTCGACCGGTAATCCCCTCACAAACTTTGCCTGACAATAATATTCGGCTGATACAAAACCGCTATAACCTTAATTGGGCCTACGAAGAGATGTATGCCTGTGTCCATGAAGATGCTCAATCCATGGTGGCCAAACGCTCCACCGACTCGCTGCTCAAGAGTATTGTTGAAAAATACAAAGCGCTTGAAAGCAAATGCCAATTCGTGCTGTGCGAGGGCACCGACTTTAGCGGCGTATCCACCGCGTTTGAGTTCGATTTCAATGCCGATGTGGCTGACAATTTGGGCAGTCCAATATTGTTACTGGTCAATGGAAGCCGTAAAACCACTGACGATATTGCCGCCGCGGTCGAATTGGCCCAAGAATCTTTCGAAAGTAAGGGCTGCAGTATTGTGGCCACCATCGTCAACCGGGTTGCAACCCAACACAGAGACGCCGTCGCCAAACGGTTTGATAACGACCATCCCGGTAAAAACCCGGTTTACGTTATACCGGAGATTGCCACCCTTGGGAAGCCAACCATTAAAGAAATCGCGGAAGAATTGGATGCACAGATACTTCAAGGCGCAGCCGAAGGGCTGTATCGATCAGTGAACGACTATAAAGTGGCGGCCATGAAACTGCCCAATTTTCTTGATTTCATCAATGATGGTGACCTGGTCATTACTCCCGGTGACCGGGCCGACATTATTCTGGGCAGCATGGCGGCTACCGCATCGGATACGTTTCCCAAAATTGCCGGACTGTTGCTGACCGGCGGGCTGGCGCCCGATCCGCAGATACGTTGTCTGCTGGAGGGTCTGCGGCATTCGTCCGCGGTTCCGATTCTTCAAGTGCAGACCGATACGTATAAAACGGCCATGAATGCCAGTGATGTGCGCCCGCGAATCACTCCGGGAAACGAGCGCAAAATTGCCGCCGCGCTGGGCATCTTTGAAGCCCATGTCGAACTTAGCCAGCTTGAGAAGCAAATCGATATCGTGCGCTCCACCCGCCGTACACCGATCATGTTTGAATATGAGCTGATTGAGCGCGCCAAGTCCCAGCGCAAACACATTGTTTTGCCGGAAGGCCGTGAGGAGCGCATTTTGCGCGCAGCGGAAATCCTCCTGCGCCGGGGCGTGGCCGAACTGACCCTGTTGGGCAACCCGGAGGATATTTTTGGCAAAACAGCATCCTTGGGCCTCAATCTAGACGGCATTCACGTAATCGATCCGCTGCAGTCCGGTCGACTCAGCGATTTTGCAAGCATTTATTATGATCTTCGCAAACACAAATCCATGACCGAAGAACGGGCCCGCGACACCATGAGCACGGTCAGCTATTTTGGCACCATGATGGTTCACACCGGCGAAGTTGACGGTATGGTTTCGGGCGCTGTTCACACCACGGGTGACACCATCCGGCCGGCTTTTGAAATTATTCGCACCCCTCCGGAGGTATCGCTGGTTTCCAGTGTTTTTTTGATGTGTATGCCTGACCGGGTGTTGGTGTACGGTGACTGTGCGGTAAATCCCAACCCGAATGCCGAACAACTGGCTGATATTGCCGTCAGTGCTGCTGAAACGGCGGTGATGTTCGGCATCGAACCGCGCGTGGCCATGTGTTCCTACGCCACCGGAATCTCCGGCAAGGGACAGGATGTCGACAAGGTGCGCCAAGCCACAAAGATTGCGCAAGAACGGCGTCCGAATATTAAGATTGAGGGGCCGATTCAATACGACGCCGCCGTGGATGCCGGGGTGGCCAAAACCAAGCTGCCGCAAAGTGAGGTGGCCGGCAAGGCGACGGTATTTGTATTTCCGGATCTGAACACCGGCAACAATCTCTACAAAGCGGTGCAGCGCTCCGCCAATGCCGTGGCCATCGGGCCGGTGCTGCAGGGTTTGAATAAGCCGGTCAATGATTTAAGTCGGGGATGTACCGTGACCGACATTGTCAATACCGTGGCGATTACGGCAATACAGGCACAGGCCCTTAAATAATCGGCTGTTAGTTGACCGTTGTAATCAAAAAAAGGTTTCAGGTTGCGGCGTTCAGTTTTCAGGTGTTTTGGTAACTGAGTAATATAATGCAAAGCGGTATCAACAAAAGTATCAAAATAATTACCATCCGAGCGTTTATGACATTTACGTATTCCCTTAACTCATTTTTGATTCCCACCCGTTATTTTCTCATACAGTTGCTTATATAGTTCATAGGTCTGCATCGATTGGCGATTTGCCAATGAGGCCATGGAATCGATGCGAAGCAGGTTTAGTAGAAATGGAAACCGTGGATCGGCCATAAAGCGTTTGTGCCGTTTAGATGCTTTTTCAGGACTTTTAAGATTCCAGGAAAGATGAAATGTGTGATGCCGGATCGCCCACACAATTTTATCACTGCGTTGTTTTGGCATTTTGAGCCGGTGTAGGATTTTGGCGGCTATTTCGGCACCAATGGCATTATGCCCATGGGCTGTTATTTTTCCCGCCTCTGTTTTGGTGGTCATCGGTTTGCCGATATCGTGCAGCAATGCGGCCCAATGCAAATCAGGATCGTCATCTTCAGTACAGGCTGTCACCGCCAACTGCGTATGGATGGCGACATCGCCCTCGGCATGGTAATTGGCTGGCTGGGGGGTGCCGACAAGATCGATGAGCTCGGGGACCAGGGCGGTTACACGCTTCCACCATCCGGCACGGTGTTGGGTTAACTCATTTTCGACCGATTGATATGGTTTCATGTCTAGATGAATCAATCCCCGTTTAACATGCAACCCATGTTGCGAGTGGCAAAATCAGGCCAATAATAGTTGTCATAACAGAAATGGAGATGTTCTTTGAAACAAACAATCCGCGCATTCATGCCTTGGATAGCCGGAAAAATGTCGCTGTTATGTAACGGGAGGGGATTTGGCTAGAGGGCAGATTTTTGCCGTCACTCTCGAATACGAGCCTTAAGCTCCCGTATCAGCGCCGAGCATACCTGATTGGCGTCGGCCACAATGGCCACATCGGCCATTTTCATCATGGTTGCGTCGGGGTTTTTATTGACAGCAATGATCAACTCAGCATCATGGATGGCAGCTGTATGCTGAATCGCTCCGCTAGTGCCGAATGAAAAAAGAATTTGTGGATTGATATGCTTGCCGGCCTGACCGACCAAGGCATCGTGACCGATCCATTTTGAATATACCACTGGCCGGGTGGCACCAACCTCAGCATCCAGGAGTTGGGCGAGCTCAAATAATTTTTTAAATTTAACTTTACTGCCCATGCCACGCCCCCCACAGACCACGATTTTGGCTTCTTCCAAGCGTTGTCTGCGCTGTGGCAAACGCTTACAATTAATCATCCTGACTTTGGGTCGAGGCAAATCAGGCGGCATGGCAATGTGAAGGATATCGCCTTGCGCTTCATAGTCGTGGGGAAGTTCTTGAAATGTTCCCGGCCGGACGGTCGCCATTTGAGGTTTGGTCACGGGGGTTACGGTTTCGGCCAAAAGATTGCCACCGAAGGCTGGTGCGGTTTGGATGAGCAGGCCATCGTCATTGATATTTAACCCAATACAATCCGCGGTCAGGCCCGTGCGCAACCGTTTGGCTAATCGGGGGCTTAATTCTCTACCGAAATCAGTGGCTCCGACTAAAATGATTTCCGGATGATGTGCGCATACCAGTCGTTCCATCAGATTAACGTGGGTTTCAGTGCAGTAAGATGTTAAAGATTTATCATCAACGACATAGACTTTTACGGCACCGTGGGCGATGTACTCGCCCACATATTCGTCCACCTGATAACCAAAAACAACCGCACAGACATCGGCCTCAATTTTGGGGGCCAGATCTTTGGCATGCGCGAGTAGTTGCAAGGTCACCCGATTTTGAAAGTAGTTGCGGTAGTCTCCATAGACCCAGATGCTGGGCTTCAAATTACTCATTAATTTGCTCATCATGGTCATGGGTTTTGAAGTCTTTGCCGATGGCCCCGCTGAGCTGATCGCCAAAGCGGTTAAAGAGTTCATCAACCACTTTTTTGGCCGAACCCTTTATGGTGATATTGGTCTTTCCGGCCACGGGTGAAAAGACGTTTAAAATGCGAGTGGGTGAGGCCTTGATGCCGATCTCTTTGGCGCTTAATTTCAAATCGTCGGCGCTCAGGAGATCGACGCCAACTTGTTCAAAAGCGTCCTGCAGTCCAACCAAAGAAGCATATCTGGGAACGTAATAATGAGGCGTTAGTGTCAAGACACCGGGAAGATCCATCTCCAGAGTTTCCAGAAAGTCATCGGATTCACGCTGCATACGCACTGTGCGTCCGTTTAGTTCCAGCTGTTCGACATAGGCAACGCCGGCAACGCCCAATTCCTCAGCAAGTTGGGGCCCTACCTGGGCCGTCTCACTATCGCTGGTATGGCATCCGCAAAAGACCAGATCAAAATCAGGACATTCCTTTTCAATTGCGCGCGCCAGGGTGTGGGAAGTCACCAATGTATCCGCACCGGCCATATGCGGATCGGTCAGCAATACACCGCGATCCGCCCCCATGGCCACGGCTTCGCGTAAAATTTCTTCAGCCATGGGTGGGCCCATAGTGATGGCGGTAATGCGGCCGCCATGGCGATGTTTAAGTTGCAGCGCGGCCTCAAGAGCATGTTTGCACGCGGGGTTCATCATGCCTTCGGCCAGTTCCCGCTGTAGTCTTCCCGTGCGTGAATCCCAAGGTAGTTCCGATACCATGGGGACTTGTTTCATGCAGACAATAAATTTGAACATCACTTCGAATCCAAGTATTATGTGGGCTCTGCTAATAAATGACGTGCGATAACCATTTGTTGCACTTCGCTGGTGCCCTCGTAAATTTCAGTAACTTTGGCATCTCTGAAATACCGTTCAACGTCATATTCTTTGCTGTAACCGTAACCACCGTGAATTTGGACTGCTAAATTGGTGACACGCGTGGCCAGTTTACTGCAAAAAAGTTTGGCCTTAGCCGCTTCGGCGCCAAAAGGCCTGCCTGAATCTTTATACGCCGCCGCGCGATACAGTAGCAGCCGGCCGGCATCCACTTCGGTGGCCATGTCCGCAAGATAGTTTTGGATGGTTTGAAAAGAAGATATTGGTTTGCGAAATTGTTGGCGCTCTTTGGCGTATTTCACAGAGGCATCCAGCGCCGCTTGAGCAATACCCAAGGCCTGGGCTGCAATGCCGATTCGACCGGTGTCCAACGCATCCAACCCGATTTTTAATCCATCGCCGAGGTGGCCTAGTAAATTTTCTTTTGGCACCCGGCAATCTTCAAAAAAAAGAGATGAAACCGGGTTGGCCCGCATGCCGCAAAGGTCCTCGATTTCACCGACTGAAAATCCGGGCGTCCCTTGTTCGACGATGAAAACGCTGTTTTGCTTGCGACGATCTTCAGCCGGTGTTTTGGCAAAGATCAAGGTCGTACCGCAGACGCCCCCGTTGGTAACGAAAATTTTGGTGCCATTAATGACATAGTGATCTTCTATAAGGGCTGCATGTGTTTCCACACCGCCGGCATCAGAGCCTGCGTTGGCTTCGGTTAGACAAAATGCACCGATCTGCTCACCACGGGCCAATGGTGGCAGGAATCGTTTTTTTTGTGACGCGGTGCCAAATTTAACGAGTGGATAGGCACCGACACTGTTGTGTACGGAGACACACAGACCAATGGCGGCACTAACCCTGGAAAGCTCTTCAATGATGATCGCATAGCTTATACTGTCTACTTCAGCCCCCCCGTATGCTCTGGGCACTTGGAGGCCGAAAAAATTGAGGGGTCGCATCTTTTCAATGATTTCCCATGGAAAGCGAGCTTCACGGTCAAGGTCATATACCAGGGGCGCAATTTCAGTCTCAGAGAAGTCCCGCACAAATTTGCGCACGACCTTATGTTTCATACAGGGATTAAAATCCATGGGCTGACAACCCCAACCTTAGAATATCCTGATACTTAATGTTATGCTGTTGCCGCACTCAAAGCGGAGGTTAACCTATCAGCGCAAATTGGTTCTTGTCAAGGGGCCCACCAAATCAAATTTATTTGAAATTATTGGATATTTTAGCGCTGTTGCTACTTTTTAGACAGATATTGCAGAAATGCGTTGCCGACTTCACGGCGCAATTCAAGACGCGCTGGTCGGTCTTACGGAGACATGGTTTTGGATTTGAGAAATTTCCGGAATCTTTGCCAAGATTTTGGGGATCAATTCGCGATCTTCGTGGTTAAAAGCCAAACCACTAATGTGGACCACACCCGTTGCCGGAACATCAATGGTCAGCAGGTTTAAAGTGATATTGTGTTTTAGCAGTTCCGCATGGATTCTTTTGTGCAGACCGTGCCGTTTCATGGCATCCAGAGCGGTGAGGCTGCAGGCGTCAATCACTTTGGATGTGGCCACGTTCATAATGGTTTGCGCGGCTTGATTGATACCCAGTTTGGCGGTGTTGATCACAAGATCATACAGGGAAAGATCATGGACATCCATCTGAAAAGCGTACTGAAAAAAGCCGTTATGCTCCTTATCGTTTCTTTGGATAAGTTTTTTCGCCACTTCTTGCGATAGATCTTGATGCTGCATTAAATTTTGAACACGGGTATCATCGGATGCATGCACGAATATGTGCAAGGCGCAATCAAAATCTCTCAGCAGCAGCGGACTTCCGTGACCGATGATGACCCCCTGGCCTTTATGTGCAACGTTATAAATGACCGCTTCCATAAAATCTAAATAAATATCAGGCTTTGCACTTAAGATGCGATCGATGAAGCCCGGTGCCTTTTCGTCTAGATGGCCCCAATTTATATTGTCCATGCCGGCTTGGGCAGCCTCTTGTTGAAGGCGTTCATCATCAAATAATTCGAGTCCCAAACCTTCGGCAACCTTCTGTGCAATTGCCATACCGCCACTACCAATTTGGCGTGTAATCGTTATAAGTGCCATGATCAGCCCCTTTTGTTTTTTATGGATATTTAAATACGAATCATTGCGACTCTAAAAATCTAACCAGATTTTTGTTAAATGCTTCCGCTTGTTCAATGTTGGATAGATGCGCAGCCGAAGGAAGGATCACCAGCTTCGAAGCGGATATCGCGGCATGCATTGCTTGAGATTCGGCCACCGGTGTTCCCGGATCGTCCGCGCCTACCATAATTAGGGTAGGAATCTTAATCTTGTGCAATCGGGGTAAATAATTAAGGTTACAAATGGCTTCACTGCAGCCAATGTAACCGGCTACCGGTGTTTGCAAAACCATTTCGCGAATTTGCTGAACCTCCGGTGGATTGGTCTGGCGATAAGGGGTGGTAAACCATCTTTCCAGTGTTGACTCGACCAGGGCTGTCATTCCGTGCTCCCGCGCAACTTCAATGCGTTCCTGCCAGATCGGTTGGGCATCATCGGGAATCACGGCGGTTGTGTCGCATAATGATAGACTTTCAATTCGATCGGCGTGATTCAGCCCCAGACATTGGCCAATCATGCCCCCCATGGACAATCCCACCCAATGAATTTTCTGAATATCAAGTTCATCCAGCAAACCGATGACATCCGTGGCCAATTGTTCCAGCGTATAAGCCCCCTCGGGCGCATCGGTAAGCCCATGTCCGCGGGTATCATAACAAAGGACTTGAAATTTTGATTCGAGCAAATGTATTTGCAGTTCCCACATTTTCCATGTAGTGGCCAATGAATGACTTAGCATAACAACAGGAGAGTTTTGAGGGCCGGAGATTTCGTAATTGAGGCGAATTCCATTAACAGTTTTAAACATGATCACGCTCCAATAGCGGTTTGATCAATCAAGCTTTATGCCCGTTATATGTGTTAGAAACATCTGCCTTAGATAATTATTTGTCAATTCAATTCAAAACAATTTTCTGGAGGTTGACAAGCCCCTCTTTGACGCTATGGTTTTTCTAAGACTTTTTTTAATTTTATTTCAGTCATAGGAGGAAACCAACTATGAAAAAAGAATTGATAACTTTCATCATGCTGATGCTTATTGGCGCTGTTACGGCACCACAAGCTGTGGCCCATTGCGAAATCCCCTGTGGTATTTATGATGATGAAACACGGGCCAGGCTAATTGCCGAGCACGCACAAACCATCGAAAAGTCCATGAAGCAGACAATGGCCTTGAGCAAGGAAAATCCCATAAATTATAATCAGGTAGTTCGTTGGATTTATAATAAGGAGGAGCATGCCAACCAAGTTCAGCATATCGTCACTCAGTATTTCATGACTCAGCGCATCAAGCCGGACGCCAAAAACTATACTGCAAAAGTAACGGTTCTGCACAAAATGCTGCTGGCTGCCATGAAATGTAAACAAACTAACGACCTACAACATGTTCAGACATTGCGCTCATTATTAAAAGAGTTTGAAGTTCTTTATTTTGGCCATGCACTCAAATAGATATCAGCCTATCCACATGATATTTCAGCAGGGGGATTTGAAGCGGTCTCGTGTGGCCCATTAAATTTGCTTGTACCCGACATCAATATAGGTTACATAAAATCGGTATTTCAAGTGAACAATTGACATTTTTTGAATTTATTTTGATGTTTTTCTATAGGAGTGGAGCATGATCAGGCGGTTTGTTTTTTTTATGGCGATCGGCATATGGGTATTCGGTATTGCTCAATCAGGCGTGGCCGCCGAAGATAAAGCGATGCCTTTGGAGCACGGTTTTTCCGGGATCAAGTGGGGGGCCGCATCGGCAACCGCCGGAGAAATATCAGAAGTTTCCCAGAAGCCTGAGGTAAATTTTTTCATCAGGCCCAATGAGGCTTATGCCATCGATGATATTATTCTAAATCAAATTATTTATGGATTTTTTAGGGATCAATTTTTTGCTGCGTATTTGGAGATCAATTCTGAGAGGGAATTCGATAAAATACGCGACTATATAACGAATCGATATGGAAAACCACGGGCGCAGCTCCGCGTTAACCAAACCGCCTATGTTTGGAGCGAAAGTAAACTGAAAATTAAATTGAAACACTTCGATGAGACCGACCGCCGTAAACTCTCCTTTTACTACAAACCTCTATCCAAAGAATTAAACAAAATCTGGGCCGATGCTGACATTGAAATCACTAAACCCCTTGCACCCAAAGACAAAAGGATTAATCCGGTTATCCGTCAGCTGCTTGAATTTTAACGATTCAAAATATTTAAGGTAAATACACCATAATTTCCGGTTACGGTTACAAGACCCAAGTTTGCAATCTGGCCGAATTATGGATGCGGTATAGCTAATTTACAATCTCGGAAGGCAGCTGAGGTGGCGATATTATTAATCAGAGATTTGCAAATGATATCACCATCTGACATTTTCTGGCGGGATACAGATTGGTTGGTATTAAAGGTTTCACAGTTGCTGAGAAAACTGTGATACATAGAAGAACTATATAATATAAAAGGCAGAGTCGAAAGACCCTGCCATCCGTAGAAGACTATGTTATGTCGCTAATATAGATTAATCGTAAAACTCCCAGACTATTCGAGCTAGTGCCGGGGCGACCATTGCCTCAGCCCGACTTGGAAGGTACAAATAGTTATTTCTGCATAAGACTACCTTTCTTCACACAGCGACATCCTCCCTTCGGTGGTTTGTGGCAAAACCTACCCTTGGGACAACCACCACATTTACCAGCGCACGGATTCTCTGGTAATGGTTCTAAGGGGGGTAGAACTATTGGTTTTCCACCGGCGCTTTTGCTTTGAGTTGCTTGCTCCGTATCCTCAATAACCTCACATAACTGAATATCAAAGAATAATGCGCCCTCATCAATAAGTCGCATCAATTCGTATTTATCAAGGCCCATCTCAGCGGCAAGTTCCTCGAGGTCATAGCTATTGATCGCGGCTGCAATAGTTATACAATCATAATTGTTCTCTTTTTCCTGTGCAGCAGCCATTGGCACATTTAAGCAAAACATCGATAAAACCACTAAAGATGACATAATAGTAACCACTATGGTTTTTTTTGATGCTTTCATTTTTTTGCCCCCTTTCATTTAATTATTGTGGTTTGTGCCATTTGACATTCGCCATACGTAGAGACAACTAAGTTAATTTTAAATTCTTCTTGATTTATTATTGAGCAACCATTGTGCCAACAAATTTATAAAGAGTATTAAAAAATTCTTAACATATAACCTATCGAATTTTATTATAATGCTCACTAAAGTAAAAATTCGTAATAAGAAAACTTATAATTTCGAATTTTTGAATTGTGTAAACAGCGTTTACAGGGGTGGCAACAATGTTGACTGTTTTGTTCTTAAGATAGATAGGTTTATTTTCTTGGGTAGAACTATTCTAATCGGAGAATTTAAACAAGTTAGGAAGGAAGGAATTACAGCTATGAAGATTCTAAAAATATAGGGTTTTGAAAACTAATACATTTGAATAAGCCTGCGATGAAACCAAATGCCTTTCAGGTGCAGATACATTGAGATAACCATTACCATCGAATCGGATGAAACCATTACAGACTTGTTCTGGACATCTGATATTTATCTGTGAAACGGTTGGTTTGCCATATTGCGTACCGATTTGAAGGCTATTTCAATGATGCGGATTTAGTCCTGTGGATTTTGATTACAATCGGAAATCACATGAATTTCAAAAACTGATTATTGTCGAATTGTTGGAGGAGTCGCAGGTCGATAATGCTGCTTTTCAGCTCAGCGGGCGCGGTTTTTTGCGCTCCGCTATAAAAGCCTGGTTCAACGATCATCTCATCATTATTCAGAAGAATAAATTTCTTTGCCACGGGAGGTAAAAGAAATCCCT
>JASJAZ010000111.1 GCA_030066785.1 Desulfobacterales bacterium | reverse complement strand
CTTAGCCTTGTCCGAATGTCAAAATCCCATCTAATCTCCAAATAATTCTCCTTTTTTCTAATTTATACCGCTTTGCATTGTAATGTTACGGAATAAGGAGTGGCGGCCTAAGTGGGTGTCGAAAAAACGTTTCAATATCGGAACGTTTTTATGAAAGCCACTATGTATCCAGATTCCCGGCCTTGGCTAAACATTTTGGTCGAAATTGACGAAATAGAGGACAATTCGCTGATTTGCTTGTGTTTAGGCCCTTGGAACTGTGCGCATTGCTAGAAGACGGTGTCAACATTTGATGTCGGCACCCAAACCTGCCGGGATTGTCACCCAAGTGAGTATGAATGCTTGCAGCAAACAAAGACGATTGCCCCGCCGTTTAATTCAGCGGTTGAGATTTGAAGATCAAAAAGTAGACAATTCAATCAATTTCTGTTATTTTACAATATATTATAGCCATATTTTGATAATCATAAGGGGGACGTCATGGGTGAAATTCGATTATACGAGGGCAAAATAAATTATGGTGGTGAATGGCTCACCACGGATGATTTGACTCGCATGATTCAGGGAAAAATGCAGGCCGGTAACATGAATTTTGCCCAGCTGGCGGCTGCCCTGGAAGAATTAACCCAGGCACTTGACAATGCTGAAACCATTAACGTCAAGCTCGTTATCGAAAAAGATGCTTATAAAAAACTCAAAGAGATCGGCGGCCAGGATGAACGTGAAGCGATTTACAAAGCAATCAAGGCTTTTGTTAATGGTGGTGCAACGACTGCGAGTGAGACGATAACGCCTTCAGCACCGCAAACCGAAGTCTCCAATGAACCACCGCCCCAGGCGCCGCAAGCTGTCATAAACTGTGCGAAATGCAGTTCCCCCATCGAAATCCCTTCAAATGAAACGCCGGAAGAGATCCGTTGCCCCAACTGCAATGCCATTGGGCGTCTAAAAAAAGGTTAGTCAGCCAGACCTCGAATAAACATCTTCTGAACTTGTTTCACTTGCCTCTACTGTAGGTGCTTCCCACGAGCAATTTATAGAAGTATCGACCCGGTTTAGCAAAAGCCTTTCATTTCCTGTAATTGTAACTGCCGACCAACCAATTTTATTAATCGATTTCAAACTATTGCGATGCCCTGCGGATACCGCAAGAATTTCATTTTCTTTGCTTGACTTTTTTATAATCGCACCAATTATTCTTTCGAAAGATTTAACCTGTTTTAAGAAACAACCATCAAATAGGAGCAGCAATGGCAAAAAAAAGTAAACGTCAATTTAAAACTGAGGTTCAACAATTACTTAATCTAATCATCAATTCGCTTTACTCACACAGTGAAATCTTTTTACGCGAACTAATCTCGAATGCATCGGATGCCATTGATCGTCTGCGATTCAGGTCTTTGACGGAACCTGATATTTTAGGGGATGATGCCGATTTTAAAATTAAAATTGTTTCGAACAAAGATGAAAATACCCTTGAAATTATCGATAATGGCATTGGCATGACATTTGATGAGGTTCTCCAAAACATCGGCACCATCGCCAAAAGCGGTACCATGGAATTTGTCAATGCACTGGAGCAATCGAGCAATAAAGCCACAGTTGCAGATGAATTGATCGGGCAATTTGGGGTCGGATTTTACAGCGCTTTCATTGTCGCGGAAAAAGTGACCCTGATTACCAGACCTGCCGGTTCACAAACCGCAACGCATTGGGAATCTAGCGGTGATGGCACCTACACGATTCAAGAAACCACCAAAGCGTCGCGAGGCACGCATATCATCCTCAATTTAAAAAAGGCGGAAACCGGCGACCAGGATTTCACGGATGAATGGGCCATTCGTCAAATTGTTAAAAAACATTCCGATTTTGTCAGCTATCCTATTGTAATGGACGTTGAAAAAGAAGAATCTATTCCGGAAAAAGCGCAAATTAAAGGCGCTGATGGTAAACCGGTGGGATCTACTTCCCAGATGGTAAAGAAAGAAGAAACGCTTAATTCTATGAAGGCCATCTGGACCAAAGCCAAAAAAGATGTTTCGGATGAAGAATATAGTGAATTTTATAAACACCTCAGCCACGACTGGAACCCGCCGCTCAAACACCTGCATATTAAATTGGAAGGAACCACGGAATACAGCGCCCTGCTGTATCTACCGGCAAAAGCACCGTTTGATCTTTTTCAGGCCGAACGAAAGCACGGCATTCAATTATACAGCCGGCGTGTGTTTATCATGAGCGATTGCAAAGAATTAATTCCGGAATATTTTAGATTTGTAAAAGGCGTTGTGGATGCCCCCGATTTAAACCTGAATGTCAGCCGCGAGATTTTGCAGCAGGATCGCATTGTTCGCAATATTCGAATTAATATTGTGAAGAAAGTCTTTGAGCTTTTGAACAATTTGGAAGACGATCAATATTCACAATTTTATGACGAATTCGGCGCGGTCTTGAAAGAAGGGGTGGTATCCGATATCGGCAACCGCGACAAGCTGGTCGCCTTGCTACGCTATCCGACCACCAAATCTGGCAACAAATTGATTTCCTTGGCCGACTATGTTGCCAACATGCAAGATGAGCAGAAACATATTTACTATCTCACCGGTGATAACCCAGCCTTGATTCTCAACAGCCCACATCTTGAGCAGCTTAAAGCCGCAGATTATGAAGTTCTTCTGATGACGGATCCGGTCGATGAATGGGTGGTGCAAACACTGACTGAATATGATAAGAAACCGCTTAAAAGCGCTGAAAAGGGTGATTTAGAAATTGATGTACCCACTAATGAGCACAAAGATGCTTACACAGCCCTTATGGCGTTTATCAAATCGAAGCTGAATGACAAAGTCAAAGAGGTAAAACCGTCGACCCGTTTAAAAGATTCAATCGCCTGTCTGGCTGCTGATGAAGAAGATATGAGTGCTTACATGGAAAAATTGGTTAAAGCATCGGGCCAAAACACCGCCGACACCAAGCGTGTTTTGGAAATTAATATTCAGCATCCGGTTATGGAGAAAATAAAATCGGTTTATGAAAGCAATCGCTCTGATCCGGTTTTAGACGATTACAGTCATCTGCTGTTTGATTTGGCCGTCATCGGTGAGGGAGGCAAAATTGACAATCCGGCGCAGTTTTCCAAGATCATCGGCGACCTTTTGAACAGTACCATCAACTAAGCGTTTGCGGGATGAATCGTACCCTATCCGAATATCGACGAATAACATTGAAAACCATGCCCAAGGAAAGTTTGTGTCCTCTATTCGCGTGAAGGCCAGCAATGGCTTAAAGGTGGGAGATACTTTTACAATTCAGCGCCAGTATACTGAAGCGGATATGCAGCGCTTCGGTGATTTAACCCGTGATTACAACCCAGTGCATTTTGATGATCGATTTGCGGCGGCTAAAAATTTTAAAAGTCGGATCTGCCATGGTCTATTGGTGGCCAGCTTGCTTACCGAAATCGGTGGCCAGATTGGTTGGTTAGCATCGGGGATGAATTTTCTTTTCAAAAGCCCGGTCTATTTTCAAGATACGATTAGTTGCGAATTAACCATTGTAGAAATTGACTTTCGTCGCCGCGCCAAGGCCGAGGCCATATTTCGAAACCAAAGTGGTCATACAGTTATTCGCGCTGAGCTAACCGGTATTGTACCCGGGCCAACCGAGCAGGCGATACTCAAAAAACTGCTGGCGGAAGGTGACCCCGCCAAAACACCTGATCGGAACGCTTAAGCAAAGGCGTGAGAGAACAGCCGGGTCTCAACGCATTTTGAATGGGGACCTGGAATATTGCTTCATGTTTTTTAATGTGGCCTGCGTTGCAGATAAAAATATAACAGTCCACCCCCTATGATCATCGCCGTGCAGAGGACCTGCCCCATAGACATCCAAAGCAAAACGTGTCCCAGGTGTGCATCCGGTTGCCGAAAAAATTCAATCACATATCGAACCGATCCATAGCCAATTAAGTAAAAAGCCAGCATGGCCCCTTTCGGTTTGGCAAGGCGGCGAAGTGGCCAGAGAAGTAAAAATAAAAATATACCTTCAAAAAAGGCTTCGTATAGCTGAGATGGGTGTCGCAGCTCAGGCGTCGGTGCCGAGGGGAAGTACATACCTATGGGGCTAGTGGTAATGCGACCGTACAATTCACCATTGATAAAATTGCCCAGCCGACCGAAGGTATATCCCAATGGTATGGCGGGAACATAAAGATCGATTCCCAACCAAAAGTCTAGTTTGGCCCGTCGTACATACAGCCATCCGGCAAATAAAATGCCGATGAGACCACCATGATAAGACATACCCGATATGCCGGTAAACCGCATACCATTGGAGAATTCAAACGGGAGAAAAATCTCCAATGGATGCTGCCAGTAATAGGCGGGATTGTAAAATAGGACATAACCCAATCGCGCTCCGATGATGAGGCCCAGAATTATTTGGGTGGTGACCGCTTTGATATGATTGTTGGTATATTGTGCAAAACGCCTTTCGTGCCGAATCCGGGAGCAGACCAGAAAATATGTCATCGCAAAGGCAATAATGTACATGAGCCCGTAATAGGTGGGCTTGACGGGTCCTATTTCAAAAATGATCGGTGTCATTTTTTCCGGCAAGTGTTGCCAGAAGTGCAAGATTTCGTTCCCCATTTATGAGGTCCCTTTTTTACGGGTAAATTGAGCACGCGAACGCCAAAAACGCCTTTCAGTGGTAATATGGCCAGCCTTTAGCCGGATTCGCTTGCGGTAGCTTTATTGGCCTGCAAAGTCTTGATGACGTTTGCCAAAACCGAATCGGCGTCTGCGGGCGCTACCCGGCATGAGGCGGCCCCACGATGTCCGCCGCCGCCGAATTGCTTCAGCATATTCCCGACGTTAACTCGGCAGTTGCGGTTAAAAATGCTGTGCCCGACACTGATGGCGACGATTTGTTGGCGGGTGTCGGTGAAGCGAACCTTGATGCTGACCACCGCTTCGGGGAAAAGCGAATAGATCAAAAAGCGATTGCCCGGCGGATCCGTTCCCAAACTGCGAAAGTCCGTAATAGCGACCTGACCCTTTAGAATAGTGTATTCTTGCAGTAGTTTGCGGTATGATTGGTTTTCCTTCACTACCGCACGGCAGCGTGCAGATACTTCGCCATCTGCTAAAATGGCGTCGATGGGTTTCTGTCTTAATAATTCAACCAGATGACACCAATAGGTTTCGTCGGATTTGTTGCTGGGCGTTACTGTCATAGAAAGCAGTATGTACGAATGCTTTTCTGGTTCGAGTACTTCTATAAGGGTTAAATCTGCTGAATCGATTCGATCGGTGGCGTTGATCAATTCCCGATAGTCAGATCCCAGGCGATCTTGGTAATAGGCATACACCACCCCAGCCGCTGAAGGTGCAATTTGAAAAGCACCTTCAAAAGGTTGG
Organism: Desulfobacterales bacterium; assembly: GCA_030066785.1. Classification (GTDB taxonomy): domain Bacteria; phylum Desulfobacterota; class Desulfobacteria; order Desulfobacterales; family JASJAZ01; genus JASJAZ01. Next base: position 10,653 of record JASJAZ010000111.1, on the reverse strand, counting down.
TCGATCTGATTGGAAATATGGTGATCAAACCAAAGCGAGCAGCGATCATCATAAGGCAGGTTGGCAAGGATGTCGCCTTTGATGATATTGACAACCTGTTTTTGGACATCGTTTGGATCTGCCCACTTAATAGGAAGTTTTGGATCAACGGCATCTCGTAGCAATGCAGCGCACACGACACCATCAAAATCAGGCCGGGTTATAATTCGCATTGTCGAATCCTCGCGTAAAATCTAGTAAGCATTGCGTTACGCTGGTTATTCTGGATTGAAAAAACACCATATCATAGCATACTCGAATTGTCCCGGCTTTATCAATGGGCTAAATCTGGTATGTGGGTGGCAACCAGCACAAGATTTCCAGAATGTTTATTCTATACAAGACCGGTATGAAAAACTGATTGAGGTTAGATTAAAAATACTTTAACAGGAAAAAGAATTCGTTGACATTTAGCAGGAGGATATTCACATGGCACTTTATCTTGTTCAGCACGGCAAGAGTTTGTCAAAGGATCAAGATCCGCAAAAGGGACTGTCTGAAGAGGGCGCTGTTGAAACCCGGCGCATTGCAGAGGTAGCTGCCAACTATGGTGTAATGGTATCCAAAATTACGCACAGCGGCAAACAAAGAGCGTTGCAAACGGCCGAAATAATGGCGGCCGCGCTAAAGCCTGTCCAAGGCGTTGCATCGATGGATGGGCTAAATCCGTTAGATGATCCGGCTGCAATATTGGCAACACTGGAAAGCTCTGCAAATCTAATGCTGGTAGGCCATTTACCATTTATGGAACGTTTGGTGTCAATGCTGATAATTCAAGCTCTGGAACCGCCGGTATTTAAATTTCAAAATGCAGGTATTGTGTGTTTGGACAAGCATTCGGATTCATCGGCATGGATTATCACGTGGGCCTTAATGCCCAACATCGGATAGATTCGGATAGCGTTCATCCCATATGTAGCCGCCAGCCAATTTGAAGTTGATCAAAAGTTGTCGGCATTTTTTGGCGTCTTGGGTAAACCGCTAAACGGATAAGCGTGCACGCTTTCAATGGGGTTTGGTGCCGGTGGGATTAGAATGCGATGAAGAAAATGTCTATCTTGACGTTTTAATTGGTCAAAAACGCGGGTAATTGCTCACAGCATAAGTCTAGGCGTTAGATCACCAAGCAATCGGCCACTAATTCCCAGAGGTATTTTACTTCAAGTTCCGCCATGCCGTATTCTTTTTTGATGCTATTTAATTGACCGTGACAACCATGACAAGGCGTAACCACCATCTGTGCACCAGTCGCCTTGATTTGCTCCATCTTTAGCCGGCCGTATTGAATCCGTTCTTTATTATAGCCGTTGGTCAGGGTTCCACCACCCCCGCCGCAGCAGAGCTGATGGTCGCGCGTGGGGTACATCTCAACCCAATTGTCGACACATTGGTCAAGGATCCAGCGCGGCTCATCATAATACCCGTATCCCAGGCGCATTTCGGCTTTGCGAGCGTAATTACAGGGATCATGATAGGTGATCTTATCTTTAACACGAGATTTATCCAGTTTGATTTTGCCTGTTTTAATATAATCGATAAGCAGATCAAAAACTGACAGCATGCCAAATTTTTTTAGTGCTTCAGGGTACCATTTTTCCAGACCAGACCTGGTCGCGAAGTACGCATGCCCTCATTCGGGCAACAGCAGGTGTGTGATGTTTAATTTGTCCAGGTTTGCTACAATACGTCCGACCATCGTTTTCATGGCCTCATCATCACCGGTAAAATAGCCCCAATTGGTACCTTCCCAGTTGTCCGTCGGTAACGTCCAGCTTTCGCCGGCCGCATGAAAGATTTTCCAGAAATGCTTTAAATCCTCGGTATGCGTATTGACCAATTTATTATGAATGGTCGTTAACAAGTTGGCACCATCTTTATCGAGTGCGACTTTAAAGTTTTCAAATCCGGCTTCTTCGGCCAGTTCTTCGCCAACATCTTCCACAATGAAAACAAAATCCTCTTGGGGTAATCGCAAATTATTGCCGGTTTCAAGCGCGGCTTCAAGACCCTGCTGAAGAATACCCGGCACATTTTGACGATCCCTTAAGCCGCGCAGATTACGGACCATATCGGCGATCTGAATATCCATGGGGCATACATGTTCGCATTTGGCGCACATGGTGCATATCCACGGCCAACGCTCCGCCACCAGCGCATCTTCAAGACCATACCCGACCTGGCGCACAAGGCTGCGTGGATCCAGAGCATCGATACCAGATGCCGGGCAAGCGCTGGCGCACAGGGCACAGGTAAGACAAATGTCCTGGTTGAATGGCCAAGATTTATAGCGTGTGTGGTCAAGTTGGGTCAGATCATGTATCGGTTGGGTATCTTGCATGCCATTTCCTTTTGCTAACAGATTAACATTAAATGCCCACAAGGGGCATCTTAGTGTGATCCTTTAATGGGGTTTGGGCCGATTTTCCGGATGATGTTCGCCTGTTCAGCTAAAATATGGGCAAATTCAGCCCCCATATTGGATGCGAGCGAACGTATCATCAGCCTTTCCGGGTCTAATCCAATTTGCGGCAGCAGTTGTTGAATGCGGGCGATCCTATGATTGACCATCTGCTGGCCTACTTCAGAGTGACAATTATCCGGGTGGCACGTTAAGACGATAATTGCATCGACATTTTGTCGCAAGGTTGACAGGATATGATTCAATGAGATCGCGCCCGCACAAGGTACTTCTGCAATTCGTAATCCCGCCGGTAAGTTAAAAGAGAGTGTTTCGGCCAGTTCCTTGGCACGGGCCGCACTGCGGCTACAGCAAAAACATGCCAGCTGCGGCTCAAATGATTCAGAAGCAGCGTCCTGTATTTCAGATTGAAATCGATCCATCATATCGGCAACCGTCATTCCCATCATCTGGATGGCCAGCGCCGGGCATTCCGCCACACATATACTGCAACCCTCGCACGCCTCAGGCGTCACAATCGGTTGCGGATTTAGCTCGATCGCCTTGTAAGGGCACAGTCGCAAGCAGGTCAGGCATTTTACGCATACACTCGTATCGATGGCGGCCTTATTGTCTTCATCGCGGTTTAAATCTTCATTCAATAGCTTGACCACGGCTGCGGCGGCATTGCGTGCTTCTAAACGCTGGGCGCCCGAAGACATTATGCTGCGCGATGGTCCCATCGTAAAAATGCCTTTGCGATTGGTCAATACGCTGAGTCGGTGTACATTATCGGTTTGCAGGAATCCGTTTGAATCTTGTTTTAAACCCAGTGTTGCTCCCAATGAGGTCAGGGTATCGTTGGGCTTAATGGTTTCATCAACGACGGTTAGATCGGGTTGGAGTTGGAATAACTGTCCCGTAATTTCGTCCTGATAAGATACCTGCACATCACCGGTTTGAGTTTGAACAATTTCCGGCGAGGTGGTCGTAAATTTGATAAAAAGTGTGCCGGCATCTTTGGTTTGGTGGTATAAACTTTCGATACCATTTCCGGCCACCTTCAGATTCCTGGTAAATATATATGTTTGAATATTGCCGCTGGATTGGAGGCGTAAACATAAGCGCATCATATCTTCCAACATGTGGGCAACACTCTCGCTGGCTATCCCGTTCAAAAATAAAATATGTTTGACATCCTCATTAACCGGCCATTGCTCATCACCATTTTCCGGCATGCAGGCCTGCATCGCAGAAAATGACAGCACCTGTTGATTGGGTTTTAATTGATAGGATGCAAAATTGGGCTGATAGTCGTCCTTTTCTGCTACGATAATGGTTTTAACAACCTGGGATATGGTTTTCTGACCATTTCGCAGGATAACATTGTATCGGCCCACCTGGCCGCTGCAGGCCATCACTTCCGCGTCTTGTAGGATCTTTAGTTGGGTTGAATCTGGATATCCCGCCACCCGCGCTTTAAACGATGCATCATCTTGATCTTTGCAGACCAACATCATATTCATATTAGTTTTAAGCAGTTCTTCGGCAATATTAAAGGCGCAAGGGCCGCTTCCAATGATTAAACTGTCATATTTCAAAACGAGCTCTCCTGCACGTGGGGTCAAAATGAATTAAGGGGCATTGTTGGATTCGATAACCAGATCATTGTAAACCTGCCAAGCGGTTTGCTCAGCCTGGATGACCGTCTCGGCAATACTCATGGGACCATTTGCCGCCCCTACGGTAAAAACCCCTTTTCCGTTGGTTAATGCAGATGATGATTCATATGACCAAAAACCGAATGGATCACTTTTTAATCCAAACATTTCAGTATGCTGTGAATTATCCGGATTTGGCAACATACCGATACTTAAGATGACTAAATCAAATATGGGTTCATGGCTCTGGCGGGTAGAACTGTCATAGTAGATAGCTCGCAAGCTGTCATCTTCGGCTGGATAAATATCGGCGGGAATTGATCTAATCATCTCAATCTCATTTTGGGCTTCGCGATAGAAAGCTTCAAAATTTTTTCCGAAACTTTGCACATCGATATAAAAAAAAGATATCTCGATTTCCGGCTGACGCGACCGAATCAGACGGGCCATGCGCAGAGCGGAGCCGCAACAAACCTTGGAACACCATAGATGATTCAATTTCGCATCGCGACTGCCGACGCACTGAATGAACGCAATTTTGCCTGGCGCCTGGCCGTCAGACGGTCGTTGCGCCACACTGTGCCGTCTAAGCATTTGTTCCAATTCAAGGTTGGTAATAACATTGACGAAACGATGGTATCCATAAGGCTTTTTTTCAGGATTATAAGGCTGAAAACCAGTGGCCAATACAATGGCATCACTGTTAAACGATTCCGTTGTTTCTGCGGCAGTCAGTGTAATGGCGTCTTCCGGACACTTAGATGCGCACAGAGTGCAAGAACCATCTTTAAAATAGAGGCATTTGTTTTTACTGATAGCAAATAATGGTTGGTTTCCAGTTGAAAAACCACGATTAATGGCATCAGCGGGACAGCGCTGAAAGCAGATACCACAATTGGTGCATTTGGTAGGGTTAATAAACGCAGGCCTTTTCAACAAAGAAACCGAATAGGTTTTTGATTGGGTGATTTTTTCGATTTGGCTTTCCGTATGCAACCGTATCGAGGAAAGGGCAGCGGCCGTTTTTAGCTTTTCTTCAACCACACAGGCGCCGCATTTGACGCACCGGTCAGTTGCTTTGCAGGCATATTGAATGCCGTGTCCTCCCAAAAATGGCGATTTCTCGATAACATCCACCTGAAATGAATATTGAGAGAGTTCGATCGCGGTTGTCAGACCGGCAACACCACCGCCGATGATTGTAACGTTTTTTTTAGAATTGTCCAAAGCCAATCTCCCGATACACCGATCAATGTGAATCACTAAGAAATTGGGCTACCAGAATCGCAGCCAGCCAGAGAGATCCGAGTTTCTAATGATGGTAATTTATCAGCCTAAAAGCTTTAATAAACAGGTTTTCCATTTGTTTTTTTACAGCGAATTATCATATGGAAACCCCATGGTCCTGTCAAGGTTTGCCGCCGTGCTTGGTATGGATTATGTGACGAAGAGGATATTGATCACACGGTTACCCATCCGTTGCTATGAATATTAATTCAGGTACTTACGGTTGACTGTCGGTGATTCCTTAACGGAATCCCATAAGGTTTAAAGCTGGTCGGGCTGCATAAGGTGGTTGATGGCCTGTATGTGTATAAGTTTCAGATGGCTATGGGTTAAAAGAAAGGGTAGATGGGGCAAATCAGCTGCGGTCACTACGAAATACCGCTTCAGAAATTTGTGTCATTTTTTATAGGTTTTTCGACTATTAATACGGTAATTCTTAGGCAAGACTCAAGGCTTCACCCTATAGCTTCATCCTGTAACTTTTAGCATAGACATGTATCATTACTAATGGTATGAGAACGGGTTGGTGTAACTTATTTGACTTGGATAGTTTGAGCCGTAAGTTAACCATTGGGTTTTACGACTGGGAGTGAAGATTCTCGCAATATTTGGAAGGCTATGATGGGTTAAGGAAATCCACGGAAGGGTGGTTAATTAGAGTGGACAAAACAGCGACCAGACAGCCAATTGAGGGCCAAAAAGGGGGGTTTATAGTTGACGTATAGTTGACTCAAGCTTACCAAAACGTTTTAAAATGGTACGCCTGGAGGGATTCGAACCCCCGGCCTACGGATTAGAAGTCCGTTGCTCTATCCAGCTGAGCTACAGGCGCACATGAAAAATTTTCATTAGCACAAGCCTTTTTTTGTGTCCACTGAAAAAGTTGCCAAAACACCGCCCATTTTTTCCTGATATCAAATCTTAAAAATAAGATAATAAAATGAAAAAAAATACAAAAAGCCCTAAAAAAAAGAAAGTGATTAAGCCAAAACAGGCACCCAAAGCTGCCAAAAAAAGCAATGCGGGAATCACTGCTAAAAAATCTTCACCGCGGGCGGTCGTAAAGTTTGATCCCCTGCAACGTTACCTCACGGAGATAAGCAAATATAATTTGTTGACCCGCGAGCAAGAGGTTGAGCTTGCCAAAAAGGTGCAGGAGGGTGGCGACACTGATGCGGCTTATGTTTTGGTGACTTCCAACCTCAGGCTGGTTGTTAAAATTGCCTTGGAATTTCAGCGTGTGTGGATGCAAAACTTGCTGGATTTGATCCAAGAGGGTAATATTGGGCTAATGCAAGCTGTCAAAAAATTCGATCCTTATAAAAATGTCAAATTTTCATACTACGCTTCGTTTTGGATCAAAGCCTACATCCTCAAATTTATAATGGATAATTGGCGGTTGGTCAAAATTGGAACGACCCAAGGCCAACGTAAGTTGTTTTTTAAGTTAAAGAAGGAAAAACAAAAGTTAATAGATGAGGGATTTGATCCTAAACCAAAGCTGCTATCTGAAAGATTGGGGGTATCCGAGCGCGAAATTGTAGATATGGATCAACGTTTAGATGGTTGGGACGTTTCGTTGGATTCGCCTCTAAAAGATGATTCGGACACCGAAAGAATCGAATTTTTAAGTACTGATACGGATTCAGCGGAAGATCAAGTCGCCAAAAAGGAGATGGAAAGTCTTTTACACAGTAAAATCGCCGAATTTCGTAAAAAGATGACCCCGCGCGAATTGGAGATTTTCGATACTCGGATCTTTTCTGATACACCCGTCACCTTGCAAGAAATTGGCGATAAATACGGTATTTCCAGGGAACGGGTTCGCCAAGTTGAAAAAAATGTCATCAAAAAGATGCGAGAATTTTTTAAACGCGAAATTCCTGACTTTAAGTCATATACCAACGGAGGTTTTGCCGATTAATCCGATCGATTAATTGGCATTTGAAAACGAATCTTATGAATCATAAAAGTGTTTATGTGACCATTGCAACAATGGTCTTTTTCTTTTTATTCGGATGCACCACTCAACCTAAACATCGCCTGGGAACAGTTTATAAAAAGAAACCTTCCGACGAAAACGCCGCCGCGAACAGTTATTATCACTATATGCAGGCGGAATTGTTGCGTAAACAGGGAGAATTGAACCAAGCGACCCGGCACCTTCAGAAGGCCATTGAACTAGATCCTTCATCATCGTACCTGTATCTTCAATTAGCAGTTCTTTATTTGCAGCAAAAAAACGATGAACAAGCCTTAAAAACAATCAGCACGCTTGTTGAGCGCGATCCAGACAACGTGGACGCGCTGGTGATGTATGCCAAGATCCAACAAGCCCTTAAAGAACGCCAGGCTGCCAAGCAGGCCTATGAAAAGGTGCTCATTAAAGATCCTCAAAAAAAGGAGATTTATATTCTTCTTGGTCGCCTATACATGGAGGACGAGGAATTCGCCAATGCGGAGCGGATTTATCGACAGATGATTAAACATTTTCCAGCCGCTTATGTCGGCCACTTTTTTCTGGGAAAGATTCACTTGCAGCGGGGCGAACTTCAGAAAGCCGAAAAAGCGTTTCAGAAAACCAAACAATTCCAACCTGATCTGGAAGAAACCGATTTTCAACTGATAGAAATATACAAAAAGCACAAAAATAAGAAGAAAATTATCAAAACCTATAAGGAAATTTTAAAACGGAATTCAAACAATATTCGTGCTGAGGTAGAACTTGCTTATTACTATTACCAAACGGGTCAGAAAAAAACAGCTGCTAATATGTTTAAGCGGCTCGGCCAAAAAAGCCGTTCCAACATGGACATTGTGCGTACCGTTGTACAGTTATATATTGAAAAAAAGCATTACCAAGACGGAATTATTATTCTGGAGGGTATGTTAAAGGGCGCCCCCGCGAGCTCGGAGTTAAACTACGTAGCGGGGATCGCTTATGATGGTTTGAAGAACAATGAAATGGCTCTAAAACGCTTTTTGAAAGTACAACCGGATTCACAGTTTTATGAAAACGCTGCCATCCAAATTGCATATCTTTATCAGGAATCGGAGAACTTAGATAAAGCGATTGCATACCTCACCGAGGTGATCAAGCGCCGACCAGAAAACCCGGAGCTATATCTTTACTTAGGATCTTTTTATGAGGAAACCGAGAAACTTGACGAGGCGGTCAGTGTACTAAAGCGAGGGCTACAAATTGATGCGGATAATGTTCGATTGCATTTTCGCCTTGGAGTTGTTTATGACAAATGGGGCCGTAAGGAAGATTCCATTGAACAGATGAAAACGGTCGTGCGACTGGAACCGGATAATGCCAATGCATTGAACTATCTGGGCTATACCTATGCGGATTTAGGACGCAATTTAGATGAAGCCGAAAGATTGATAAAATCGGCTTTAAAACTCAAGCCCGAGGATGGTTATATCACTGACAGCATGGGATGGGTCTATTACAAGAAAGGACAATATCAAAAGGCTTTACAATATTTACAAAAGGCGTCCGAGTTGGTTGAAGATGATCCAGTTATCTTAGAGCATTTAGGGGACGTGTATTTAAAGCTAAACGATAAAGCCAAAGCTCTTGAATTTTATCGGCGCTCACTGAAAAAAAGCAAAAAGGAAAAAGACAAGGCAAAACTAGAAAAAAAGATTCAAGAGCTGCAGGGGAAAGCCTTTTAATTAATGAGGTTGATACTGTCAGCAGTGCTGCTGGGCTTGCTGTGCGGACTGTGGGGCTGCAGTCTATTTGGCCTCGGTGCAACCCCTTCCGATCAACCACCATCAGACCTTCAAATTGAAATTCAACACATCCTCACGTCGCTTCAGCAGCGCAACCAACAGATTGATTCTTTCAAAGGGATCGGCCAGGCAAAGCTACGTGAGAATTCACGCCGTATGAGTTCCCGCATTGCCTGGGCCGGCGCCAAAGAGGGTAAATTACGAATTGATATTCTGGCGGCTTCGGGCCAACCGGTTGCAAGTCTTGCCAGTGATGGCCATTTTTTATACCTGCTATCCCATTTTGATCAGCGCTACCATAAAAAGCGAGCCCGCAATGCTAGTTTGCGGCCAATTTTAAAGCTGCCAATTAAAACAAACGATCTGATCACGCTTTTAAGAGGTCGCGTGCCGGTGGTTGAACATCAATATGCGGACCTTAGGCCAAAACCAACGGGGTCGGGATATGTGCTGATACTAAAAAAACCTTGGTATGGGACTGTTGAGAAAATATACCTGGATGAAACTAAGAGAACCGTCACATCCGTAGATTTTATGCGCAACAATGACCTTCTGTTTCGCGTCAGTTATGCCGGCAATCAAGCGATAGAGGGTTTCCAGATCCCTAAAACCGTAACAGTGAGCAATGGTGATGCCATCCATTTTGAGCTCAGAATTGATCGCTACTGGGTGAATCCGGTTCTTTCATCACAATTGTTTGTGATTCAACCTCCGAGACTGCGTAGCAGTTGAGGACAAATTACGAAGACGTTGCCTATATTATATCGCTGAGAACGTAAACAAATAAGCCTATTGTTATTTGTTTGTTTTAAAATTGGAAGATCGACCTGAAATTGCATTCATCGCTGAAGAAACCTTGGGAAAGCTTGCCAAGTGGCTGCGTATTTTGGGATTTGATACCATCTTTGAACCTCAATTGCCGGGTGCTGGATTCTCAGCTTTTAAAAGCACGGCGCGAGTTTGTTTAACCAAAACAGTCCAACGTTATGAGCGCTTCGGATCACAAAACATAATATTGATTACATCTGATCGGCCATCCGAACAACTTCAACAGGTCGTCACTGACCTGAATATTGGCCCGCCGGATATTCATTTGTTTTCCCGTTGTACGCAATGTAATCTGCCAACGATAGCACTGCACAAATCAGATGTCCTGGGACAGGTACCGGATTATATTTGGCAAACTCACAATACCTTTCATGGCTGCCGTCAGTGCGGCCATATTTTTTGGGCTGGTAGTCACTTCGTACACGCTCAAAAAATTATTAAGAAGTTGTTCGAGTGCAAATAAATTAACCATTTTATTTTGTAAACGCCCAATGGCGGTATTACTCTATTTCAGTTATGTAGTAAGCTAAAGGCCAAGTACATCAGAAAAAGCGTAAATGATGTCTCTGTGATCTTGGCATCAAGCATTTAAAGGAGTTAGCCCCAATGATGGATCAAAAACCAGGTAACGCGGGCTGCAGTGGATCCGCCTGTGGTTCAAATACAGCCTCACAGATGGCGTCTTCCATGCAGGAT
>JASJAZ010000110.1 GCA_030066785.1 Desulfobacterales bacterium | reverse complement strand
ACCGGCCCACTGATAATGGGAGTTTGGATGCGAATCGGATCCGATAGCTGGAAATATCTTCTCATTTCAGCGGCTGCGAAACTTGGTATTGCCGTTGACAGCTCGCAGGCAGAACAATTTGCGCTTTATGCCAATGAGCTGATTTTGTGGAATCGTAAAATCAATTTGACATCCGTGACCGCGCCGGATGAGATTGCCCTCAAACACTTTGTTGACTCACTGGCACCGTTGCAGTTTATTCCATCGGCAGTAAGAATACTTGATATTGGCTCGGGCGCTGGATTTCCTGGTATTCCCATGAAAATTTTGACGCCTTCCCTGGATATGACATTAGTTGATGCCTCCCGCAAAAGGGTGAGTTTTCAACTAAATGTTATTCGCATACTGCGCTTACCACAAATCAAAGCACTTCATATTCGCGCGGAAGATTTGGCGCACAAAGCAGAGCGTCAATCTTGCTTTGATGTCATCATTACGCGTGCGGTGACATCGATCACGCATAGCATTAAATTGGCCCGGCCGTTATTAGCAGCCAATGGCACCCTTATAATGTTAAAAGGCAGAGCTCAAACGGTTCGCGGCGAAATTCAGAAATACTTGAATGATTTGCCGCAATCAGCGGCTCCTGAAGCACTTTATCCACAGATTGAAAAAATATACGCACTGCCATATCTTGGAGACGAAAGAACCATTGTATGCTGCCGCAATAATGGGTCTTGATTGCTGCAAACGACACTATAAGCGATGAAATAATCGTTGCGCGATATCCAGCAACAATTAACCGAAAATGATTTCTAAACGCACCCTCATTATTTTAATTTCGGCAACTTCGGCATTAATTTCAATTCTCACCGGATTACTGTTGGTTTACTTATACATCCCCACGTATTTAGAAACCAAATATCTACCAGAAATACTTCATCGAGCCGGCATCAAATACTACCGAGGCGATGTTCGGCTGGCCGGTTTTTTCGGTGCTGATATCGATACGCTGCAGATTGGGTATTCCGCGAAACCCGAGCTTTTCATTAACAGGATACGGATTGATTATTCACCGCGACTTCTTCTGAAAAAGCAAATTAATCGCGTTATTATTTCCGGTGTAAATCTGCATTGCCGGTATGCCAACGGTCGCTTTTCCATAGCCGGTCTTGATCTGCAGTCGCTCTTGGCGAACACACAGGCAAAAACTGAAAAAACCGACGCGGCATGGCGGCAGGCGGCTCAAAATGCATCGGTGGCGCAAATCGTTTTCAAGAACGCCTTAATTGATCTGCAAGGACCGAATCGACGCTTGCGGCTGCCGATTGAACTCATCATCAACCCCCACGGCAATTTGCTAACGTTTGATGCCAACATGACGCTCCGTCCGCGTGGCAACTCCATCCGACTGGACGCGCAGGTTAACTTAGAGAAGGGCACGACTCAGTTACAATTTGAGTCGGAACGATTTAATCTAGCAACCATTGCTGATTTACTCTTAACCGATTCAGACGGCGGGCTAAGGGGACAAATCGATCTTAAGGGACAAGCGATTATTCTGCATTCGCCCCTCCAGGTGCTATCCGGCAGCCTCGATATGGCATTGCATCAATATCGTTTGTCTAGACCGTCTCTCCACGTCATTAATCCGAATGACGATCACAATCGTGCGATGCCTTCACACTTAAACCTCATAAAAGACAGCCGGCTTTGGAAACTGACCATCGATCAAATACGATTATTGGCACCGGTTCCCATCCTATTGACCGATGTGCAAACCGAACTGACCTTTGATCCTTTTTTGCGCAAACTTGCCGGTGGATGCAGGGTTGCTTTTGATCCAACGTCAACCTCCCGTCATTTGCTGACAGCCACCCCATTGATCACATTCGACCAGCTGCCAACGATGCTGTTTGGCTTTGAAGCGCAAAAAACTGATGCCGACCTATGGCAGTTTAGTTTCAATGCAGCTGAGAGCCGTCTAAATAAAAAGAAAGACCAACAAATTAGATCCCGGTTTCGTCAAATTGGCATTACGGCCCCAAGCCCCATTATTAAGATTAACGGCCGCTCAAGTTCACACAGCAGTGTCATTAATCTTCAAACAACGCTACCGCGTGTGGTTGTAGAATCCAATAATGCGACCCTGACAACCGGTCAGATTAACCTTCAAAGCATGTTACGATCGCCGGGATGGCCACACAAATCAGACCTATCAGCTGATTTTAAGCTACAAGTGTCTAAAATTGTAGGTAAAAGCGATGGGGTTGATTTAAATTTGCCTGATGTCAATGCTCGCGGCCGTTTTCAACGCCTGGGCCCGGATATAACCAAGCTTAACGCCGAAATTGTGTTGGCAGGCGGCAGCGTAAACCTTTTGCCCGTCAAAACGTCTATCGGAAGTATCCAGGGTCGACTACCGCTAAAATGGCCGCTGACGAAAGCTGTAAAAAAGGGATCCCTAATGTTTAATCAAATAAAATTTCAAAATACTGATCTGGGCTCGATTCGAGGGGTCATTCAACAAAAAAAAATGGGGATTTCCTTTGCTGGAGATTTAATCAGCCAGAAAACACCAAAATTGAAGCCTAAGCTAGTGGGTGGTTTCCACATCGATGCCGATGGATATCGATCGGAATGGCGTATCGATGTTGCACCGTATAAAGTGAACAATGATCTGCCGCTTGGGCAGCTCTTCAAAGGGGCTAACGATGTTGAGATGTATGGTATTTTAGCGGCAAATGCTCGGGGGCATTTTGATCGCATGGGGCATTCCGGCAGTTTGAACCTGCAGTTAACGGATGTTAGGTTGGTTCAGCCAAAAAACGAGGTCCGCTTCGAAGGACTAGATTTAACATTAAATGTCGCTGATATCTTTCGTTTGCAAAGCAAACCTCAGCAGCAAATAAGAATTCAAAAAGCGATGCTGGGGGAAATTGTTGTTGAAAATATTCAAATCGATTATGAAATCGAATCAGCGCAAAGTTTCTTAATCGAAAATTTTAGTTTTAGCTGGTGCGATGGCACTGTCAGTACAAATGCGTTTAGAATTGAACCGGAAATTGACGATTACAGGCTGGTGCTTGTTTGCGACCGCATAAATCTTGCCAAATTGTTGGAACAGCTTGGGGCTGCCAAGGCTTATGGCGAAGGTGCGGTTAATGGTCGCATTCCGATCCGTATTCAAAAAGGCCGGTTGGTTTTTGAAGATGGCTTTTTGTACTCAACGCCAGGCGTTGGTGGCAATATTCAATTTTCGGAAACTGAAACGCTGGCGGCCGGAATACCGCAAGATTTAACCCTTCCAATTCACATGGAAATTGCCCGGGAAGCCTTAAAAGATTATGAATACAAGTGGGCCAAATTAAACTTGCTTTCCGAAGGCGAAGACTTGTTACTTAAGATGCAATTTGATGGTAAGCCGGCGAAAAAATTACCGTTTATTTACAGCCACGAACACGGTGGTTTAATTAAAAAGGAATCTGGAGATAATAACGCCGAGTTTAAAGGCATCCGATTGAATCTTAATTTCAGACTTCCCCTTAATAAAATGATACAGTATAGAGACATTTTGAATATGATGCAGCCAGATAAGGAGTGAGGCATGGTAACCAAAATCGCCGCCACCATTAGCGCAGTATCTCTACTTGCCATATTGGCGTGCACACAACACAAAGTAGAAGTGGCACCGGTAAAAGTAGAACCGATCCACATTACCATTGATGTGAACGTCAAAGTTGATAAGGCTTTGGATGATTTCTTTGATGAAATCGATGCAGAAGAAGAAAAAATTGAACAGCAGGCTACGCAATAATTTTTCACGGTCCCCAGTAATGACTGATGAATAAGGAGTGAGACGAATGCAATTAAGACGATATCTATTTTTTATCTTGACCCTGGCGTTAACCTCATCGTTTTTAGTTTCATCAGCAATGGCAGAGGGTATTCAGGCCCGTATGAAAGCGCGCTTGCCGGTCATTAAAGCATTAAAAAGCGAAGGAATTATCGGTGAAAACAACCGCGGTTTTCTTGAATTTGTGGGCAACAAAAAGAAGCAGGCCGATGTCATGCAAGCAGAAAATAAAGATCGCCAAAAGGTCTATGCCGCCATTGCCAAAAAGCAGGGCGTCACGGCAGAGGTGGTCGGCAAGCGACGGGCACTGCAAATCATGCAGAATGCCCGCTTAGGTGAATGGTTGCAAAATGAACAAGGACAGTGGTATCAAAAGAAATGAGCATAAGCACGGAAATTGTTTAAAGTGCATATTTACATATTGGCTTTGCGGTATCTTTTCATAAAATCCTGAATACTGCGGCTGAATCTAACACTAAAACCGTTTTTATCGATTCGCACGATTTCACCTTCGATGCGAATCGTGTCATCAAAGCTAAAGGGTGAAAATGCCAAAGACACTTCCTGTCCGATATCAAGCGGATTCTCTGTTTCGATAAAAACCCCGCCGGCACTGATATTCAATATTGTATCCCAGTAAACGCGATCCTCGGTAGCAATAACAGCATCCAGTGTAACATCTTTGCGGGGATGCCTGCGTTTTTCCCCTTGCGATTGCTTCATAGTATCTTGCTTCTCCGGAGCCTTTTCCACAGCCACTGCTTTTTCGACTGTAGAAATGGGCAGCGGTTCTTTGATTGGTTTTTTTTCCAACAATTGCAGCAATTTAACCTGCTGTTCTTCCGTCATATTCAGGATGATTTCAATCAGGCGCTTTTGTATATCAATTTGTTTCACGGGCAAACTCCTTTTTATATATCTTTAATCAACCGATTGGCGGAAGATTGCTGGAGAAGACTTTTAAATTCCTGCAATGTTGTGGTTAGTTTTTGCAGTTCTGGGGTTTGTGCTATCGGAATAAAATTGACACCCTTTTGTTCCAATGCTTCCAGAATATAACTAACGGTAATACTGTTAACATCTCGAGCCGGTTGATAGGCTGGATCGCTTTGCTTGTCAGCATTCGTTTCGGAAAAAATACGACTGTCCACCATTTCATTCAGAATATGGCGTACCAATCGAAAGGGCATTTCCAACTTACGGGAGATTGTGGCGGCTGACATCGGCGGGTCTCCCTGGATGAAATTGGTGATGATGAGGTGTGCGATCTGCAACGCCAGCAATTTTTTAAAAAATGGGCTGATTTTTTTGATATCCGGTTCAAATTCATAGCTATCAATATTTTGATGCGCGAAAGAAACCTCGGAGCCGAATAAAACGATGAGCCAGCTAATCTGTAACCAGATCAAAAATAGGGGTAAGGCAGCAAAACTACCATAGATTAAGTTAAACTTGGCCGCGCCAACCTGAAAAACAATATAGGCCGATTGAGCTAGCTGATAGAGAGATCCAGCGACAACTCCGGCAAGAAATCCGGGAAAAAATTTTACGCGCGTATTGGGCATAAAAATATAGATGAAGGTAAAAAGGATCCACAGCAAAGCGAATGGCAAAAATTTAAGTGCAAAATAAATAGCCGGGCTGATCATGCCCAGAAACGGTGTTGTATCTGTTATTTGTTTCACCTGGGTGGAAATAAACACGGTTATACTTCCGCTCATTATCAACAGCAAGGGGCAGATAATAATGATGGCCAAATAATCACTGAATTTGCGACTGAAAGATCGGGATCGTTTAATACGCCAGATTTCATTAAAACTGCGTTCTATATTGCTCAACACCTTTACCACCGCCCAAACTAAGACGGTCGCGGATATGATCGCGATGAGTCCGCTGCGGGTATTGTCTAAAAGAATATGGGCCGAGTTGGTAATGCCTCGCAGCATTTCTTCCTGCCCAGGGAAACGCTCCAGTATTTGCCTTTCCAGGAGATGTTGAAAACCAAACCCTTTGGCGATGCCAAAGGTAATGGCTGCCACTGGAACAACCGATAGGACGGTGTAAAAGGTTAAAGCCGACGCTTTGAGGTAGCAGTTATCATAGTGAAAATCACGAAAGGCAAGCAGGATGATGCGAAGATGTTTCACCAGAAAATAATTGGCCGGATGCAGATCGCGACGGCGAATTCGCCATAGATCTGTTTTCAGAAAATGCAAAATCTGATGAAAAATGTTTTGTTTGGCCGCCATAGTTTTATTTTTGCATGAATTTCAGCCTTTTACTATCATATATGCTGAAAGCGTTTGGTTTCAAGTAGGTATTTAAAGAAATTTTTAACCATAGCGCTAATCTTTAAAATAGCATCATTTGGTGCCGATTGATTGAAGGCTTACCAAGAAATGCAACAGCTTGCACCGGGTGGTTACCGCAATGTATCGGATAATCTGAGATTTATGACGGAAATGGCTTTTCCGTCTGCAACTTTTGCACCGCTATCTAGCTTGGTTTCCGCCAATCCGTGTTAAAGCCCCAATCAACCAGCAATTGAATGGCCTCATCTATATGCCGTCCCACCGTATCGACGCCGTGGGAGTCATCTCCGGGTACCACCGCGATGCCCATTTGCTGCACCTTTGCTAGAATATTATGGCTGATATACGGCTCATCGGCACCCTTGCTGAGTGAGCGGACGTTAAAATCCATTATAAGGTCCAAGTTCTTGATGAGCTCAAGGTTGCGTTGGATACGATTGCTAATAGCGTCATTTTCAAATCGATCACGGTAGTGCGGATCAAAAATTCGGATAAGATCGAAATGGCCGACGACTGCCGGTTCCAATGCCACAAGCATGTCGTATTGGGTGTCAAAATAGTCGCAATAAAGGTTTTCGACACTACCGGATCGTTGAATTGCTTGAGCGTAATCTTCGGCTGAGAAATCAAACAAGATATCTTTGACGTGATGAACCGATCCAACAATGTAATCTGGACTAAACTGATTGAGAAGCTGATGCACCATTTCCAGGGAACCGGTGTAGGTTTCAATTTCAAAACCGACGAAAATTTGAATTTTGGCCTTATATTTCTGCTGCAATTCACGACAGACGGTCATGTATTGCTCAAACCTTTGATACGCCTGTTTTAGCGTAATTCCGGCATTTACATCATCGGGGTCCATGAACCGTGGATCGACGGGCGGCATATGTTCGGTGATGCCAACCCATTCAAAACCATTCTGAAGGTAGGCATCAATAACCTCTTGTAGCCGATCTTTGGCATGGCGACAGAACTCACCGCTGTGGCCGCCATGGATTGAAACACGCGCGGGCAATCCGGTTCGATTCGATTTCGCTTGGGTCATTTTAAGAAATTTCCTGTCATCATTGAAATGCAAATTGTGTTAGCACATATTGTTTCAGTTCTTTCAGCAGGCCCTTTTGTAAGCTGGTCAACTGGGAATCGCGCTCAATTTTCTCGATTTGATCTAGCGCCCGGCGCGGTGTTAGACGTTTTTGTTCTCGGTAGTCAACCGGTGCATCGGCATCCATGAGCGGATTAATCTGGTGCATATAATCTTTAAAAGCGGTGTTTATCTTGCGGGGTATTTTTCCGGTATAATTGCGAAAAATGACGCGTCGACCCAACTCCTTGGTAGTTTCGGACCGAAACGAATCAATTAGCTTAATTCTTTTCTCCCAAGTAACCCGATGGAAATCCGTGAAAAGTCTTTGGTCTTCATTTGAAAAAAAACCGATCTGATACAGCGCGGCATCAGTATCTATGTTGGGTATCTCCGGATAGGTAAAATCGCGGTGATACATAATAATTTGATTGCATAAATCGCTACGGGATTTTAACCATTCAATGTTATCGTTGGCCACTTGGATTCTATCGGGATCCACCGCATCCATGTATCGCTTTAAGGGGGGGAGGATAATTGGCGGTTCGCCCAATTTTTTACGAACAACCCAGGTCGTATCATCAATAGTATCATATTCGGTTGCCTGCAGGTCCGGCATATCAAGACGCAGCCATAAGGTCTGGTTCGAATAGGCATTCGAACGGCCTAAGGAGATGACCGGGATCTGAAAATTGTTTTTATAACCGAATTCACCGCTGACCAATAATCCCATTTGAAGCGATCCGAGCTCGGAATCGATCATGCTGGGCAGTTTGGCGATCCTTTCCATATCCAGATCTTTGCGAAAATAGCCCAACAAATAATTCCACATCTCGGTGTGTCGATATAGGCGGTTGGCTAATTCAATTGATGCGCGCACATCGACCATTGCCGTGTGTGCGGGTCCTTGCGCTAATTGATTGGCTTGGCTTAAATGCTCGAGTTTCAGTGATACTTGATGGCCTAATTCCGGCCATTTTAGAGAATCACGGCGGTACAGCCAAAACAAGATGGTAATGGGGAATAAGTCAACCCGATGGCAGCCATTTTTATATTGATGGGTATAGGGCGGCAACAAATTGCGATAGAAACTGAAGCGCAGAAATTCGTCGTCAAACCCCAAGGTATTATAACCGATGCTAATGGTGCCAGGCGCGTTTAAAAGTGCATGAATTTGCTGAATCGCTTCATATTCGCAGCGTCCGTTGACGGTATCCTGAATAGCAATTTGATTGGTAAGGATGGCACGGGGAGCAATAACGATATCCGGGCGTAATCGGATATCGATCGAATAGGTATCATATTCATCCAACCGAAAGTCGGTGCGTACCGCGGCGAATCTTAAAATTTGATCAAAACAGGTGTTCAGGCCGGTTGATTCGATATCATAGAAAAGGTAGCTGCTCATTGATGTCTGGCTAGCCGTTTGTAACGCTTAAACGCAATAGCTGGAAACTCATCGCAAAACTTATGTTTCTCCCCGCGCACTGCCGCCTGCCTGGGGCGCATGGTCGAGAATTCGATTCGCCAAACGGGAAAAAGGCAGGCTCTGGAGCAAAACAGTACCCGCGCCGCTAAGGGTTGCGAGAAACATGCCCTCGCCACCGAAAAACATTGATTTTAAATTACCTGAAAACTGAATATCGTAATGAATGCGGGATGTAAAAGCGACGATGCAACCGGTATCGACATGGATTAAATCATTTTTAAGTTGTTTTTTGATCACCGTTCCCCCGGCATGAATAAATACCATGCCATTTCCGCTGATGCGCTGCAGGATAAAGCCCTCGCCACCGAAAAAACCGGCACCCAAGCGTTTGGAAAAAGCAATTCCGATTTCGGTTCCGCGGGCAGCACATAAAAACGCATCTTTTTGGCACAGTAAATCCCCATTTATTTTGGACATATCAATCGGGATGATTTTGCCGGGATAGGGAGCGGAAAAGGCCACCCGTTTGGGACCACTGCCCTTGTTGGTAAAGTGTGTCATGAAAATTGATTCTTTGGTTAGCGCCCGTTGCCCGGCTTTTATCAATTTTTTAAAAAGGCCCTCATTGGGATCAGACCCATCACCCATTTTGGCCTCAAATGTGACGCCATTGTCCATGTAATTCATGGCCCCGGCTTCAGCAATCACGGTTTCGCCGGGATCCAACTCAATTTCGACAATTTGGATGCTGTTTCCTAAAATTTGATAATCAACTTCATCGGTTTGCATTTTCTCATCGTCCTCTCATTATTTAATGCGCTGTCGTCAACACGACATGGACCGAAGCCAATGTATCGAGATGCCTGCAATTAGTGAGGCACCGATGGAGAAGTCAAATCCTGTTGCAAAAAAATGGGAGGGTGTAAAATCCCGCTGTAATGCACATGTTGCTTTTCTCAAATATACGGCTGCGACTGGTTTGTTATAGAAAGTGATTTGAAATGTTAATGATTTTAAACAGGCTATTCGGCCATGGAAGTAAAGTATGATTTCAGCTCTTTTTTAGTAAAACGATCAATGGTATCCAGATTTTTTTTATGTGCAAAACTCAAATCTTTGAATCGCGTGATGGCGACCAGATCTGAAACAATGGTTTTTATGCGTTGCCAGGTGTGTTCCCGATATGCTGTTTCCGGCTGAATCAAATCGTCAATATTCTTCAGGCAAGATTTTCGATAACGGGGCAAGCGCCATTTTAAAAACCACAACATCAATAGAAGAGAACTGGTGATGAATCCCAGAGATGGGATCAGTAAATTTTGACCGGTAATTGAACCAGACATCAACAGCTGCAAAATGGGCTGGTCAGGAAATCCAATCAATTGCCGGCTTAAAAGATCAAGAAAGAAAAAGGCCACCATGCCGGCGACAAATGCTTTTTTAAGTGTGTTTGCAAACAGACGCCGGCCGCCCTTGCTGAAATTGGTGATGGCCTCGGTTATCATTTTTAATTCGTTTACCTGCTTGTCGACTTCATGCAGGATATGATTGATTCGATAGCTGGGTGCCGACAGGATTTTAGCTTTTAACTGGTCGCGATCGGCGATCCAATCAGCCAAGGCATCTTTATTGCGTGCTAAAGTCGGTGAACACGTCAGATAAATCCGGGGAATGTCTTTTCTGCCGGTCATCTGCGATAAGTTCCAGCACAACGTTCCATATGACCGCACCAAATCGCCTAAGTTATCACACTCATCAACACGACTCATCGCAAAGACAATGCGATCTTCACCGGATTTGCCCGGCAGCGTATTGCGGATGGTTTCATAGGTCTCTTTAATGGTGCCAGCCTTGTGGGTATCAAACATCAGCACCACAAGGTCTGCTAACTTAGCTAACTCACCAATTACAGCCGCGAAATCATATCCACGCCCCTTCTCTGTTACAGAATCAAGCATTCCGGGACTGTCGATGATAGCCAGGTTTTCCAGCACAGGCGACGGCACATATTTCATTAGGAAATGCGACGTAAACTGATCGCCGTGGGCCTTTAGGGAAGTAAACGGAAGATTATCGTCATTGACAATTGTGGCCCCGGGAATTTCGGTTGAATTTGTGGATGAATTGGGTGCGGTAATAATGGTAAAAGAATCATCCGTAGGGGCTTGCCCGGTGCGCTGAATTTCTTTGTTTAAAATCTCATTGACCAAGGTGGATTTGCCCGAAGAATAATTTCCGACTATTACCACCATCGGTTTCCACTTGAACATCGCCCCCAAATCGCTCATGTCCAATTGGTATTTCTCAAAAAGGGGAAAGAGTTTGTCTTTTACTTTTTTTTCAATTTTAGCCAGTAATTTTTTCTCGTTCATGACGTTAAGTACTTAAGCGATGATCAATGTCAAGGCAAATGCAAGATTCCAATTCCACGGCCGGCAGCGGTGGCGTTTATAATTGATCCACTATTGTTTCCAGTCAATAGAATATTAGCAGTTTCTGGGTAAATGGAAATGTCTTTAATGTCATGAGCAAACAAAAAGTTTTAGTATAATCAATGATATAATTTGACCATAGCACAAGATAACCGATACTGCAAAGCAATGCCGATCACTTTGCTAGAGGTGGTGTCGAGATAGTTTCAATTGGATAAATTCTATCAAAACGGCTTTTGCAAGATGGACATTGTGCTTTAAATGTTAGGATTATGAAGTCAGCATTTATTCCTGTTTTAGCGCTTGATGTTCCTTGCGCTACCGGAGGCTCAACGTTAAATTTTTGATACGGGGAAAGCTTTTTGGTACAAGTTGAGTTGAAGAGTGCCTTCTATAAAATGATACCCAAAAAGAAGACAGCATACGCTATCAAATCGGTCGCATTAAAAAATAGGTGTCCATGGTACCTTGTCCCTTTACTTCAATTTTTTGCTTTCTTTTGTTAAAAATGTATTTTGCATGCAAAAGCCGGTAGGTGGACTCGGTTGTTTGGATTTTATTGGGTTGCCCGATGGACGCCATCCGGCTGGCGGAATTAACCGTATCACCCCATAAGTCATAGCTGAATTTACGGGTGCCGATAACCCCGGCTTCCACCGGTCCTGAGCAAATGCCAATTCGCATGGACAAGGGATTGCCATCTTGATCCCGGAATTGGGGCATAAGATCTATAATGTCCAAGGCCATATTGGCAATGGCTTCAGCATGGTACGGATTGGGTGTGGGCAAACCACCGACGACCATGTAAGCATCACCGATTGTTTTAATTTTTTCCAATTTGTACTGTTCAACCAGCTCATCTAGCATCGAAAAGATTTTGTTTAATAATTCAACAAGTTTTCGAGGTGATAAATGTGACGCCAAGCGCGAAAAATCCACAATATCCGCAAACATGACGGTAACTTCGGCAAAATAATCCGCGATGGTGTGCTCACCCCTTTTTAAACGGGCAGCTATTGGCTCCGGCAGTATATTAAGCAATAATTTTTCGGATTTGGCCTGTTCGGTTTTAATTTTTTCTAAAAATGCTTTTTCCTGATCACGAAACTGCTTTTTCTCAAGACAGGCATTTATGCGGGCTTCTAGCAAAACAGGATTGAACGGCTTGACAAGATAGTCTTCGGCACCGAGTTCTACACATTTCACTACACTATCAATTTCATCCACAGCTGAAATCATAATAACGGGGATATTGCGCAGATCGACATCTGCTTTTAATTTTGCAAGGACCTGGTATCCATTTATCTGCGGCATCATGATATCCATTAGAATGATATCAAATGCTCTGTTGCGAAGGGATTCAAGGGCTTCCACACCGTTTTCAACGACTCTGGTAGTGAATTGTTTTTTTTCAAGCAGGCGACAAAGCAAGGTGCGGTTGCTTCTATCGTCATCCGCCACCAATATTGAAACATTATCGGCGTTCATGCGTCAGCCTTATTTTGGGTGTAATCTTAGTGGCGTTTGGCAAGGACATATTCTTTTTTCCATTGACACTAGCAGATCGGAGGAGGTTAACGACGGTTGATTGAAAATCGAGGATAGTAGTACTTCGGGGCAGGTGTGAATGTCTGCCGCTGGCAAATTAATCTTTGGTATAAAATACGCCAGGAATCCAGCTTTTGTGGATCTTGGCTGTTTTTTCGTCTTTAGGCGGGGCATTTTCATCTACAAATTTAAAATTATTTCTTCCAACCCGAATAACGTCATTGTTTTTCAATTTTTTGCGCGCAATTTTGCGGCCATTCACAAACGTACTGTTTGTGCTTTCTAAATCTTTGATGAAATATTCATTGGGCTCATCCGGCAGTGAACTTTCAATGACTTCAATGATGGCATGTTGTTTGCTGACAGCTAAGTCGTCGATAAAAATATCATTATCGGCAGTACGGCCGATTCGCAAAAGCGACTTATTGATCTGAAATTTGTTGATTGGAACGCCTTCATGAAGCTGGAGAATCATTGCCATGTGTGTCTATCCTTGGTCCTT
This sequence comes from Desulfobacterales bacterium, assembly GCA_030066785.1. Lineage (GTDB taxonomy): Bacteria > Desulfobacterota > Desulfobacteria > Desulfobacterales > JASJAZ01 > JASJAZ01. Next base: position 2,932 of record JASJAZ010000110.1, on the reverse strand, counting down.
TGCAAAGATATTGTAAGTTTTATGGTATTTATTTAATCTACCATATTTTAGCAAAATGGCCGAGTAAATTTTTATGAAACCGCTGCTTTATTAGCATGCCTAGAAAATTACGGTTATGCCTGTTAAAACATGCGCCTTAGCCAGGGTGTCTGCATATGACAATTTCACATTATTGATGTTGCAGTTGCCCGAGCATTTGAGCGGCAATTTCTTTGAGTATTTTGGCCGCCGTCATGGCGGTCATCCCTGATGAATCTCTGCTAGGATTGAATTCAACGATGTCGGCACCTACTAGTGGTGCTTGGATATTTTGAATAATGCTCAACAGCTCTCGGGTTGAAAAGCCGCCGGGTTCAAAATGGCTCACTCCCGGTGCAAATGCAGGATCCAAGGCATCCATATCGACTGATAAATACATCGGGCCGTCAAACATCAAACTTGAATATTTGCGCCATTTTCTCATCTCAATGATTTCAACACCAAACCGCTCGGCTTGTTGGCGCTGATGGCGGGTTAAGGTGCGAATTCCGATTTGAACCAACCGTTTGGCCAGTTTGTGTTCCATTATACGGGCCATTGGACACGCATTTGACAGTAAATTGCCGTCATATTCATTATACAAATCGGGGTGGGCATCAATGTGCAACAAATTTAAATCAGGATAGTATCGGTTATATGCCCGCAAGATAGGAAAGGTTACGGCATGATCGCCACCCAGGGATATAACTCGTGTGCCCTTAGCCAATAAAGGCTGAATCGCGTTTTCAATTTCAGAAACCACCTCTTCACCGCTGGAAAGCCTCATATTTCCCAAATCCTGCAACATCGAATCCTTGCTAATATCAATGCCATTTTCTGCAAAATAGTTGGCCGAACCAGAATGCAGCGCTTTGCGGATACAATCGGGCCCTTTGGCCGCCCCGCGTAAATAAGACGAGTTTTCATCCCAGGGAATACCCATCACACCAATCGTTTTGCCTTGCCGGCTAACCTCATTCCTCTTCATTATTTCTCCTGTTATTATGATCGGCCCAAAAACGCGGTAAGCCAACCGGGATTATCGGTTATGATGACATCAATCCCGACTGCTAACGCTTTCTCGACTTGACGCGGGGTGTTACACGTATAGGTCATTAATTTTTGGCTCTTGGATTGCACAAATTGCGCGAAAGGTCGATTTAAACCATTAATAGAGATGCAATAACCATATAGATAGCGATTAAATGACGGTGCCGTTGTCTGATGCGCATTCATGACCTTGTTCGGTTTCTTAAGATTGAGCACATATTGAAGGTTTGGTTGGACTTGATGGGCGAATCTAAGGATCGCTTCGTCAAATGACAGGATAAAGATATTTGGCAGCTGTTTTGGCGGCACCAGGCGATTAATGCTTTTTAAAACCTTTAATGCTAGCACTTGTGAACGCTCTTGGCGGTGTCTTTGACGGTAAGACTTAATTTCCACCAACCATTTGATGTGGCTGCCATAAACTGTCAGCAATTGATCCAAAGTAAGGATCCGCTGGCCCCGAAATTTTAACGCATACCAGCCACCCCAATCATATTTTCTCAAATCAGCCAAGGGTAAATCAGATATGCGTTTGCGGCTGCCATCTATTCTTGCCAGGCGATAATCGTGGTGCAAAACGGGAACATGGTCTTTTGACATTTGAATATCCAGTTCGATCCCGTCAATGGGATAAACCATTGCCGCATCAAATGCCGCCGCGGTGTTTTCCGGCGCTTCGCTTCTGGCACCACGATGGGCCACAATCCAGGGATGTGCTGGATAATTTAATTCCGTCTTCATGAAAAATTTTCCTGTTTTTGAATGGTTGGTTTAAGGGATTTGATATGTGTTGATGCAGCAACTACTCTATATGGGTAGTTATACAAGCTGCCTTGCCTTGGCAAATATCGCAATGCTTCAATTAGATGTGCCCGCCCAATCAAGCACACAATAGATAAGCGCCCCGCTGCATGCAAGAGGCAATTAATGGCATTAAGTAAAAAAGCCCTGTTATGATGATGCCAAACAGGGCGTAAGTGCTACGAAACGGGTGATCTTTAATACCGCTTTGCAGTATAATGTTCCGAAATAAGCAGTAGCGGCATAAGTGGTTGTAGAAAAAACGTTTCCATAAGGAACGTTTTTTTGACAAACGCTATAGCGGCTTACGGGTGCCGCTTCTTTGGCTATTTCCGTGCTACCAATGGCTTTGGGGAAATTGGTCGCAATATATTCTTTTTCATTGTGTTCGATTCGTTCTCGCGCTTCTTCCATGAAATTAGCAAAACGTTGCTTGCACTCGTAAAATCCATGCCATGAGGCCTAATCCGGTGCCATCATGGCCGCACCAAAACGGGCCCGGCATCCCTCGTGATGCCGCAATTCGTAATATTTTACCTCAGGCCGTTCATCGAGAAATTTGATCTTGTCCAACAAGCCATTGGCATATAGATTGTCCTACATTATATTTAGATTCTGCGAACTATCCCAATTTCCGAATGATTTTTTTCTTGATTTTTTTAGTCAAGTTATATAGGAAAAGGCTTCATAAAGAATTTCTGATCTGTGGCTGCTAACCCCTAATGCAGGAGGCGTTATGGCAGAGGCGGAAAATACCGAGATAAAGAAACCTTTATGGAAAAAAGCCGTTAAACCCGCCATCCTTATTACCCTTGGCATTCTCATCGCATTTCCCTTATTTAGCATGTCTTATTACACCATGGTTCGTACCTCCACCCCTGAATTTTGTGCATCGTGTCACGAAATAAAACCGGCTGTGGTCGCGTGGCGCTCCTCAACGCATACCAATAACGCTTCAGGTGTTGTCGTCGACTGCATGGACTGCCACCTGCCCGCTCCTCAGAATACCTTCGACTTTTTCTTTTCCAAAACCTATCACGGTATTAAAGATGTAGCGATTCAT
>JASJAZ010000109.1 GCA_030066785.1 Desulfobacterales bacterium | reverse complement strand
ATAAAGCCGAAGGTAAGCTTTTGTAAGGTTTCGCGGCCAGCTTTCCATAAGGTTTGGCAATTTTCACAGGTCAATACCAGTGAATCGCGTTGGCCCTTTAAATCCCATCCACAATCAGGACACAATGAGGCTACAAATCGCGTTTGCCATTTCGGTCTACCTCCCGGCCACTGCCCAAAATCAAAGTCATCGGCTACTTTTGTGCGCAAAGGTTCATTCAGCACGGCGTCATATAACTTTGCTTCAAGATAGTAAGGCGAATAGATAAGACTGACGCTTTCACCGATATGTGCTTGATGTAAGGAAGGCTTAGGCAGTGCTGCGCAGAATCGTTTTTCAAAGATAGCCATCACATCGTCCAGTGAAAGCTGGGGTTTTAAAAATCGACCGGGTGTTTCAGGTGTAACGAAACGAAGTTTTAAGGCTTGGCTGCGCAGACCGAGTGAGACCGGTAAATCTGAAGATTCGATTGCTTGGTAACTAACATCGATAAATTTGTGATTGACGCCTTTGGGATTGCACGCAAACAGCATCCCTTTGAAGCGCCAGTAGGGAAAATAGGTTAATTCTACGTCTGCAGGCGCATTATGCGGCAGCATATAGCGTAAATAACGGTGCTGCAGTAAGTAGGATTTTACACGACAAAAATCGCACGTTACCAACCGGTCAGTCTCTGAAAGCACGATCGGTGCACCACATTGGGGGCACTGATGCTCGACTAAATAATTAGAGTTTTTCACCGCACTCGTTGCAATACCTTGAATCGGAGAGATTTTCTTGGCCGCAATTCGAACAGAACCTGGCTTCTGGTTTTTCCTCAGCCGCATGTCCGCAGCGTGAACAAAACTTAGCGCTGGGAGTCAAATTTTTGTTGCAATTCTCGCATTGCTTAAAAACAAGGATTTGATGACCGCATGCAGGGCAAAACTTGGCATTAACCGGTATTTCATGCTGGCATTCCGGACAGTCATAAAGTGCCGAATCCGCATCGGTCTGATTTTGAGGTTTAGCATTGGCAAAATATTGTGCAAACATAGCCGGCATCATCAATCCCATTCCCATTCCCATTCCGGGAGCGGCTCCCGCTTCAGATTCAGATGCTTTTTCCATTGCCATGGCGGCTTTCATTTGCATCAGCTTGTTCATATCCTGAAAAACACCCATACGACTGCGGTCATCAATAGCTTGCTGAACTTCCGGCGGTGGCGTAATAGCGTTGATGTACAGATGGGTGAGGGCTAGGCCGAAATGGCTGAAATCTTCCTGAAGACGTTTGGCGAGACCTTCAGACAATTCATCGTATTTAGACGGAAGATTCAATATCGAATCGATCGTTTCGCCCATATAATCATTGTAGCGGGATACGATCACGCGGTTTAAGTATTCTTCGATTTCTTCAGTCGTGTACATCCCTTGGGTGCCCACCAATTTATTAATGAACAAAACCGGTTGAACCACCTGCAGGTTAAATACACCAAAAGCGCGCAGTCGAATCAGGCCGAGTTCCGAATCTTTAAAGGCCACCGGATCACGCGTGCCCCATTTAAGATTGGTAAAGACCTTTATGTTAACAAAATATACCTCGGCTCTTAGCGGACTGGTCATGCCCCAGGGCAGGCTGGCAATTTTTGTTAAGATGGGAATGTTAGCGGTTTTAAGCGTGTGACGTCCAGGGCCGAACGCTTCGATCGCCTTGCCCTTATAGAAAAAAACGCCTGCCTGGCTTTCGCGGATGGTTAACTGGGCGCCGTACTTAATTTCACCGGATCCCTCCTCTGGCAGACGGTGAACGAGTTCTTGACCGGTTTCATCGAACCATTCCAATACTTCTAAGAACACCAAATTGTTTGAACCCATTTTGATTCTCCCCAATACTTAAGTTAGGCGGACATCATCATTATCAAATTAAATGTCGCGCTAAATGTAGTTTTATATTCGGCTAAATATCAAAAAAACTTCAATGAAAATTGAATTAAAACCTATAAAATCATTATAAAAAATGCATTTTAGAGAGTCAAATAAAAACCAGATTATAGTGTGGCCAAGTAGTGCTCGGTATGTATTTCATCTAGTCATCTAAGTGAAATCCATAAGATAAGGGAAGATAAACTATACACTCGGGATGCTGCTGCTGCTGGTTCCGTCAGTGGTGTATTGACACAATATGAGGTTTGTTTGGGGACGTATAATAAAATAGAAGTCCTTTATCGCAATTGACTTAAATACTGCAAAGCAAATTGAATCCCAATAATGGTCTTTGCATCTTGTATCTCTCCTTTTTCTATCATTTTTAGAATATGATTTACTGGATATGGACATACGTCCAACAATTCATCAGAATCCAATTTTTGGAAACCGGGCTGGAGCGATGCCGCCAGAAAAATATGAATGCGTTCGTCGGAGTAGCCTGGTACCGGCGTGATTTCCCCCAACTTAAGCCAACTATCAGCCTGATAGCCGGTTTCTTCTGCCAATTCCCGGCGGGCGCAAGCTAAGGGCGTTTCGCGCCCATCGATGGTGCCGGCGGGAATTTCCCAGATGAATGAGCCCAGTGCATGCCGGTACTGCTTGATTAGAATAATTCTGTTGGTGCGGTCGATTGCTACAATGCTCGCCGCACCAGGGTGTTGTATCAATTCAATATCGGTGACGTTACCGTTTGGCATTGTAATGTTTTCTGAAATTAGTTTAAAAACACGACCGGTATGTATCACGGCCTGTCGATTTACTTTAATACCCATTTGCGTCTACCTTTTGTAAGTTTTCATATGCAAAGAGAACTTATTGCTTGTCATTCAAGCTAATATTATTTTATGCTGCCTTTTCTTTAACGCCTACCCTGTTGGGGCTGATGTTGTTTAGGATTTTTATGGATCGCTAATGCGGTCAGTACTTGTCTACCTATTTCAAAACTACGCCTATAGTAACCGCTAACCATCACGGTCTTTGCCCAGGTCATGGCATTTTTCATTGTAATTTATTTGATATGCGCCATTCTTTTAGCACTGTATGGCGTAAATTGCCACGTGATGATCCATCTTTTTAAGCGCTGGTATCGACAACGCGTACAAGAAGATCAAAATATCATTGCACATTACTATAACGATTTGCTTCCTAAGGACTCCAAATCATTTTACGATTCCAATGATCTACCCAAAATTACCACCCAACTACCCATATATAATGAATTTAATGTCGCAGAGCGTCTTATCGATGCAGTGGCCCATTTTATTTATCCTACCGGTAAGCACGATATCCAAGTATTAGATGATTCCTGCGACGAAACACGTACTGTCATCGCCCGCAAGGTTGCCAAACTTCAGACCCGGGGCGTTCGCATCAAGCATATTGTTCGCGACAATCGTCGGGGCTTTAAAGCCGGTGCTCTACGTCACGGATTGAGGCTGGCTGAGGGAAATTATTTGGCCATATTCGATGCTGATTTTGTGCCACCGCCTGACTTTTTAGTTAAAGCGATCCCTTTTTTCAAAGGGCACCCCAAGCTAGGATTTATCCAGGCGCGATGGGGGCATTTAAACCGTAAAGAAGGACTGATCACCAAACTGCAATCCATCGGGATTGATGGACATTTTATGGTTGAACAATTGGCACGCAATGCAGGCAATCTTTTCATGAATTTCAACGGCACCGCGGGAATCTTTCGAAAGCAAGCGATTCTGGATGCTGGCAATTGGCAAGATGACACCCTGACAGAGGATATGGATCTGTCCTATCGGATTCAATTAAAAGGCTGGCATTGTCGTTATTTAACTAATTTGGTCGCACCCGCCGAAATACCCAGCGATATTAATGCATTTAAAAACCAGCAGTATCGTTGGGCGAAGGGATCGATCCAGACAGCAATAAAGCTCCTGCCAGCCATTTTATCTTCACCGACAACACTTTTTACTAAAATTCAAGCGGTCATGCATTTAACCCATTATCTGATTCATCCACTCATGTTAATTTTAGCAACCATGGCCTTGCCGATTCTAGCTGTCGGCCAGCTAAGTATACCAGGATTTCTCTGCGGGCTTTTTGGTATCATCCTCATACTAAGTTGCACAGGCCCCTCGCGATTGTATTGGGCAGCTGAATCTTCACTTAAGCGATCGGGATTAGATCTCATTTTATTGCTGCCCTTAATGATCTGTTTTGGCTGCGGCCTGGCCATCAACAATACAAAAGCCGTAGTTGAAGCTTTATTGGGCCGCAAGAGTTCTTTTATTCGCACGCCCAAACGAGGTTTGCGGCCTAAAAAGAATTATCAAAGCAATTGGAATCTCATTTTTGTTCTGGAAATCCTCATTGGATTGTGGTGCATGCTTGGAATGGTATTTTACTTTAGATCTAATCTATATATCGTCGGCCATTTTCTGCTTCTTTATGCCATCGGGTTTCTATTGATTGGTATACTGTCATGGTGGCATCACGTAAGACATTGAAATATTCTTCCCTTTTTTACATATGCAGCGCGTTATGGTTGCTTTGTATGATGGTCATGGCACGCTTGGGGCCTCTAGGCAATTATCCTGGATTGTTTGGCACTCTTTATGCCGGCAGTTTTGTGCTGATGTTGTTAATGGTAAGGTTATTTCCCTCTGATGCGTTAACCATAACAACCATCAGCATTGTTATTTTACTAGGGTTTTGCGGCCGGGCCCTGTTTTTAGGGTTTCCCGCGAGCAATGATGTGTATCGCTACATTTGGGAAGGCCATATTCAGTCGTTGGGTTATAACCCTTATCTGTATGCACCCGATCATCCGATTCTAACCCCGATCGCAGAAGGCATTTTCAATGAGCTTTGGCAAAACATTAATCACAAAAATGCAGCTGCATGCTATCCCCCCCTTAGCCTGTTGATATTTAACGTTCTGGCACGAATCAATCCACATCCTTTTTTTTTCAAACTTGTTATGGTCGGATTTGATTTCGGTGTGATGATAATCACCATCCGTCTAATCCATATTCGGCGCATCTCTGTTAAATGGATGCTTCTTTATGCTGCCAATCCGCTGGTCATTCTGTTTATTGCAGGCCAAGGGCATCTGGATGTTATCCAAGTTTTCTTCTTATGCCTCAGTCTATGGCTGATCTATAAAGAAAAGGTGATCGCAGCTTTTTTTATGATTGGCTGCGCCATAATGACCAAATATATCGTCATTGTTGTGCTGCCGTTTTTAATCACCGGTCAAAATTATAAAAAGGCTGCCGCAGTTCTGGTCACACTGGTATTTTTTATTCCATATGCAGAGGCCGGACCACAACTTTTTCAATCGATTACCGCCTTCGGTTTAACCATGCATTACAATGACGCCATTACGGCCATATTGCGTTTGCTTTTTAATGACGCCAGTATTCCCATTGCTTTACTACTGCTGGGCGGATGCATGGCGGTAATCTATCTCACCACTTCAGACCAGCTTTACGGCATATATTTGGCCATCGGTTGCACCCTGCTTTTTTTACCGACCTTGCATCCCTGGTATTTGGTCTTAATCACGCCTTTGATTGTTTTTTTCCCTTCAAGGGCTTGGGTTTATTTAATGGCCGCAACTATTTGCATGCTTCCGGTTAACGCCATTGAATACCGGACTGCGATTTTTCAAGAAATTCATTGGCTTAAATTTTTTGAATATATTCCGTTTTTCGGACTGATTTTATTAGGGATGCGCCGGTCAGGCTATTGGTTCCAACCGATGCCAAATTATTCGCCGCCACAATCAATATCGGTGGTTGTTCCTGTTTTTAATGAGGCCCGCTGCATTGAAAATTGCATAAAGTCACTTCAACAAGGCCCTTACATCAAAGAAATTATTATCAGTGACGGAGGGTCAACCGACGACTCTCGGCAAATGGCAATAAACCTTGGAGCCATAGTTGTTTGCGGCCAAAAGGGTAGAGGGCCCCAGATTAAGTCCGGCTTAATGCAGGCATCTGGTGATGTGTTGCTTATTTTGCACGCCGATTGCACATTAAAAACCGGTGCCGATGCGCGCCTAATAAAATACCTGGCAGCGCATCCATGGGTGAGGGGAGGTGGTTTTGGAATGCAATTTGATACAATGACACCAACGACCCGCTGTATATCATTTCTAAACAATTTACGGGCGCGATTGTTTGGTATTTTCTTCGGAGATCAGGGGCAATTTTTCAGAAAGCAGATACAAGATGTATTCGAACCGCTTGAGGACATGATGTTAATGGAAGATGTCGAATTGTCTCTCAAGCTGAAAGAGCGCGGCCGGATGGGCTATTTGGGCGTGGGTGTAACGGCATCTGATCGCCGCTGGCACGAAGGTGCCTTTTGGTCCAAAGTTGCCCTCAATCTGCGGTTGTTTTTGAATTACCTGATCGGGCGCCGATTGAAAACGACCGACGCTGTTTTGCAAAATTACTATGATTTGTATTATCTGAACCGGTAAGGGGCTGCGTGTTGCTATGAATTTAAGATATCTCTGAATTCGCGTATGGCCTGATGATAATCATCTGTTCCGAAAATGGCTGATCCGGCAACAAACACATCGGCGCCGGCTTCCGATACGCTTCGAATTGTTTGGCGATTCACACCACCGTCTACCTGGATTAGTTTTGGTTGATTGCGCGCAGCCATCATTTCACGTAACTCAGTGATTTTTTGCAAGCTGTTGGTAATGAATTGCTGGCCGCCGAATCCGGGGTTGACACTCATAATTAAGACATAATTGACAACTTCCAAAATCCATTCGATGGCGCTTAGCGGTGTTGAAGGATTCAACACCACACCCGGCTGGACCCCTGCACTTTTAATGAGTTGAATGGTTCGGTTTAAATGCGTGCACGCCTCTACTTGCACGGATATGTGCGTGGCGCCCGCATCAGCGAATTGCGATATAAAGTCATCCGGGCGGCTAATCATCAAGTGCACATCGATCGGTAATTCGGTAACGGTCCGTAAGGCCTTAACGATCAAAGGCCCCATGGTAATGTTGGGCACGAAGTGACCATCCATTACATCCACATGAATCCAGTCGGCACCGGCGGCTTCTACCGCACGAATTTCATCGGCTAACGCTGCAAAATCAGCCGATAGAATGGAGGGGGCAATTAATTTCATAGAATTATCCTGTCGCAAATATTGATGACGTTAAAACCCATCGAAAGGTTCAATAAGTTTCTGTCAAAGCGTGTAGGCCGGTACCTGTTTCCACTAATAGTTCATTTTCATACAACCGAATTTTTTCGCTGTTATCAGGAATAATCAACCAAATACTTTCACCTGGTTTGGTGTAGCTGTCATAAAGATCTATGGAGAGGCCATTCAAATTTACGTTAATCCGAATCCGTTGTTTTAAAAATCCATAAGCCGCCCGATGCTGCACAAGATCGGCCCTGTATCCCAAATCGTTACCGTCGCTGGTTGCTTCGGGTACCCGGTTGGCAACCATATTGACAGTTTGTCCCAAATGAACAGGATAGCCACTGGGTGGATTTTGAGACGTCACGCTGTTTGGCGTTAGATTTGCTTGGAAACGATAGTCAATTTTTCCAATCAAAAACCGATGGTTTTCAATAAATAATACGGCCTGTTCCAATTCACGGCCAGTAATTTTAGGCATTTTATACCGTATCGGTCTTGGGCCCAAACTTATCAGGAACTTAACGCAGTTTCCCCGCGACACGGTAACACCCGGCGGAGGGACTTGTTGTATAATGTTGTCTTTTGCAATTGTTTCACTAAACGATTTTGAAATCTCTGTGTGGCATAGGTCATTTTCATCCAAAATGATACGTGCCTTCTGTACCGCAAGACCATGCAAATTGGGCATCAAAATATTTTGAGAACCTTTGGAAACGACGATCCGAATATCGCGGCCTTTCTTTAGTTCGGTTCCTGCAGCTGGATGTTGAAAAATGATATGATTTTTAGCAACAACAGGGCTGTAATCGGTGCCTTTGACCTTGGTGTTGAGTCCCAAATCGGATAATAACTCAAGTGCGTACAGTACGTCTTTGCCCACTAATTTTGGTACAATAACAGTATCTTCACTCTTAATTATTAAAGTAAGTGTTAAATAAGCGCTTACGCCTGCCATGGCGATAAACAAGGCGAAAAGCGCAGCAATTTTCGCCACTTTTAAAATAAATTTTTGATTCATGGAAACGGTAGGGCGACTTTGTTTGTATTTGATTTTGCTGATTTTTTCCGCGTTTACCAGTGTTTGCCAGTGTACATGCTGGCAAGCAAGCGTGCGGCCCAGCCTTAAAATGACAATTTCAGTGCCATTGAAAAGGACTTGCGCGAAGGCGCCGCTGATAATTCAACTTTTAGCTTCTGATTCAAGTCTCTGATAAACTGTCTTTTTTGGGTTTTGTTATATTTGTGAGCGCTATTTACCGCGCTGTAAATGTTGCCGGAATAGAAACCCAGTCCAACCAGGGTAATCACACCACCGAGCGCCTTATTGCCGCGATTAAAAGCTTCATATCCGGCCCAAATAAGACCGGCATTAATGATAAAAGCGACCATGGCATCCTGATAGCGCTCAGTGTATATATGACCGGCACCCGGAATAACCGCCAGCACACCTGCCAGGGATGGATCTTTTTGAGCAATCGCGTCAGCCTGCTTTAGTCTGGCCGATAAAGCTTCGATGCGTAAACGGGTCTTGTTTTGTGCACTGATCTGGTCAAATTGGTTACTCGCTTTTTCCCAATTGCCCAAGTCTATATATCGCCAGCCGATAAGATAGCGTGCCTTATCGATAACATATGAATCATTGGACAACCTGAGAAGATTGTTTAAACGTGTAATCGCGGGACCAAATTCTTTCTGCCGGGCATAACATTCACTGATTAAAAAATGCGCATCGATCGCGAGTTCATCATCTTCATATGTATCGATAAAGTGATCGAAAACCTCAATTGCCTGGCGATAACGTTGGCTGTGAAAATATGACAGCCCAATGCGAAAACGAGCCTTTGAAATTTTTTGATCATAGGGGAAAAAGTAAATAAACCGCTTAAATTCGCCGATGGCGCGGAAATATTCTTTGCGCTCAAAGAAATATTCAGCAAAATTAAACTGACGATCAGCGTCAAGTTTAATGCTTTCAGCGGCGTTGGTCGATGCCACCATTGCGGTTACGCAAAAACAGCCAACGATGAGCGTGGCGACTATTTTTGCGATAAGAATAGTTTTCATGTACACGTCATTTGGGCAAGTGCATCCCATTTACAAGCAAGCATCAATTATTCAAAATGAAGAGTGTATAGCCTATGCTCTGCAGAATTTACAAGAGCAATTCATGGTCATTAAATGAATAAGGCAAAGTGATGGGCAAGATAAACAACAATAGCCAAGGCGCATCAATGGGAAATGGTTCAATATGAAGAAATTAAGGTATCGTTGGCGGCCTTTTTTGGAAGAATGTCACCTGTTATGGTTTTTTTGTTCACTGCAATGGCTGCCATTTAATCGTTTTGTGTGACTCGCATTACTTCCTCGATGGTGGTCACGCCACGCAGAACCTTGGCAATACCATCTTGACGCAGACTGACAGTGCCGTGTTGCAAGGATTCCATCTTTATGCGGTTTGAATCATGCGTCTGCACGATGAGGCTTTTGATTTGATCATTCATGGTCATAATTTCAAAAATGCCAATGCGTCCCCGATACCCGGTGTTAAAACACCGTTCACATCCCACCGCTTTGTAAAGGGCTCTATTTTTTAACTGGTCAGTTGCAATACCAATGGTCTTTAAAGCACCCATATCGGGCTTGAAGGGTTTTTTACAGTCGATACATAACACACGGATTAAACGCTGAGCGACCACGGCTAAAACCGAAGACGATATTAAAAATGGTTCAACGCCGATATCAACCAGGCGTGTGATGGCACTCGCCGAATCATTGGTATGCAACGTCGAAAATACCAGATGGCCGGTCAAGGCAGATTGAACCGCGATTTCGGCAGTTTCTAAATCGCGTATTTCCCCAATCAGAAGAACATCAGGATCCTGTCGAACAATCGATCGCAATCCCCTGGCGAAGGTAAGATCAATTTTCGGATTGACTTGAATTTGACTAATGCCCTTGATTTGATATTCAACCGGATCTTCAATGGTGATGATATTAATGTCCGGCGAATTAATGGATGATAAAACGGCATATAAAGAAGTGGTTTTGCCGCTGCCGGTGGGGCCTGTGACAAGAATGATACCATTGGGTGATGTTACCAATTGCTTTATATTTGTCAGCTTGGCCGGTTCAAATCCCAGATCCGATAATTCGAGCAGTGAGCCTTTCTTATTGAGCAACCGCATTACCACCCGTTCTCCCAAAGCTGTCGGCAGTGTTGATACACGCACATCGACATCCTGATTGCCAATTTTTACCTCGAAACGACCATCCTGGGGCAGACGTTTTTCAGCGATGTTTAATTTGGCCATAATTTTAATTCTTGAAATCAATGCGGCCTGAATCCATCGTGGTGGCGTCAGCAAATCATAAAGAATTCCATCGACTCGGTAGCGAACCTTAAAGCGATCTTTGAAGGGTTCAATGTGAATATCGCTGGCGCGGGCTTTGATAGATTGGGATATGATATGGTTGACCAGGCGGATAATGGGGGCATCGCTCGTGTCATCGAGTAAATCGGCTTGGTCTTCGATGTCTTCGATAATATTGGTTTCGCTGTCCTCCATATCCTGGACCAGCTGTTCCGCGGAATCGCGACTCAGATCGTAGGAAATGTTAATGGTTGAAATAATGGTGTTGCGTGTCGATAAAATCAATTTGTACTGGTCATATTTCAGGATATTAGCAAGGTCGTCCAGAGCATGGAACGCCGTTGGGTCATTCACTGCAATGATGGGCCCTGGATCTTCCTGCAAACGGTGTTCTGGATAACCGTTGTCGTCGTTGGGTTTGCTGTCCGGCCCTTTAGTGCTTTGGCTGAATTCCAACGGCACCATGACGTATTTTTTTAAGAATTGAATGGAAACTTCTTGGGTAAAACGATTGTCGATGTTGTCGATGGGAAGATCTGGCCAAAAAGGAATGTTGAAGCGGCGTCCGATCGCTTCCAAGTACTGAGTTTCGGTGACCAAGTTGCGCTTAATTAGGATATCTCCAATCCGTCCACCTTTGTCTTTTACCAGGCGTTGGGCTTCTGAATAGTCGTCATCGGAGACTCCCAGCTGATTTTTAAAGATATCGGCTAATCCTGAGGTTAGCATGGTATATAAAAATCTTTTTCCTTTGCGAAAATCTAATCAAAGTTAAGATTAAAATTGAGATGAAATTCATACAGAAACCAAAAAAAACTCCCTTAGGAATCGTCCGGCGGCAGGCCTTTATTGTAGAGCCTGATTTGACCACCTTTGAAGTAGTCTTCTTGAATTTGGTTCAAAAACTCTTTCTTTTCAGTGTAAACCTTTTCCGCTTCCAGTGGATTTTCAATAACCCGGGGGGTTAAGAATATATAGAGGTTTTGTTTGTTGCCAATTTCCGATTTGTCCCCGAAAATATACTTGAGCGATGGAATATCGCCTAAACAGGGGACTTTATTTTCGATATTGGAGAGCCGTTCCTCAATTAAACCACCAATGACCAGAGTATCGTTATCATTAACGATGACGGTTGTATCAACGGTGCGCTTAAGCGAGGAGGGTGTACGAGATAGATCAGGATTGGCGGTGGGTATAACTTGAGACACTTCCAGCGAAATTTTTAGGCGCACCATCCGCCCGCGAGTGATATGCGGGGTTATTTTTAAAATTTTGCCGACATCACGGTATTCAAACGAGTTATAGGTATCGCCTGAATCGGCGGTGGCGGTTGTGGTTTGGTACGGTATATTATCAACGATGGTGATACGGGCTTCTTCATTATCGGTGGTTAACACCTGGGGCGTCGATAAAATTTGAAAGTCATCATCGGTTTTAATCGCCCGGATGATGGCCCTGATATTTGAAACTTGGATGCCGCCAAAATCAAACGGTTCACTGATAATACCCAGGGCAAATCCCGAAGGATTGGTGAGCGGATTGGTGTCGGGGTTAGCTAAATCGCTGGGTCTGGAAGCGCCACTTCCGCCAAAACCGCCACCGGTAACCGCATCATTACCGCTGACACTAACACTGCTTGTCAGCGCGGTCCAGTCGACACCGAACTCCAGTGATTTGTTGACATCCACCTCCATGATCAAAGATTCT
This sequence comes from Desulfobacterales bacterium, assembly GCA_030066785.1. Classification (GTDB taxonomy): domain Bacteria; phylum Desulfobacterota; class Desulfobacteria; order Desulfobacterales; family JASJAZ01; genus JASJAZ01. The sequence goes on along the minus strand of JASJAZ010000109.1, from coordinate 4,159 downwards.
ATATAGACCATGCCGCGGGGAATATCCAATTTTTGAATGACGTTTTGAAGGACTTGAAAATCGCGGGCATCGGCGGTGATAATGAGGCTATTGGTGGCCTTGTCGGCCGCGATGCGTACTTTCTCCGATACTACCGGCCCCTTGCGTTGGCCTTTGGGCGTACCCGTTTCCTTGGAAGGCAACTCCTGTAAAACTTTAGCGAGATCCTCGGCGGTAGCATGTTCGCAATAATACACGTGAATATTGCCCTCTTCCCGCGGTATTTCCTGATCCAGTATACCAATCAGTTTTTTAACGCGCAGGGTATAATCTTCGCTGGCCAAAAGAATAATCGCGTTGGTGCGTTCATCGGCGACAAATTGAATTGGTTTGTCGGGGGTTCCCTTTTTGGCAGTAGTTTTTGCTTTGAAAACGGTTGTTAAAATGCCAACAACTTCTGATGCATCGGCAAATTTAAGGGGAATTACGGTAATTTCGCGTCCGATTCCGGTGACATCGATGGCCTTTAAAATCCGCATTAGCCGTTTAATATTGGAATGAACGTCCGTGACAATTAGCATATTGGTTTGCGGGTAAGCCAGGATAGCACTGCTTTTTGATATCATCGGGGCAAATAAACGCTTAATTTCATTCGGATCGGCATATTTGAGCCGTATTAGCTGAGTAACCACCTTATCGCTGGGACTTCCCGATTCCTCACGGATACGGGTTTCAATGCTTTTTGAGCGCGCATCCGGGGCCGGTACGATCTTATAGATTTTACCCGCTTTGACAGTGCTGTATCCATTCACTTCCAAAACGGACTCAAACACTCGATAGGCTTCCTCCATTGAGATTTTACCAGGCGAGATAATGGTAACCTTGCCTTTAACGCGATTGTCGATCACGAAATTGCGACCGGTTAGTTCGCTAATAAATTTGATAAAGACGCGAATATCGACATCGTTAAAATCTATGGAAACAAATTGCTCAGTTGGTTTATTGGGACGCTTATTGGCGATTTTCCGGCCGGCGGCAGATGGAAGCCGATTGTTTTGCTGGGCTGATGCATCACCGAGATGGATCAGAAATCCAAAACAAAAACACAATATGAAAAGCCGCGCAAACAAAGATATACGTTTAGTCATTTTACTGTTACCGTTTCAAATGTAGTCAAAAAAGTGTTTGCAGACCGCTTATATTCAAATTGCCGATGGCCATGTTGGTTATTTAACATTATAAGTAATGGTCTTTTGGCGACCTCTGCGCTTTAAATTCAGGTTGACGCTTTCCGATGTCTTTAGTTCTTCATAAAATTTGAGGGCATTGTCAACGGATTCAATTTTTTCGCCGTTAGCCCCCATAATGATATCACCGTTGCGCAACCCCATTCGCCTGAAGATCGAATTGGGTTTAATGTTGCTAATAATCAATCCTTCAGATTTACCATTTTCAATAAAGGGTTGAATTTTTACTTGAGTGAGTAGGTTGTTGACGTCTTTTAAGGCATCTTCGACTTGGGTTCTGCGCAGCGTGATGCGCTGAGGTCGGCTGGCCCGCACCCTTCGTTGTGAGACTGCAGAACTGGCAGGGCGCGCTGAAGAGCTATAACTGCCGCGTTTTTTTTCCATGAGTAAGATTTCGTCTTTACCGCCAACACTCAGAACAACCTTTTCACGTAAAATGAGTTTAACCGACGCAGTCTCGATGGCATCTCCTATGCGGTAAAGATTCTGCTTCCGTTTCTTCGTATCTTCAATAACCGCATAAGAGCTATTTTCCGCATCAGTAACCACGGTGCCCCAGAGTTTTAATTTTAGATCCGTTTTTCTGAGTGATTTAACATCAATGGCCGCTGCCGTCTGAATACCTTCAATTTTGGTATTAAATAAATTTCGGTCAATTATCGATCGGTAGTGACTAAATGGGCGCGATACAATATTTTTTATGCTATCTACTTTTTTCCGGGTGGCTTGCACGGTAGGCATACCTGCATCACGGTCGAGTGCCAATTTGTAAAAGGTTTTGACACCCACAAATATTGTCGCGACAACCAATAATATCGCTGAAATAAGTGTATATCTATTAATATCCATATGTTATATTTTTTAATTTAGCTGCATACATAAATTATTGCAAGGCAAAAACAGGCTGGTTAAATGATCCACTAATGCGATAGTTCATATTCCCGAGGGATGTAGCAAGTAGGGATCTATCTGTGTTTGAAGCGTTGTTGTCAGTCCCAATGATCCGTAAAGCGCCTTTGATGCGGATTCTACTCTCTCCCAAAGGATTCATCAAAGTGATTTTGCCTGTGAAGTTGGTTTGTGCCTGGTAGCTGTCGATTTCGCACCTTTTTATGGTTAAATAATGGTTATGCATTTCAAGATCCGATGTGATGCGGTTAAATTTAATACGCTGCAACCCCAAAACCGATGAGGCCATGTCAACCGTTCCTTGGTTAACAAATAGAGTGGCAGCCAACTCAGCACCAGATTTTGAATTTAGGGTGCCGTGAAGTTCTCCCTCAAGCAGGCCCGCAAACTGATAGCCTTTAATATCCATATCGCTCAGGATATCACTTAACTGAAAATCTTGTATCTGCGATTCGATGCTTAAGATTGACGCTGCAGCGCCACGTTTTAAGCTGAGCTTGCCATTTAGGGTGCCCTGAAAGGCATCACCGTCAAAACTAAACTCCGGCGTATCCGTAAGCAAAGAAAAAAACCGCGGTCGCAATAGAATACGATCTGCTGAAAACAACACACCTTGCTGGTCAAAAAAATCTATCTGTTGCAACTTTAGGCCAGGCGGAAACGCCGGTTGAACCTTTTTAACGGCGATATAATACCCGGGTAGAGCTTCACTGAAACGCAATGATATATAGCGCTTAATATCATCGGATGGAAAAAGATAAATACCACAGATGACAAAGATTAAAAAGCCAGCCAGGATGTAACAGAGCCATTTTTTCTTTTTCATAGTACCAATCGTTTGCGACCATCCATCCGATGATCATATTTCAAATGTCTCCACTTGCAGGACAGCATCGATGTATCCCGCCTGTTTGCCTGCTTTGGCAATTGATATTCTTTTGACATTTACTTCATTTTTCGATGTTTCAACTTTATATAAATAGGTTGTTAACTGTTCCATGGTGATTGTCTGAAGTTTCATTTCTACCGCCGTTATCTTGAAAGGTCCGCTGCTTTTAGGCGTGGATGTCGGTTTCATATAAGTGATATTGCCTTTCAATCCTGACTCACGCACTAAACGGTCTAAAAAAGAAAATAACGTAAAATTTTTGTCTCTTTGCGACAAACGCTTGTGGGACAACCCAGCTTTGGCCTGGATTGCTTCATATTCCGATTTTAAAAAAAGAATTTCCTGTAATGCAAGTTTCTTGCTTTGAATACTTCTTTGGTGCCTCTTTTTCTGATCCAGGACTGGAAAAATTACCAGTTGAAGAATAAGAAAAAGAATTAAACAACCGGCGGCAACGCCTACAGCAATTTTTTCACGCTTTCGCAGCTTTAAGGGCATTTTGCAGTGCTTTCAAGCATAGAATTTGATGATAGACACATCGAACTGTAAAGGATCCATTCAGTAATTTGGATTGGTTCGCATAAAATCATTAAATATTTAATTTTAATTTGAAGCGAACCCGATTACCGGATTTATCTAAATTAGCAGAACTAATTTCCACGCCGCTAAAGTAGGACGAACTTTCCAGGTTATTTTTAATACTATCCACCGAATTAAAACTATCGGTTTCACCGGAAGCAGTGATACTGTCAGCCCCAATCACCAGACGCGTGATGACGACATCTGTTTCTTTGGGTATCTTCTGACTAATAACATTTAAGATATCAATCGTTCGTATTTTTTTATTTGATTTTTCAGGGATGAAAGCTGCTTTTTTGGCATCTTTAATTTTAATACGCATCTGGTTGACGGGATCTTCGATCCGTTTAACTTCTGGAAAAGTGGCACTAAATATTTTTTTAATTTGCGAATCAAGTTGGTTTTCGTGGCGTTTTAAAATGTATGCGTCGGCAAGTACATTAAACAATACCATTATTAAAAATAAACCAAGTGCAACACCGAATTTGGTCACATTCGGCCTGCTTATATCCCAGTGCTTAGCCGTTGCAAATGGTCCTCTACGAAAATTGATATG
>JASJAZ010000007.1 GCA_030066785.1 Desulfobacterales bacterium | reverse complement strand
CCGGTGTGACTATTCCCCAATTGGTCGATGATATGGTGGAAAAAGGCGCCAAACTAATTATCTGTAACTCCGATGATATGAAAGACGGCACACGCGAGGCGGCTAAATTGCATCCTGATATTCATTTTATTCACGTCTCCGGCGATGATGTCTTGACCGGCAAAGCCACGCCCAATCTGAGCAACATCATGGGGCGCATGGAATACGGTAAAATGATGGCCGGATATGCAGCTGCTATGACATCTGCAACAGGCAAAATCGGTTATTTAGGACCGCTTATCAATGAAGAAACCCGGCGCCTGGCGGCTTCCTGCTATCTAGGTGCAAAATATGCTTGGGAAAATGTCCGTGGCAAAGATCCCAAAGACCTCAAATTTCAAGTTACCTGGATCGGTTTTTGGTTTAATATCCCCGGTGTTACTGCTGATCCGACCCAGGTGGCTCAAAACTTTTATAATTCCGGGTACGATGTGGTCGTTTCTGGTATCGATACGACGGAAGCACTCGTGGTTGCCAATCAAAAACGCCAAGAAGGCAAAACCGTCTGGGCGATTCCGTATGATTATGAAGGCGCCTGTGGAGGTGCACCCGATGTTTGCTTGGGAGTTCCCTATTTCAATTGGGGACCATCCTATGTCGATTTCATCAAGGCCTCCAAAGAGGGTCAATGGGCATCCAAATGGCTGTGGGTTGGCCCGGACTGGAACGACATCAACAATCATGACACCAGCGCAATCGGTTTCCTTACCGGCAAGGGTTTGAATGCGAATGTCAAAAAATCTCTAGATCTTTTCATTCAGGATCTGAGCGGCAACAAAGTCGTCTTGTTCAAAGGCCCCCTAAACTATCAGGATGGCCAGCCATTCTTAGGTGACGGCGAAGTCGCTGATGATAAAAAAATATGGTACATGTCGCAACTATTAGAAGGCATGGAAGGTCAAAGTAGCGCCAAGTAGCTGGTTTGATTTCAAACCGATCCGGCTTGCGTCTAAACCAATATTAACGGCTTTAAGTGCAGAGATCCCTAGCGGCTTTCTGCACTTTGTATTTTTCGCGGTTTGAACCTATTGCCGTTTGCGTCCGATAGTACTAAGCCCGTGCATATTGAACTGAAAGATATACACAAACATTACGGACCGGTACGTGCCAATAATGGTGTCAATTTAAAAGTTGAAGCGGGCACTATTTTTGGCATTCTGGGCGAAAACGGTGCCGGCAAAAGCACTTTAATGAAAATTCTAGCCGGCTACATCCGTAAAACCAGCGGCCAAATTTTACTGGATGGACATGTGGTAGATTACACTAGTCCAGCCATCGCGGCACGCTTGGGTATCGGAATGCTCTACCAGGACCCTCTTGATTTTCCGGCTCTTTCAGTTCTGGAAAATTTTATTATCGGCCAACGCCGGGGATTGACTCAATCAAACCAGTCGTTTTGCCAAAAATTACAGTCCTTGGCCGATGAGCTGCATTTCGCACTTCGACCTGACCAAGTCATCCGTTCCCTGACCATCGGAGAACGGCAACAACTTGAAATTATCCGTTTACTGGCACTTGGCATCAATATCCTTGTGTTGGACGAACCGACCACGGGGATTTCTAGCCTACAAAAAGAAGTGCTATTTAAAGCCCTGCGCCAATTGGCAACTGCAGGCAAAATTGTCATTTTAGTCTCCCACAAGCTGGAAGATGTCGAACAACTCTGCGATAACGTTACGGTACTGCGCCGGGGCAAGGTCACCGGTAATATGCAGGCGCCGTTTGATGCTCAAAAACTTCTAAAAATGATGTTTGGCCAGATCCCCTCGACTCCGCAGTGTGGCCGCATCACCCCTGGCAAAACAGCTTTAGTTATGCAAGGTGTATCTGCCAGCGGAGGGCGCGCAGGACTTGAGAAATGCAGCATCCAATTTCACCAACGCGAAGTAATTGGATTGGCCGGCCTTGAGGGCAGTGGACAAGGCGTTTTTATGCGCGTCGCGGCCGGATTGAAGCAGCCGGTCCAAGGTAAAATTCATATGTATGAACGTGACGTGACCGACCAAGATTATCACGTCTTCAAAGATTATGGCGGTATGTATGTCCCGGCTTCACGGATGGAAGAAGGATTAATCCCCAGCCTGACCATTGCTGAACATTTTGCATTACAGGTGTCCGGTGAATTTTGGGTCAACTGGTCCAAAGCCATGCAAAAAGCGGAAGACAGCATTGTTCAATTCAGTATCAAAGGTCAGAAGCAAACATTGGTTGCGTCACTTTCGGGCGGCAACCAACAGCGTCTCCTGCTCTCTTTTTTGCCATCGAACCCAAAATTGCTGCTGTTGGAAAACCCTACCCGCGGACTGGATGTGGAGTCCGGGCATTGGGTATGGCGGCACCTTCAAAAATATTGCAGGACGGATGCATGTATTGTGTTCTCTTCCTCGGAGTTGGATGAAATCATGATGGTAGCTGATCGGGTCTTGGTTTTTTATAACGGCCGCATCATCAAGGATGTCCCAACGTGTGAGACCAGTGTCGAGGAATTGGGTCGCGCCATTGCCGGAAAAATTTAAAACATGGTGCGGTAACCGCAAATTTGACGATTGAAACCGTTTAAATCAAATGCCGTCGGTATAATCGCATTCCCGATAAAAGCACGATGACAGTAGTAAGCATATAATATGACGAGGAACACCCCCCAATCCCATCAGCCTCTTAAAGTGCTGCAGAACATTTCGATCACCGCGGCAACTGTTTTTTGCTTTACATTTATTTTAATAATGGCCTCCGGCGCCCCGCCCTTCAAAGCCTTTTTCTACATTTTCAAGGGATCGTTGGGATCCTGGGTTAAATTATCACACGTGATTCAGGCTTGGGTGCCACTAACACTTTGTGCCTGCGGCCTGCTCTATACATTTCGAATCGGGCTCTGGAATATTGGCATTGAAGGTCAAATGATTATGGGGGCCGTTTTTTCCACAGCGGTGTTACGCTTGGGCACCCAAAGCGCCTTTCCCTGGTTCGTATTAATCCTGTCATTTGTGGCCGGTGTTATTGGCGGTGGACTTTGGGCCGTAATTGCCGGGTTTTTAAAAACGCGCAGTGGCGTTAATGAAATTTTTGCGGGCTTGGGCTTGAACTTCGTTGCCCAAGGAATCATCCTGTGGCTGATTTTTGGCCCCTGGAAACGACCTGGCGTTGCTTCTATGAGCGGCACGGAAGTCTTTCCCACTGAGCTGTGGTTGGGCACCATTAAAAGTCTGCGGCTGGCACCGGTTGGCGTTGGTTTCGCCGTGTTGGCTATCATTACGTCTGCGATTTTGCTGCGCTATTCAAGCATCGGATTAAGGCTGCGCGCCATCGGTAGTAATTCGCACGCGTCCTATCTATTTGGTATGAAACCGAATCAGTACATGCTATTGGCGATGCTGCTTGCCGGTGGATTTGCAGGACTGGCCGGCAATCTGCAGGTAACCGGCGTATACCACCGGCTGCTGCCTGCAATTTCAAGCAACTATGGATACCTAGCCCTGCTGGTAGTCATGCTGGCCGATTACAAGGTTTGGGCTGTGCCGGCGATCGCATTTTTCTTTGCCTGTTTGAATGTCGGCAGCATCCAACTGCCCATGGTACTGCAAGTGGATAGTTCGCTTAGCGGTGTCATACAAGGTGCGCTGGTGTTGGCCACATTGGCTTTGTCCGGGTGGCGGCGTTTTCAAACAGCAAATTGATCACATGTGTAATTAAACAAAAATGACCGAACTTAATCTAACTATTTTATTGGCCAGCGTGGTGGCGGGTGCCGCACCGATCATTTTTGCGACCATCGGAGAAACCATCACCGAAAAAGCCGGACTGATTAATTTGTCGCTGGATGGTACGATTATGCTAAGTGCCATGGTGGCATTTGTTACGGCCTATAGTACTGACAGTATTGTGTTAGGATTTGCCGCCGCCGCTGGAGTGGGAGCCTTACTGGCTGCGACCGTAGCGGTCTTCAGTATATATTTGAATCAAAACCAGGTGGCCGTTGGCTTTGTTCTTACGCTGATGGCCCGCGATTTGGCTTATTTTCTGGGAAACCCTTATTCACGCTTAGCCGGGCCTCAGGCAGCACCACTGCCGGTTCCCCTGTTATCAAAGTTGCCAATTGTTGGACCAATCCTATTTAATCACTATTGGCCGGTGTATCTGTCATTAATTCTCATCATAGTGGCCTGGTGGTATATTTATGGCACACCGGAAGGGCTCAAATTGCGTTCCGTGGGTGAAAACCCTCAAGCGGCTTTCGCCCGTGGAATAGATCCGCGCAAAATGCAACTATTCAGCGCGCTTTTGGGAGGGCTTTTCGTCGGTCTTGCCGGCGCAACATTCGCGCTGGCAATTAAACCGGGTTGGGGCCGACCGCAAGGCGCCGAGGGCACGGGGTGGATCGCACTGGCCCTGGTGATATTTGGCGGCTGGAATCCGATCAAAGCCGCCATGGGGGCCTATCTTTTCGCCTTTTTACAGGTAATCGGTATCTATTTACAGGGTTGGTTTCCCTCGGTCCCAGCCCAAGTGTTTCAGGTAGCACCGTTTCCGCTGATGATATTTACCCTTATGATCATGTTTTTTGCACAACGCGAAACAGCGCAGATCTGGGCGCAAAACACACCCTGGAAACAATCGTTGCTGAAATTGCTTGCGGGCAATGCGCCGGCTTGCTTGGGAAAACCGTATCGGCCGGAATAATTATCTGGAACTATTGACAAATGTTTTGCAATTAAAAAAATATGGCGAATGCAAGCATTTGTATCCATAATTGTTAAACAAAAAAAGACGACACACATAGCTGAGAATTCAGGAAAGTATTTCTTGATAATCGTATAATTGAGCTGATGGAGGAACCAATATGCCATCATTAAATACCAACGCTGCAGTTATCAGCGGCAGCGGCCTCTGGAATCCGGAACACATTATCACCAACGCCGAGTTGGTTGCCGCCTACAATGGTTGGGCCGACAAATATAATAATGACCATGGGGCCGATATCAAAGCCGGTAAACTGGAGGCCAAACCTAAATCTTCCATTGAATTTATTGAAAAAGCCTCTGGTATCAAGCAACGCTTCGTCTATGTCAAGGAGGGTATCCTGGATATTGAACGAATGCGACCGGTTATTCCTGAACGACCGGAAAATGTGATTTCCGATCAAGCCGAAATGGCACTGCACGCCGCCCGCGATGCCATGGATGCCGCCAATAAAAAGGCCACAGATATCGATGCCGTCATCGTATCGTGTGCCTACACCCAGCGTGCCTATCCTGCCATCGCCATTGAGGTACAAAATGCCCTGGGTATTAACGGGTTCGGCTTTGATATGCTGGTGGCCTGCTCAGCGGCTACCTTCGCATTGCATCGGGCTTATGAAATGGTATTTGCCGGAACTGCCCGAAGTGTTTTAGTGATCAACCCGGAACTTACCACTCCCCAGATCAATTATTGTGACCGCGACAGTCACTTCATATTTGGGGATGTTGCCACCGCTATGATTGTGGAAAGGGCTGACGCCTGCACAGCTGCCCACTGTTACGACATCATTAGTACGCAAGCATTGACGCAGTTTTCCAGCAATGTCCGTTCCAATGTCAGCTATCTTAGCCGCGCTCACGATGTTGATCCTTTCGGTGCCGACAAGCTGTTTCATCAGGATGGCCGTAAAGTATTTAAAGAAGTCTGCCCACTGGCCGAAAAGCATATTCGCAATCATGTGGAAGCAAAGGGATTTACCGTTTCTCAAATAAGGCGTTGGTGGCTGCACCAGGCCAATATCAATATGAATACCCTGATTGGTAAAAAACTGTTGGGTCGGGAAGCTACCTCAGAAGAAGCTCCCATCGTACTGGATCGGTATGCCAACACTGCTTCAGCCGGCTCGATCATTGCGTTTCATCTCTATCATCAGGATCTTAAAAAAGGTGATTTAGGCGTGCTCTGCTCTTTTGGCGCCGGTTATTCCATCGGTAGCCTGCTGCTGCGCAAGCACTAAATCAAAGCGTTAGGCGAATACCTACACATGAGCGGAATAACAGGTATGGGTGTTAAATCATCATCACGCTGCCAATGGCATGATGATGAAAATGATGTGCGGGTAGTTAAAATTGGCATAAGCTGAAATGGTGATATTTAAATTAGCATCTAAATAGACAATTTCATGCAAAAGCGCTCTTGATTTGATAAAAATTTCATGGTAATGATTGCTCAACCTAGGGGGCCTGTCTATTTCCTTTCTTTCACATCCCGCTAAAAAAAATAGCCATCAGCCCCCTGGGTTATTTTTTGTAATACAGACCCATTTTAAAGTAAAAACCCCGCCGTTCTTATTTCTTAGCTTCTTATCTCCTTGCCACCAAATAGGCTTTTAAGGCCAGCCGCAAGGTCGTTATAGACCCAACATGCCAAACGAACTTTCACCGGCACTTTAGCACCGTTAAATTCAAGTGGTTTAAATTGGACCCTCAATTATGTGATCGCAAAAATCCCCTTCAAAACCATTGGGCCGATGATGTCGCAGTGCGGCATGCTGTATGACAAAAATTGTCAGCTCAAATAGGCTAAAAATTCATTATTTTTATTTTTATAATTATATTAATAGTTTATAAAATAAAATCATTTTGGCACATTTATTGATATAACACTGAGTGCCCTCAGACATTTTAGTGTAAAATAAGTTTTAATCCCAAACAGGAGTTAAAAATGAAATTTTTGATAAACATATATGTATCGCTATGCCTACTGATCCTATTTATCCCGGCAGGAACGGTAAGTGCTGCCGATTATGATCTAAAGTTTTATTATCAAAAGTATAAAAACCGGGAAAAGCTGACAATTGAAGAATTCGATAGCCTTTTAAAGGGTCTTGAATACCGCATGGTACTCTTTAACAAAGCCTTAACCAAAATTCAGATAAAAAATGCTGGTTTTTCTCAAGCTGAATTTGAATATTGGAAAACGCAGCTTGACAATGAAAAACTATACTTAAAATTTGCCTTTAAAAACTTGTCCAATATCATGACAAATCCGAATGCCATTCGATATTCTTTAGCCCTTTATGCATCCATAAACGAAGTTCTGCGGATAGCTTCGCAATTATCCAGCCTTGAAATGTTCGCTACGGTTATCGGCAAATTAGATGCCGAATTGCTGGCTTGGCAGAGAGCATTTGAAAAAGCCCATTTGATTCAATTGGCCATGGCAAAAGATAATAAATCGCATTTATACGCTCAAAATAATTAAGGTTTATCCGTTGACCTAAGCTGTTTTGGGCTTTTTGGATGACCGTTCTACATAATGCATCAATCGATCATGGGCCGCCAAGTTTGCAGGCGGTCCTCTTTTTTTCTTTGTTAATCAGATACGCGCTTATTTTAAGAATAGGGATATTGGGATAACATTGCCAACAATCCAACTGAAGTCTGAAGGGCAACGTTAATCGTGTTGATGCGGCGAATTACGTTAGGGGATGTTTCAGGTTGCAGTGAATTTGGTTAATCCGTTGAAACACCGTCAAAAAAGCCAATAGAGCGTAAAGCACTAGTCCTACCCATAAAATCCCGTTTACATATTCTGGCAGGATGCTCAGAACCAGGGCCCAAACAAGCAGATAAACTGTTCGTAAGCCCCTTTCCAGCAGGCCCACGTTGCAGGTACAATTTAAAACATCAGCTTTGGCTTTGAGATAACTGATCATAAACGTACACAGTAAATTTAGAAAAATAATGGCGCTGGCCAAAATGAAAGCATCTTGATCCCAAAAGAGCACCCAAAATCCCATCAAATAAAAAAAGTCTGATGCTCGATCGAGACTTGAATCCAGAAATGCGCCAAACGAGCTTTCCTTCGCCTGATTTCGGGCAATAAGGCCATCCAGGGAATCGGTCATGGCGGATAAACCCATTACAAAAAATCCCACGGCGGGATGCAGGTAAAAACCCACGGGAACAAACAGTGCTAAAATTAAACCACTGATGGTTATTTGGTTGGGGCTAATGGAGAAATGAACTAGTTGGGGGACAATGAATTTGTTAACGACTCGAAAATAAAGATCGGCGATTAGCGTATTGCGCAGGGCCATACAGATACTCGCTTTCAACTCAAAATTAGCACGGGTTAGGAAGCAAAGTCGTAAACAACAACTGGCGCTAAACTAAGTGTCATCCTTTATCAAGTGTCATTAATTTTCCCGCCCTTATCTGGAATCGATGCTTTGTATTGGAGCAATTAAAGCCGCCAATAACGAATCTCACCGGCATTAAATTCGGCCGGACTAAAGGCGCCTTTCACATCCAGCACCAGGGGCGGATCACTGGAACAAAATTGGGCTATTTTTTTCAGTCCTAATTTGCAGTAATATTCGTGGGCGACAGCCAGTATGGCCACGTCGACACCGTTGATACGATCTAAATCATGCAATTCGATATTGTAATACCGGCGCGCTTCAGAAGCATCCGCCAGGGGGTCGTGAACCACAACCTCAACGCCATAGTCTTGCAATTCAGATATAATATCGACGACTTTGGTATTGCGCAGATCCGGGACCTCTTCCTTGAATGTTAAACCAAGGACCGCCACCTTTGCCCCTCGAACGTGCCGACCGGCGGCAATTAACGTTTTTACTGTTTTTTCAGCTACATATTTTCCCATGCCATCATTAATGCGCCGGCCGGATAAGATCATTTCCGGATGGTAGCCCAGGGCTTCGGCTTTATATGTCAGGTAATATGGATCAACTCCGATGCAGTGACCACCAACCAAACCAGGTCTAAAGGGCAAAAAATTCCATTTGGTACCAGCAGCTTCAAGTACATCAATGGTATCAATGCCGATCTTTTCAAATATCATAGACAATTCGTTCATGAGGGCAATGTTTAAGTCCCGCTGGGTATTCTCAATAACTTTCGCAGCTTCAGCAACCTTTATGTTTGTCACCGGGTGTATTCCCGCTGGAATGATTTGACCATAAACCTTGCTCAGTAATTCCACCGTCGGCGCATCCGATCCGGCAACGACTTTAACAATTTTATCCAGCGTATGAACCTTGTCGCCCGGATTGATCCGTTCGGGTGAATAACCGACCGTAAAATCGCGTTCAAAAATAAGTCCGGAAGCTTTTTCCAGGATCGGTACACATTCTTCCTCGGTGGCGCCTGGATAGACGGTTGATTCATAAACAACGCAGGCGCCCTTGGTCAAATGCTTGCCAACGGTCTGCGATGCGCCCCGCAGGGGGTTTAAATCGGGATTATGAACAGTATCAATCGGTGTCGGAACCGCAACGATGATCAGGCGGCAATCAGACAAATATCTGGCATCGTCTGTAAACGAGATCTGGGCGCGCTGCAACTGTTCGGCGGATACCTCCAGGGTACTATCCCGGCCTGAGTCTAATTCCGCCACACGTTCGGCCTTTAAATCATAGCCTACCACTTTGAAATGCTTGCCCAAATGCACCGCCAACGGTAGGCCAACATAACCAAGTCCGACAACCGCAAGTTTTTCCTTGCCTTCAACTAGCGCTTCAAATGAAATCATACCAGATGCCTCTCTCTCAGTTATTATTCGGTTCCGATGTTTTGTGCCTTGTTAACATCGGCCTTGATAGATGCAATCTTGCGAACTCGAAAAGGGGACAGCATGCAAACCGTACAGCGGATATGGGACAACCCACCGTTGCCTGAATCAGTAACGATTTAGCCTCATTGGGTGGACGATATGTTGGGCCATCATAACCGTAATGGGTCTTGCTTCATTCTTTGCGAAGTCCATGTCGTTAGTGTGCATATCCGGTTGCATTACTTTGACCGAGATTCTAACAGTGTCATACGTTCTTTAACCGTCAAGTGGCGCCATTTTCCCGACGGTAGCTTGCCGAGTTTAATATTGGCAAACCGCACGCGTTGAAGCTTAACAACTTTGCGTCCCAGCTTTCCCACCATGCGCCGCACCTGACGATTGCGCCCTTCTCTAAGAATTATGCAAAAACGTTTAGCCGCAATCCGCTTGACTCGCGCCGGCCGGGTTTTTCCATCGCTAAGCTCTATCCCTTGCGCGAGCATTCTAAGGGCTTCATCTGATATATGATGATCGACGGTGACCCTATACTCCTTTTCGTGATCAAAGGAAGGATGCGATAGCCGATGATGTATTTGTCCGTCATTGGTTAGCAGCAAAAGCCCTACCGAATCCTTGTCTAGTCTGCCAATGGGATAAAGCCGTTGCGGGATATCGATGAGATCCAGAATTATCAGCTCTCCGGTTTGACGACAACTCGAAACATAGCCTGCCGGTTTATTGAGTGCGATGTAGACCTTTTCAGTCTCAAATGCAATCGGTTGGCCATCAAGTTGCACGTGATCTATGGCTGGATCAACCTTGCTGCCTAGTTCGCTGACAACCTGATAGTTGACCTGCACGCGTCCTTGAAGAATGTATTGTTCCCCTTTACGCCGGGAACACGCTCCGGCGACTGAGAGATATTTCTGTAAACGCATATGCTTCATATAGTTGCGTATTTGAGATGATTTACCAGCCTAAAACCGCTAACCCCGGCACGCCGGTCTCTGCAATTGACACCACCCGAAATGGGAAAAAGACGTTGTATTGGGCAATTCGTTATGATCGATATTCGGCATTGATTTTTACGTAATCAATGGAGAAATCACAAGTATACATCGCTGCGCGACCGTTGCCGATGTTTAAATCGATCGTGATGCTAAACACCGGCTTTTGCAAAACCATGTGGGCCTCCTGCTCTGAGCGGTTTCCGCAACCAACCCCGCCTTCCACTAGCTTGACATGATCAAAATAAATATCCGTGCAATCCGGTTTAATCGCAGCCCCCGATCGACCCGCCGCTGCTAAAATTCGACCCCAATTGGCATCTTCGCCAAAACAGGCCGTTTTCACCAGATTCGAGTGTGCGACCGTATCGGCGATGCGACGGGCATCTGCGTTGCTCGAGGCCCCTTTTACACGTATTTCAATTAGTTTCGTCGCCCCCTCACCATCCTGGACAATCTGTTTGGCCAGATCGACCAGCAAATCATTTAAGGCCGTTTGAAAGGCGTTAAGCGACTGTGGCGTATCTAAAGCGACACCGGACATGCCATTGGCCAAGATTAGCACCGTGTCATTGGTACTGGTATCGCCGTCGATTGTAATGCGATTGAAAGAATCATCGACCGCTTTTACCAGGCAGGGCTTAAGTTGCTTAGCGGTCGCATCAATATCGGTAAACACAAAGCATAGCAGGGTCGCCATGTCCGGACGAATCATGCCGGCACCCTTGGCCATGCCGGTAATGGTAACAGACTCGCCATTAATGGAAATCGACTTAGAAATTAATTTTGGTACCGTGTCGGTCGTCATGATCGCCCGGGCAACATCATCAAAACCATTAGGATCCAGCTGTTTGGCTAGATTCGCAATCGAACCGGTGATGTTATCAATTGGCAACGGTGCACCGATAACCCCCGTGGATGCCGTTAATACCAGTTCTTCTGATATCCCAAGGGCTTGGGCCGTTTGTGCAGCCATGGCGGCTGCATCGCGCAATCCCGTTTCACCCGTACAACAATTGGCATTGCCACTGTTTACGATGATGGCCTGGCAAAGTCCCGCTTGGATCCGCCGGCGTGCCAACATCACCGGTGCGGCTTGGATCTGGTTGCGCGTAAAAACGCCGCTGACTGCTGCCGGATGGTTGCTGTAGATGAGCCCCAAGTCTAGTGCATTGTGTTTTTTAATACCAGCAGCTATGGCCCCGGCCTGAAAGCCTTGGCAAAAATTATGAACCATAATTTTATTCCCATTTGCATGCGTTTCTGGTAATTGACAGGCTGTTTTAAAGCGGTAGCCATGCAACGCTTGCGGCCTTTCAATTGTCAGAACTAGTTTTGATTGTCAAATTGTTCTTTTTCTTAACCAACTGCTACGACCTTAAAGTAGCAGCCTGTTTTCGGTATTATTCCAGATCGAAAGCCACAGTTAACGCAATGCGATCAAAGGCCTTTTGTCCTGAGTGTGATCATCCATTAACCATTCAGCGCACTTGACGCTCCGTTCAGCTACGCTGCAAGGGTTGCAGCCAAATTTTTTCCATTGAAAAGTTCATTGCCGCCATGGACGACCAATTTGAAAAAGAATTACATGATATTCCCTGTGATAGGATCTAACCCTTGATTGTCATTAATAGTCTTTTTCCGGTTTTTGCACTCCTCATCCTTGGCGCGGCCCTGAAGCACTTCAAATTAACCAACGACACTTTTCTAAAAACATCTGATCGCTTGGTTTATTTCATCTTTTTCCCGGCACTGCTATTCTGGAAAATCGGTGGCGCAGCTTCTGACATTACAATTGACTGGCCGTTCATTGCAGCTGTCACTGCTTCAGTATTGCTGGTTTACATCATCAGCGGTCTTTATATTAAATTGTTTCATGTCTCTGATTATATGGCCGGGAGTTTTTCCCAAAGTTGTTATCGATTTAATACCTATATCGGTATGGCTATTATTATTGTTGCTCTGGGCGATAGTGGAGTTCATTATTTCGGCATATTAGTCGGTTTAATCATCCCAATTATAAATGTATTAGCCGTATCAACCTTGATCTGGTTTTCCGGCAAGAAATATACCTTGAAAGCCAGAAGCATTATTACGGTCAAGGCGCTGATTTCAAACCCATTAATCATTGCTTGTCTTGCGGGAATCTTATACGCGCGTTTTAATATTCCCCTGCCTGTCTTTATCGACAATACCCTGCGCTTAATTTCACTAACAACGCTGCCCCTGGCACTGATTTCAATTGGTGCCGCGCTTTCATTTAAGAGTATCGGCAACTACATTAAACCCGCGTTAGCGGCATCGGTCATTAAACTAATCCTTTTGCCGACCATTGGCTACATGCTGTTGCGGTTGCTGGCGGTTGAACCATTGCCGTTTAAAGTAGGCATGGTTTTTTTCGCACTGCCCACCTCCACAGCCATTTACATTCTTTCATCACAACTTGCCAGCGACACGAAACTGGCCTCGGCAGCCATTGTGGTCTCAACGGTTTTATCATTCGGACCCCTTTCAATTGCCTTGTTACTATGACTTCGCAACTCTCAAAAACCTATTTTAGGAATAATCCAGTCGGTTAAGCGTGTAAGCATCATTAAATAATTATTGAAGCTATTATGACTGAAACGAATTTTAAACTCATTATTGAATATGATGGCACCCACTATCACGGGTGGCAACGCCAGCGTCAGGACCGCACGATTCAAGGCGAGATTGAGGCTGCCATCCAAAAAATAACCCGCCAAAAGATCACTTTAATCGGCTCCGGACGTACCGATGCCGGCGTGCATGCCTTAGCTCAGGTGGCCAATTTTCGCTGCCAGACGGATATCAAACCGGATGCGCTGCTGGCCGGCCTCAACAGTCTTTTACCATCTGATGTTGTTATCAAACACTGCCAGCCGGTAGCCAGCAGCTTTCATGCCCGTTATCAGGTGCAAAGCAAGATCTATCGTTACCGAATCCGTAACCACAGTCTCCCATCAGCCTTGGGACGAGATTTTGAGTGGCATGTGCGCAAGCAGCTAAAATTATCTGAAATGCAAAATGCGGTGGCCTGCATCCCTGGAACTTACGACTTTAAAGCTTTTGAGGGGGCCGGCAGCCCGCGGAACGATACGATTAGGACCATTTTTCAGGCCCAATTGGTCAAAATAGATCCAGATCATCTGGTTTTCACCATTCAGGCCAATGGCTTTTTAAGATTCATGGTGCGCAACATCGTGGGTACGTTGGTGGCGGTAGGCTTACAAAAAATTAGTGCCGGTGAATTCAAGAAAATTCTCTTATCAAAAGATCGCAATCTGGCCGGGCCTACTGCGCCGCCCCAAGGATTGGTTTTAGTTCAGGTAATCTATTGACACGCTGTTGCCGTGAGATGCATTCGGCAGGCGGGTTATAGGGCATTTAATGGATGTATTCAGCAGAGTTGTCACATTGATAAGCGTGTTAAAGGCCTGACGGTTAATAACTCATTAAAATTTTTCCCAACCGGCAAACCAATGACATGATCAATCAATCCGGCAAGCGCATCATTGATTGCGTACTAATCGATCAACTACTTCTACTTGGCGACTTGACCTTTCATTGTTAAAACCTGTTCATTGTAAAACGCAATCACTTCACGACGGTTAATCATACCGATCAATTCCGTGGGGTCCTCTTCCTTAACGACCGGCAGACTGTCGATATTCTTTGTGGTAAACTTTTGCAGAACCGAATTAAGATCATCGGCAGGGGTTGTGGTGATGATATCGGTATTGGCAATGTCCTTCATAACGATTAATTTTTCAATTTCCATCGAAAACAAGACGGCGCGAATATCCGTACTGGAAAATATCCCGTACAGTTTACCCTGTTTGTCCATAACCGGAAAATAATGTTGCTTGGTTTCGGTAAACAATTTTTTAAATTCTTGAAACGGCATATCCTGCGGTATTAGCGTTACCTGTCGAACTTGGTGAATTAAATCCCGCACATGAATGGCTTGCAAAATATCCACAAAAAAGTCACCCACATGGGCCGGTGAATCGACTTTGCTTTTTACCTGACGGTGAAAAATGGTCCAGCGTTGGGCTAAAAGATAAGACAGTGAACAAACCAATAAACTGGGCAGCAACAGATGATAGGAATTTGTCATTTCGCTGACAAATATGATCGTAGAAATTGGCGTATTGGAAACAGCTGTAAAAAAACCGGCCATACCAACCACCACAAAGGCCCCTGGATCTGTTACGACACCGGGCATTAAGTGATGAAAAATACGGCCAACAACGCCGCCCATGGCACCACCGATGACGACTGACGGCCCGAAAACGCCGCCGCTGCCACCGGAACCGATTGAAAAGGATGTTGTTAGCACTTTTCCGATAGCCAGCGATAAGAGAAAGGGGATCGTCAGTTCATTGTTGATTGCTTGTTGAGCATATCCATAACCAAACGCCAGGGTCCATGGTAGAAAAAAACCGATGATACCGGTACATAGTCCCCCAAGCGCCGGTTTCAGATGATTGGGGATCTTGAGCTTGGCAAATAGACCGATGGTACCGTAAAACGATTTGACATAAAATATCCCGGTGGCCACTAATACAAATGCTAAGACAATATATGGACCGAGTTCCAGAGGATTTTGGAACTTAAATGGCGGAGAATCAAATAAAGAGCCCCAGCCAAAAACTAAACAAAACAGACAATAAGCCACTACTGATGATATGCCGGCGGGAATGATGACCTCGGATTCGAATTCAGGATCGCGATAAAGGACTTCGGCCGCAAAGAGAGCACCGGCCAGCGGCGCGCGAAAAATGCTGCCCACACCAGCCCCGATGCCAGCCGCCATCATGATACGCCTTTCGCGTTCCGATAGTTTTAATTTCGTAGCTAAAAATGATCCAAACCCCGCACCAATTTGTGCAATCGGTCCTTCACGGCCACCGGATCCACCAGTTGTCAAGGTAATGGATGACGCAAGGGTCTTAATAATCGGCACACGGCTGCGAATGAGACCGCCCTTGTTGTGATAGGCATTAATGGCAGCATCAGTACCATGGCCCTCAGCTTCGGGTGCAAATGTGTAAACCAGCCAGCCGCTCAAGATCCCGCCAAAAGCCGGCAAAATGAGCAAGATCCATCTATTAAATGGGGTGTTGGTGGGGGGCAACAAATGGTGTTCCCCAGCAGGCGAAGGTGGCCGGTACCCGGCCATTAAATCCATAAAGAAATGAATCCCTAGCTGGCACAGATAGTGAAAAGCAATCGATCCCGCACCGGCAATAAGACCGATCAAAACAAAATAGACGGTCCATTTACCGGCCAATGCGATATTAAATGCTTTATCTTGACCGATTAAGCCGGATAACTGCTTTTTACTGTTGGATAGCAATCCCATTGCGTTAATTGGGACTCAAAGTCGTCGCCATTTCGTAGAATGCTTTGTTTCATAAAAACGGAATAATGCGGATAATAACCAACGCTTTTTACAAATTGCTTATGGGAGAAGTCAAGCGATAAGGATAGGAAGACTTGGTTTCAAATAAAAGTTAAAAAACCCCGCCCGAATTTGGAGCGGGGTTTACCAAATCGATCGCGTTCCACACTACCGGTTGGCGCGTTTTGAAGCTTTCAGTGGATTCAGCTTAGCCCTCTTTGCGGAAGAAGAAGTCGAAACATGAGTTGCCAGATTGCAATTTCCGGTTTCCCATTTTAAACCCGGGTCAGGGCATGAGGCACAAAACCAGCCAGCGGCCAACTCGGTTTTGCGATTACAGCCGTCACACTGCTCTACGACCTCATGGCAAATCCCGCCGTTGTAGGAACACCCATTGGCCGACATAAACGGGCATTCTTTTCCTTCACGAATCGTTGTACAAAGCATCGCAATCACCTCCCTTCAAAGAGATTTATTCCATTAAAAAAGGCCTGGGAAATCCCGGCCTTGGCCAAACAAACTGTAAATCTAAATTAATGATTAGCTCTTGTCAAGTCTTAAATTAATTATTTCTTTCACTTCGAGTGTATGCATATAAATATAATGATAACAGATAATTATCATGAACACCTTTCTTGATCAATGACAGACATTTCAATGCCGCTGCCAAATGATTCACAACTAATCATTTAAACCCACAAATCGACGACCTTGAATTTGAGTCAAAAACAAGTTTTTTTCAGCTTCACCAACATCATCAAAGGATGTCAGGCCCGTCACGCCATCAAAAAGCATATCATTTAAAAGTATATCTTTTATATCACTTTTTAAGTTCATCTCAGGCTGCGAAACCGTTTCAAACAAGATTAAAGCGGTATCATAGGCAATCGCTTCAATGAAGCCGGGTTTTTCACCATATGTTTCCTCAAACACCGTTACAAAATTTTTGACGTTTTCAGAAGGATTATCGACCCAAAACCCGTCCGTCATAATCGCACCTTGGACGTATTCTTTGGCCATTCGAATAAGGGTATCTGAGTGCCATAAATTCGTGCCGAAAAGGTATACATCAGTGACGTCATGAAAAGCCAATTGGGGGATGATCAATCCAGCCTTGGTGGGTGAATCAGGAATGAAAATCGCATCAAAATCGATTGTCGGTTCCGGTTCTTCATCTTTACCTTGCTCTTTGTCAGAGACTGGTTCTTCTTTTTCTTTGAGATCGTCAGGAATATCATAATAAAGACCGACCAGTTTTTTAATTGAATCGGCAAAATCGGTCTGTTTGGGATCATACGCCTCGACACCCACAATAGTGCCGTTATGTTCAATGACCTCATCCCAAAACAGATTCATGAAGGTGGTACCATATTTTTCGTCGGGATAAAGAATCGCAAACTGATTCAAGCCCAGCTTTTCAGCGGCATAGTCCACCAGGGTTTTGACTTGCATTTGTGGTGTTAAGAAATTCCGAAAGACATAATCACCAATCAGCGTAACGTTGTCTTTCTGAGTTAACGTGATCATGGGGATCCATTTTTCTTGAGCCACTAAAGCCGCCGGCTCCGCCATAATAATCGGCCCGATAATCGCGGCGACCTGCTCCTCGGACAACTCGAGCGCAGCTCGGGAAGTTTGGTTTGCATTCGCACCGGTATCCTTAATGATGATATTAATCGGCGAGCGATCAGTTCTCTCGCCAACGCGCGCCAACGCCATTTCAATACCTTTAAGCGCACGATTGCCATATTTTTCGTAGGGTCCCGTCAGCGGTAGCAAACAGCCAATCGTGTTGGGCAGAAACACCGATTTTTCATTGAACTCATTGATCATATTTGTGGCCTGAAACGTATTCTCACTCATCGGATAGGTACTAATAAATTGAGATAAAATTTCAACCGCCTCCTCAAACCGATCTTGCTGAAAAAGACTCACACCGAGGCGAAACATCAACCAATCCCGGGGAACAGGCTCCTTGGCTTGTTCTAACAGCTCGCGGATATCATCTGCCGATAGCTGTGCCACCGCTTCATGCAGCTTCAGCTCTATGCTTTCTTTACCGCTAGCTTCCGTTAAACCTCTTGCGGCCGAATACGCATAGACGGCATCGGGTGCCGAGCCAACGGCCATATATGTATCGCCTAATAGGGCATACAGTCTGAGAAGATGGTTTGGCGAACTGGTACTATCGACCATTTTTGTTGCCTGTTTGATAACCGCCTTAAAATTGCCTTCCTGATAGTAGGTGGCGATGATTTCCAACTTGGCATCTAAAAGAAAGGGGCTGTCAGGATGGCCGGATACGATCCGTTGGAAAGTGTCACGGGCGGCTGCAAAATCTTGACGGGTATTGTAAATGCTGCCAATTTTCATTAATGCCGCGCCCACTAGAGGCCGATCTGGAAATCGTGTAATATAGGCCTGATAGGTTTCCAAGGCCTGATCATATTGGCCCGATTCAAATAGCTTTTCAGCTTCCAGGAATAAATCGTCTCCAGCTCCCGGCGCCATCGTAACGGGGGGTGCCGATGGCGTCGGTGCACACGACCAAAATAGACCCACGACCGCTAAACTGATCCCGAAAAAAAACAAACATATAAGGCAAAAACGGGCAGAATACGGCGCTTCTTTCGTATGATTTAAACGATTACTTTTAAAAAAACTCTGGCAACCGATGCTATCTTTTTTCCAGAAATTCATGCAACCTCTTTTCTTTGAACCATCAGATGGTTTTGGCGGTAAACATAGCATTAACATAACGGCAATTTGGCCGTCTCCTCACACAGGTATCCAAAAAAATAGCAAACATGTAACTGTCGGCGATTTAATAAAACACAGAACTATGACTATATGGCGTAATTGATCCTATTTTTATCGTATACAATAGCCGGCAGGCTTTTGACAATTAAAATGTCCATTTGGCAAATTAGTCCCGCGATAAGTCCAATCATTTGTAATGATTGAATTTAATTGTTATCATAGCGGGATACTAGTTGACACGTTTAGGCCTAAATCAATATAATGAGTCAAATACCGAATGATGACTGTTAAAAACGTGCATAGATAGGAGGAGATGATTCCATGTCGCCAGCTAAATGGATGATATGTTTGCTAATATTACTTCTGGCCGTACCGGTTGCAGCCGAATTTTACCGTTATCGAGACAAGGATGGCAATATCATTTACACAGACGATCTCAGCAATGTGCCTGAAGCGCAACGCCCCCAGGTTGATGAATACCAGGATGCTAATGATCGCCAACTGGTGGAAGACGACACAACAACGCTGGACAGTGAAACCGTCGCACCCGTTGAGGAAGATAGTATTGCTGAAAATGATGATGTCGTTCAAGAATCCGACGAAATCGAAACCGAAGAAGATTTGGAAGAAATTGATGAAGATACCGATGAATCATTCGCAGAGATTGATGAAGATGACGTTGCCGGCGATGAAGAGCTTGAAGACGTATCCGATAATGAATCTGAGGAGCAACCGCAGAGCATTGGTATGGCCGCCACCGAACAGAAACTTCAATTGCAAAAGCAAGAACTTGATCAAGAGTACGAAGATTTAAAACTTGAACGGCAGCAAATTGAAGCAGAAAAGAAAAACGCCCGCACCAGTACCCAGGTCGAGGCCTTTAACAAAAAACGCCTTCAATTAAACCAGCGCATCGCCAATTATGAAAACAAACGCCGTGCTTTTTTCGAAGAAGTTAAAATCTATAATTCCAAAGTAGAGGAAGAATATAGAAAACAGGTAGAAAAAATGGATGCCGGCCGGAAAAAAGAAAACGAAACATCCAGCCAGTAAACAATTGCATTTTCCACCCCCTACGAAAATGTTGCCGGTATGCGTTTCTGCATCAACAATTAAAGATTATCGTTACACAATTATCTTTTCGCATCACCCTCATAAACCTGAAGACCCAAAAGGGCCTTCGTTAAATGGTGCATGGCTGCGGGCATCATTACAGTATCTATAAGTAACGTCTGTAACCCGACGGTTGCACTCTTCAAATTGAATCTGACAAACGACATATCCTCAAGATGTTGATAATTTTTGGAGAATGATAAATGATGCCATTGATGAAAAGGCGATTGACCGCGTTTGATCAATGCTAAACCATGAAAACAAGTCGATCAGGGTTTAAACATTCAGAAAGGAGGGACTATGGCAGTTAAAATTCTAATAACAAGAACATTTCCTAAAAACTCAATTAAAGTATTAATGCCGTTATTGTTAAAGCTTCGTTCCCTTGCCAACAAACAGAAGGGTTACATTTCCGGTGAAACCCTTAAAAGCGTTGAGAATCCGGATGAGCATCTAGTCATCAGTTCCTGGCAATCTATGCAAGATTGGCAAGAATGGATGAAGAGCAAGGACAGGATCGAAGTACAGGCAAAATTGGACGCCATCATTGGCGAAAGCACAGAATACAAAGCATATGAATATGCTTAATTTACTTCGGGGCGATATGTCTTTACGTGCAACGATACATGGGTGGTAACGGATTGGATAGAGACTGAGAAAAATATTTCTCTTTTTTTCCGCTATGTAGCGCAATAAATTAAAAATGATTTCAAAGATGAACGACTCGGCAAAGTTGTTCATTTCGGCAAAATTTTTAATAATTATAACCAACTAAAATTATAAGACACTAAATAATTTGATCATTGCAAATCTGAAAGTCATGGTGGGTACATTACTTGCAGTCCTGTATCACATATTAACAGTAAAACTAACCCAACTTAGTTAAATACCAATTATATTAATCCGGCGAGTTGAGATATTGCATTGTATTGCTGGTCATTTGTGCCGATTCGATGCTATACGGATAGACATGCGACAATTGTCGGCCGGCGTTTCTAGTAACCGCTTTTAAATTAAACACGCGATTGACTTTTAACCTGTAACCATAAATTGCCAAGATGAATAAGCTGTCCATGGATACAACCGTTGCCCCCGCCTCGACTACAAGGGCCCTTGTTCCCATGACGGCGGTCAGCTCTATCAAGTATCCGGCCCGTCTCACGAAATTGATTCATAGCAACCATGGCTTCAAACGGCTTCGTTCTAATCCAATCCCACTGGAAGAAGACCATATTTTGATATATAATTGCCAAAAAAAAATCATTGCCCGGCCTGCACTTGATCGGGGAATCGTCATCGATATCTTTGCCTAATCAAGCTTCCCAATCATGCGTAACACCTTCACCCACTGTGCAATCAAATGCTAAACGAAACTTTTGAAAAATCTGAATACCAGCATTTTATCAAAATCGCTGTCATCGACAATATGGCGGAATCACATATATTGGCCTCCTTATTATCTCAATACGGTATTCCTTATCGTCTAAGGTCTTTTGCCGATACCGCCTATAACGGTTTATTTCAGTTTCAAAAAGGCTGGGGGGAATTGTATGCCAGAGCAGATGATCGCAAAGAAGTTATTAAAATGCTTACCGATATCCGTAATGCCGTGCAAAGCAGCGCGTAAGTCAGATCATTGTAAACCTGTTAAGTAACGTCGCATAAATGGTTGATCTAATTTGGCAGCAAGAGCTGAAAGCTGCCGTGGCAGGCACTTCTGCGGCCTGAATCGTTGAAAAAAGAGAGCCGTTCTTAAGACTATAATGCGCGTCATTATGCAGTTGAATTCGATGTTGACCTGAATTATACGAATCATATACTTAGCAAAAACTCTAACCTCGCAAAATATCATCAAAAAGGATTAAAATCATGGCACTTGCACAAACCAACCACCCAGATTTTCAAAAAGCGCTGGCAATCGGACGACCTCCTAACATAAAAAAATTATTTCCCAATTCACAAGCATTGATCGTCAGCGGTAAATTTATTGACCGCGCCATGCGAATAAAAGGTCAGGCAATTTCCATGGCGGCCAATGGTCGTAGCAGTTTTGTCATTCGCGGCGCGTTAAAAGCCGCTCAGCGCGCGAATTCAGCCCTGATCATTGAAATTGCCAAATCAGAAGGCGGTGCCAATGCATATTGTGCCGTCAATTACTGGAATATCGCACGCATGGTGGATGCTTTCTGCAATGAAATGGCGATCTGTATCCCGGTTGTCATACATGCAGATCATTACGGCATAAAAAGCCAAGCAGATGTTGAAGCTGCCAAAATTGAAATACCAAGCCTCTTTAATGCCGGGATTACATCCATTGCCATTGACGCCTCCCATTTGCCAGATGACCAGAATTTATTGGCTAGCATTGAATTAAATCCGTTCGTCCCCCCGTGGGCGGGATTGGAAACTGAAGTTGGTGAAATAAAAGGAAAAACAGGACTCTCGACCATAGATGAAGCCCTTTTTCTCATTCAGGGACTCAATGCCCATGACATATTCCCAGATTGGATCGCGTTAAATAATGGAACCACCCACGGAATTGAGGAAAGCGGCCAGGGTATTCAAGTGGCGTTAACGGCTGAAATCCATAACGCTTTGGAAAGATATCAAATTTCAGGTGCCCAGCACGGCACCTCAGGAAACAACTCGGATCGGCTCAGAGATATCGCCCAAAAGACAAAAACCACCAAAGCCAATGTGGCAACAGCCCTGCAGATGATTTCTTGGGGACTTGAGGTCAATGATTTTGGCAATGCGATTCTTGATGCTGATGGCAATTTTAATAAGCAAAAAGGAGAGGGTATGACAGATGCCTTGTGGGCAGAGATGGTAGCATATGCCGATTCACACGGTTTAAAGGGGGGCAATTTTAAAAAACTTAATCTTCCTTTTGAAAACAAGCTTCAGGGACAACCGGTCGAGGTTCAAAAAAATATGATTCAACGGGTAGAAAATTTTGTACACAATATGCTGGTTAATGTTTTCAATGCTCAAGATACTGCAACACTGACCATCGAGCATATAGTGTCAACCGGCTCCCATGACCCTGGTCCCAAAGTTAGCCGCATGGAAGATCCCGCTGATTGGACAACACAAAAAATCATTGAGCGCGCCGCTTCGCTATCCAGCGACAAGGGTCCCGCAGGAGATTTCGATGATTAAACCGATCTAAGCTGCGTTATTAATAAACCGGCGAAATCAGCCATGTTTATAGGTGATGTACCTGTCAAAATCGAATTTAGCATGCCACTGTTAAAAATATTAAACCACCACATTTTTTTTGATATTTTCTTTAAGTTTTCACCGGTCTGCTCCGATAAGATGAATGAGGAAAACGCCATATGCAGATACCGAGTTACCAAATTCATAATGTTTTAAAGGCCTACAGTCGCCAACTTCACCGGAATCAAGGCAAGTCTTTTGACCAGAAGTTGAGCAACATATCAGAGGGCACCCGATTTTCAGATGCACACCTAAACAAGCGTAAATCAATCATTGAAAAAGTAACGACCAATATTGTTGATAAGATAACCGACTATAATTCAGCGGAAAACGGCGTTTATCAACCCTACACGCGTTTTCAGAAAAGCGCCGACAATGTTATTAAAAATTCACCTGCTGAGACCTTTACGTTTAATGAAATAAACCAACATAATGAAAAAAATATAAACAAAATATGCGTTGAAAATCCCAAATTTTTAATGCAAAGGTTTGAAAAGCTTTTGCAGACGGCAGCAGAGGAAAGATACGCACAAATAAAGGAGTGGGAAAAATCGGAGGTTTAACATGAAAGTTACAGACATACCCGCCAACTATAATCAGCAAAAGATGGTGAAAGAAACTGCTGAAATTAAAGAGGGGAATTTAAAGGCCGACCGGAGCAGTGATGCTGCCCGAAAAACTGCTAACGAAGGGGTCATTGTTAAATTATCTAAAACATCCAAAGAATTACAAACTGCCATTGATGCGGCCAACAAAGCACCAGATGTTAGAAATGAAAAGGTTGCACAATTGAAATCTGAGGTGCAAGAAGGGCGCTATCGTATCGACGCAGACAAAATCGCAGCCAAAATTCTGGACAAGGATAGCTAGCGCTGTGATTTAAATCATGCACCAGGAATTTTTTGCCTAGTAAAAAGATGCCACCCAAACATCGAGAAAACAATAAAGCATCATAATCTGTTGATAAGTATATATTTTTTATTTTCCAACGGCCAGCTTTAATGCTGGCCTTTTTTTTGCATCAAAACTTTGAAACGCGCCGCAAACACTATGGTGGCGAACCACATCAGGTTTTACATCAAGGGCCGACCGATAACGATTAACAAGTTGTGGGGGAGTCTTATTATGACTAAAATTTCACCCGTTCAAAACAATACGATACCGAATTACGAATCTGGCCTTAAAAAATCATCGGAAAAAGGATTTCAGGGTCATTTACAAAAGGCGTTGCAGCACAAAGAATCATCGCCGATCACAGGCCATCAAACTCAATCATTGGGCGAAGTTCAATCATCGCCCCTCACCTCTCTTCATCCATCAACGCATCAAATTATTCGTGAAACAGAACGCTTGCTTGATCTCATCGATACATATCGACAACAAATGGCTGACCCTCAAAAATCACTCAAAGATATTGAACCCGTTTTACAAGCGCTTAACAAACAGAAGGGCCGCTTGCAAAATTTTTGTCAACAAACAAGCATGCATGACGCGCCGCTGGCAGATATTGTTAATGCATGCACTTTAACGGTCGACAAAGAGATGGTTCAATTTTATCGGGGCGATTATATTTAATACAAAACAGTATTGAATTTGGTCGCGAAATAGTGACCAAAATGATACAACGATGCCATTGATGATTTGATAAAAAACTTTTCTGTGAATTTAACTGGTGATGTGGTGAGCTGATAGAAAGGATGACTGGGTTTGCCTTTATTCAATAATCGTAGCAGAATCTGCTTTACTTTTGGCCACTTCCCAAAGATCATTCAATTCGGTTTTTGACATCGACGCCATCGTTTTTCCCTGCGAATTAATGGCTTTTTCCATATATCGAAATCGTTTTTCAAACTTATCAATAGAACCGATCAGAGCTGTTTCCGGATGCACCTGTACGAATCGGGCGACATTGACTAGCGTAAAAAGTATATCGCCAAACTCTAGTGTAACAGACGATCGATCACGTTTTTCCGATCGCATGTCTGAGACAGCATCGTTAAATTCGCGCCATTCTTCCCCGACCTTGGCCATTACGCCGCCCATATCATCCCAATCAAAGCCAGCCCGCGCAGCCCTCGCCGAAATCCGATAAGCACGCATAAGTGCCGGCGCAGACGAGGGTACCGAATCCAGGATAGATTTTTGCGGAGCACAACTTTTTTCAGTCATTTTGATTTGATGCCATCTAGCCTTCACTTCTTGAGAGGTGGCCGCGGTTTCGGCCCCAAAAACATGTGGGTGGCGCCTAATCATCTTTTTCAGGTTGCGGGCGACAACCTCGGTAAAATCAAACAGATCCGCTTCCTGGCACAACCTAATTAAAAAAAGCACTTGAAATAACACGTCACCAAGCTCTTCACAGATCTCATCCGCATCACCCGCTGCGACCGCGTTAGCTAATTCATATGCCTCTTCGATGAGAAAAGGCATGATGCTTTGCGGAGTCTGCTGCTTGTCCCATGGGCACCCATTGGTACCTCTCAGTTTTGCAATGAGATTGAGGAGTTGGGTGACAGATGGACGATTGGCGTTCAGCGGTGAATCTTCCAAGCCTTTTTTAAATCCTCTAATTTGAGAAAAAATTCTTTTTTCATGTCTTGGGAAACGACTTTGACCAATTTTTCCGAGATAACCATTAGATGCGGCGAGAAGCGGGATTTTTCGATGACGGGTGCTCCACGGGGCAAAAATGCGGTTAAAATGATAAACAAAACAGCGGCGATCAAAATCCCTTTAATCAAACCAAAACCAGCACCAAATCCACGATCAACCCATCCGAGATAGGCTATATTCAGCAGGTACTTGATAATCACACCTAAAATGCTGATGGTCATAAATACCACGATAAAAACAAGTAAAAAACTTAATATATTCAGGTAGGCAATGTTGGTTATCCAGCGCGCTAATGGTTTGGCAACCAGTGAATAATAGGAATAAGCAGCATAGAATCCAGCCAATACACCGATGATCGAAGAGATCTCTTTGGTGAGTCCGCGAAAAAAACCGCGAATGAGGCAATATAGTAAAACCGTAATGATTACAATATCAAACACGCTCATACGACTGTTTCCAGTAACTCGCAGAATCTTTGCAAGGCATCAAATTGGGGCATTTTTTATTTGGGGCTTTGAAAGTGTGATGGATTAAACTCGAATGTTCGACTAACAAAGGCCGGATATTGAGTCAACTTATTTCTAAAGGATTAGTTGGACCTATTTTGTCATTTGCAATGCATAAAACGGTTATGGTATAGACATATTTGATACTAAGATTATAGTATTATGCCTAATTTACTGGTTTTTCAGGGATGACCATAATTTAATGTCGATATAGAAAGGATTTTGATAGCTGTACCGGTGCAAACCTTTCTATATTAGGATATTGGCAATAATCAAAAAAAATTACTTGCGTATTTCATGGCCCATTCAAACTCGCTCCCCGCTGGTGATGGGGAAGAGGATCATTTAAATGATTCCCCCATCAAACTGACGTTGGCCGATATTAATCTGGCCAGTCAGCTGTTTGGAGAACATAACCGCAACCTCACTCGGATTGGTGATGCGCTTGATCTGAAAGTGCATGCCCGAGGCAATACCGTTTTTATCAAGGGCGATCCCGATATCGGCCGGTTAGCCCAAAATATCCTTGAACAGCTGTATGGCCTCGTGCAAGAAAATTACCCGATATATCCCAATGATATTGACTATGCGATCAATATTCTTAGTGGCGACGATAAAATCCGCCTTAAAGATATTTTTTTGGACACTGTTTTTATTTCATCTCAAAAAAGACCGATAGCCCCCAAGAATCCCAATCAAAAGGCCTATATTGATGCCATTCGAGGTTTTGATATCGTTTTTGGCATTGGCCCCGCAGGCACCGGCAAAACATATTTGGCCATGGCCATGGCCGTGGCCGCACTATCCAAAAATATCGTTACGCGAATTATTTTGACACGACCGGCGGTGGAGGCTGGCGAAGCGCTTGGATTTTTACCCGGTGATTTAGCCGAAAAGGTTGACCCTTATCTCAGACCGCTTTATGATGCCCTGCACGATATGATGCGCTTTGAAAAAGTTGCTAATCTAATGCAGCAAGGTGTCATCGAAGTAGCACCGTTAGCTTTTATGCGGGGCCGCACACTAAATGATTCATTTATTATCTTAGATGAAGCTCAGAATACGACCTCTGAACAGATGAAAATGTTTTTAACCCGCATCGGATTTGGATCTAAAGCTGTAATTACCGGTGACATCACTCAAATTGATCTGCCGGCTGAAAGGCCTTCGGGACTTATCGAGACCACTAAGATTTTACAAGGTATCGATGGCATTCGCTTTGTATTCTTTACCAAAAAAGACGTCGTCCGGCACAAACTCGTTCAAAAAATAATCAGAGCTTATGAAGATTTGGACGCACAACGGCAAAATCAGCGCCTCAATAAAACGTCTAAACAGATGTCTGGCAAATGAGCATATGTTCTTATAAGGTATTAGTATCATTAAATTTAAGATGAAGTCTTTCACACCTACGACTATTTTCAGTTTTAAACGATTAAGCTCCGATCTAATTATTCGAATCGCTATTATGGCCGGTGTTGCGATTTTATTCGCCCTTATATTGTATCCCAGCCTGATCATTACTGAGCAAAATTACATCATCGGAGATGTAGCGGAGCGCGACATCAAAGCCCCTAAAGACTTTTTTATTGAAGATAAAGAGGTCACGGAATCCCATCGTCGACGAGCGATTGAGGAAGTTTTAACTATTTACGATCATAACACAGCCCTGGTTCATCAATTGAACGAACAGGTTCGCCAAGCATTTAATTCAATGCGTGCCGTTTATGAATCGGAATCCGGCAACCCTGATTCCGATGAAACCGCGCTACCGGCAGCAGTGTCTTCAGAAAGCCAAACAGCTAAAATCCCGTTGCATGATCAGGTTTGGCAAATGAAAGAACGCTTCGAAGAATTACTGGGCATTAAGGTCAGCGATGGTGCCTATCGGTTGCTGGAAAATGAGGAATTTTCTTTGGAAATATCCAATCTCATCGTGCGTATAATGATTCGCATACTGAGCAACGGGGTCGTGGCCAATAAAGAATTTCTGTTGCGGGAGGTGGATAAGGGCATTGTTTTGCGGGATGTTGAAAATAAAACCGAAAAAGTTGTTCACAACCTCAAACAGTTTTATGGTCTTGACCAAGCCAAAACCATGGTGCGGGTTGTTGGACAGCCAATTCTTGAAGATCAAAAATACACAATTCGCAACCTGATCGTCGATTTTGCACAACGGTTGATACAGCCAAATATTACCCTTAATCGCAGTGCCACTGAGGAATTGAAAAAAAAGGCGGCGGCTGAAGTAAAACCCGTGCTTTACAAAATGAAAGCGGGTGAGATGGTCTTGCGGGAAGGTGAACGGGTAACCGCCACGCAGCTTTTGAAATTAAATGCACTTAAAGCGCAAATTAGGGACGAAAAAATTCTGGTCAGCAGCGCTGGCGCCGCCTTGTTGTTGTTATGTCTGTTGGTGTCGATATATCTGTTATTTCACGAAAGGATTGCATCTTCTACGGATCTCAATCAGAATAAAAACATATTGTTCATCGGTATCGTTATTGTCGCTACTTTTTTGATGTCCAAAGCGACCCCCACCCTTTCTTCATCCCTGACCCAAAGCACTTCATTCTTTGTTTCGGCACCTTCGGTGTATTTTGCCATTCCAATTGCCTCGGCCGCCATGATGGTGTGCCTGTTTCTCGGTCTGGAAATTGCCCTGCCCGTCGCTCTTATAGTTGCTGTAAGCAATAGTATTATATTCCAAAACCGCTTAGAATTATTCGTTTATTTTCTAATTAGCGGCGCCATGGGTGCTTACTGGATCAGAAATTGCCGAGAGCGCAAGGTATTTATCAAATGTAGTTTGAAACTGGGTTTCTTAAATGTGCTATTGGTTGCTGCCATCGACATCTACTTCTCTGAGCTTTCAGGCGTTAAGCCGGTCTGGGATTGGGTCTTTGCCTTTATTGGCGGCATCGGCGCCGGCATTATCACCGCCGGTATTGCCCCCATGGTGGAGGTTGCGTTTGGATACACGACAGATATTAAACTGCTTGAACTAGCCAATTTGGATCAACCGATTTTGCGGCGACTGATGATTGAAGCCCCGGGAACCTATCATCATTCGGTTATTGTCGGCACCATGGTAGAGGCTGCGGCCGCTGAAATTGGTGCCAACCCCTTACTGGCCAAAGTCTGCGGTTACTACCATGATGTTGGCAAAATTAAGCAACCGTTATACTTTATTGAAAACCAGAGCGATGGCAAAAATAAGCATGATAAACTCGCCCCTTCGATGTCCAGCCTGATTTTAATTGCCCATGTGAAAAACGGCGTTGAAATTGCCAGAGAAAACAAGCTTGGTCAATCCATTATTGACACCATCCAGCAACACCATGGCAGCAGCTTAATCAGTTTTTTTTACGAGAAAGCCAAACAGCTGCGCGGGGAAGATAAAGTCACCATCGACGATTACCGGTATCCGGGGCCCAAACCCCAAACACGCGAAGCTGGTTTAGTAATGTTGGCCGATGTGGTTGAAGCGGCATCTCGAACGCTTGATAATCCAACCCCTTCCAGAATCCAAGGTCTAGTCCAAAATCTTATCAACAAAATCTTTTCGGATGGTCAACTGGATAACTGTGAACTCACCTTAAAAGATCTGCATAAAATCGCCAAAAGTTTCAACACCATCATGAATGGTATTCATCATCACCGCATCGAGTACATTGAGAAACGTACGGCCAACAACGGAAAGACACGCAATGGAAGTGCTGATAGACAATCGCCAAAACAAGTACCCGATATCTCCCAAGAGGATTCAAAAAACGGCACAGGCCGTCTTAAACGCCTTGGATTATCCTAACGGCGAACTTTCCATTCTGATTGTAGACGACTTCCAGATCGCCGAGCTCAATCAGCAATACCTCAATCGCACCGGACCAACGAACGTCATCGCTTTCCCGATGCGTGAAGGATCTTTTGCCGATCTTACCCCTCAGCTATTGGGAGATGTTGTTATTTCTGCCGAAACAGCCCATCGCGAGGGGCAATCAATCGGTATGGCTGCCGAGACAAGATTTAATCAGCTTCTAGTTCATGGTATTTTGCATCTACTTGGCTATGATCATGAAAAAAATGAGCAAGAGGCGCAGCGTATGGAAACTAAAAGCCGGGAACTTCTAAATCGAATCGAAAAGGATTTATCGATGCCAGACAGGGCGCGATAGTTATTGGCGATACGGTTAGGTTGCATGCGGCAATAATTATGTATTCAATGGTCAAAGGAGATGAAGCAAAATGGCAGGACTGATTGTGGATGTTTCACATGTAGCTTACATGCGGCAAACAGGCCGCGCAGCGCATCCTGACCCGGTGGCCGCCGCGGTCTTGGCTGAAACCGCCGGCGCCGACGGGATTGCCGTCCAACTGCAGCGTGATCGGCAATCAATCCAAGATCGCGACTTAAGAATGCTGCGCGAAATCGTTCAAACCAAGCTGGTATTAGCCCTTACGGTAAGCCACGAAATGGTGGGTATCGCTCTGGATATCAAACCTGATCAGGTCATATTAACCGCGGAATCTTCAGAAACGAACCCTGGCGGCAGCGTTGATTTAATGATCCTTAAAGATACGGTGGCGGAAACGGTGGATACGATTCAAAATGGTGGTATTCCGGTGGGCGTATTGATAGAGCCGGATCCGGTGCAAGTAAAACTGGCCCATAAGCTAAGTGTGGCATTGTTGCAAATTCACACCGGCGAATACTGCCGCAGCACCAGCACTCAAAGTCGCGCGCAAGCTTACAATAAAATTGTCGATACCACCAAATTAGCCTATAAACTCAAGCTGCAAACCCAGGTTGGGCAAGGCTTAGACTATCAAAATATTAAACGTTTTAACGCGTTGCGAGAAATAAATGCATTCTGTATCGGGCACAGCATCGTTTCACGTGCCATCCTGGTAGGGATACCGATGGCCGTCAAAGATATGCTTGCACTTATCAACAGGCATTAACGGCCTGGAAAGCAGAGAAGGAATAAATTCGATGTATTTAGTCAGCGCCTCTGAAATGCGAACTATGGATCGCCAAACCATCGAAGATTTCGGCCTACCCGGTCGCCTCTTGATGGAAAACGCCGGTCGGGGAGCCACTCGATTTTTAATCGAATCGTTTCCCGATATAGCGCAATATAAGGTCGGCATCATTGCCGGTCGCGGCAATAACGGCGGCGATGGATTCGTGATCGCACGTTACTTGGCTCAAAAACACATCGACACGAGCGTTTACCTGCTGGCCCAAAAGGATCAGGTAAAGGGGGATGCCCTTGCGAACATAGAACTTATGCGTCCGTTGGGTATTCCGGTAGTGGAATTGCCGGACACGAAATCATTTGCCAAATACCAAAAAGGTATGCTTGCCATCGATCTTTGGATCGACGGCATACTGGGAACTGGACTGAAATCAGATGTCAGAGGGTATTTTAAAGATATCATCGCCTTTATTAATGGCCTATCAAAACCCGTATTCGCCATCGATATCCCTTCCGGTCTAAACTCAGATACCGGACAGCCTTGCGGGATTTCAATCCAGGCGGCCGCCACGGCTACCTTTGCCTATGCTAAGCCTGGTCATATCCTTTGGCCGGGAGCCGGTTTTACGGGGCGTCTGAATATTGTCGATATCGGAATTCCGTCGCATGTGGCGGAAGATGTGGCGCCCAAGCAGCAATTAATAACGCGTGAAAAAGTGCGCGGCTATTTGACACCCCGACCGGCGGATACTCACAAGGGCCACACGGGCCACCTGTTGGTAGTGGCAGGTTCCCCGGGCAAAACAGGGGCCGCCGCCATGACAGCGACATCGGCCATGCGCGCGGGAGCAGGATTAGTTACGTTAGGCGTTCCTGCAAGTCTCAATGCTACCCTTGAAAACCTGGTTTTGGAGGCCATGACCGTTCCATTGACGGAAACCGCAAACGGAACACTAACTGAAAACGCTGCGTCCTTCATTTTGAAAGAATTGCAAACCAAGAAATGCTTGGCTTTAGGACCCGGCTTGGGTACCGAACCTGAGACTATGAAATTGGTTCATGGGTTAATCCAGAACAGTACCGTTCCAATCGTTCTGGATGCGGACGGCATCAATTGTCTCACCGGCCATACGTCCATATTGAAGAATTTGCAAACCCCACTGATTTTAACTCCCCATCCTGGCGAGATGGCCCGGCTTATCGAAAGTACTACTTTTGATGTCCAAAGCGATCGGATCGGGCATGCTCGAAAATTCGCACAGACCTTCAAGGTGTTTTGCGTCTTAAAAGGGGCACGCACGATCATTGCGACTCCCGATGGTCAAGCTTTTGTCAACCCCACCGGCAACTCAGGCATGGCCTCAGGCGGAATGGGCGATGTCCTGACCGGATTGATTGCCGGATTCATCGCCCAAGGGTTGGCACCGGCCGTAGCGGCACAAACCGGTGTATGGTTACATGGTGCGGCGGCAGATGACTTAGCCCAAAAAATGGGTTCGTATGGCTATCTGGCATCCGAAGTCATGCATCAAATACCACAACAGATTAAACGCTTGCATTCAGCTGAACCCAACATTAACCTGCCCCCAGAAACCATCTCCTTCGGATAAAATAACAAGCTAATTTTGCGATGACGAAAACCCATTACGAATTGTTTTTGGCATGACCATCCGTCATCAT
The DNA here is from genome assembly GCA_030066785.1 of Desulfobacterales bacterium. GTDB lineage: Bacteria > Desulfobacterota > Desulfobacteria > Desulfobacterales > JASJAZ01 > JASJAZ01. The sequence continues at coordinate 18,887 of JASJAZ010000007.1, read as the reverse complement.
TTCAAATTTGTGTCCCGATCGTTGGCAGACACGCAGGCATTGGCGCGGGCCATCGGTCATCGGCTTTCTCCCGGTGTTTTGCTGATGCTGAACGGCGATTTGGGCAGTGGTAAAACCTCTTTTGTGCAAGGCTTGGCACAGGGATTGGAAGTGCCGGAGCATTACTATGTGACCAGCCCAACTTTTACCCTGATCAATGAATACCCGGGCAAATATGATTTATACCATATCGATTTATATCGAATCGACCATCCCGATGCGCTTGATGATATCGGATTTTACGACATCATCTCAGGCTCCGGTGTGGTTGCCGTGGAATGGGCCGATAAATTCCGTTCACAATTGCCGACTGAATTTTTAGAATTAAAATTCGAAATTATGGATGAAAAATCTCGACACATTGTGATAACGGCTACTGGACTTGAGCCCAATGATTTGCTAAAGAAGCTCGAACCAATACTAAAGGAGCGTAAATGGGATTAATTGTTCAGAAATACGGCGGCACTTCGGTAGGCAACTTAGAGCGCATCCAAAATGTGGCCAAACGGGTCGCTAAAACTTATGACCGCGGCAATGATGTCGTTGTTATTCTTTCAGCCATGGCGGGCGTCACTGACAGCCTGATTGAAATGGCGCATGAGCTTTGCGAAAACCCCCTCAAGCGTGAGCTGGATGTTTTGCTGGCCACCGGTGAGCAAACCACCGCCGCCCTATTGTCTATGAAGTTGCATTCGATGAGTTATCCGGCACGATCCATGCTCGGCTTTCAGGCAGGCGTGCGCACGGATTGCACCTTCGGAAACGCCCGCATCTTAGATGTCGGCGCTACGCGTATCAGAGAATTGGTTCAAAACCGACACGTTGTCGTTGTGGCCGGCTTTCAGGGCTGTGATAATGAGGGCAATATAACTACATTGGGACGGGGCGGATCGGATACCTCAGCTGTTGCGATTGCGGCGGCGATAAAGGCGGATGTGTGTGAGATATATACCGATGTAGATGGCATCTATACGACTGATCCCAATATCTGCAAAAACGCCCGCAAAATGGCTAAAATTTCCTACGATGAAATGTTGGAAATGTCGAGTTTAGGTGCCAAAGTTCTGGAAATCCGTTCAGTTGAATTTGCTAAAAAATTTAACGTACCCGTGCATGTGCGATCGTCTTTCAATGAGGAGGAAGGAACCATGGTGGTCAACGAGGATGCGGATATGGAACGCCTGGTGGTATCCGGCGTAACCTATAATAAAAATGAAGCACGTATTACCCTGCGCAAGGTTCCGGATCAGCCGGGCATTGCGGCAAAAGTGTTTGAACCGATTGCGCAAGCAGGCATCAATGTGGATATGATCGTTCAAAATGTGCGCCCTGGTAAGCAGACCGATTTAACTTTCACGGTACCGAGTGCTAATTTTGACGAAGCCCTGGCGATTGAAAAAAAAGTTGCAGAAGATATTGGTGCCACAGATGTATTGGGTGACAAAAATATTGCCAAAGTTTCGGTGACGGGTGTGGGCATGAAAAACCATTCAGGTGTTGCCACGCGTATGTTTACGACTCTGGCCCAGGAAAATATCAATATTGATCTGATCAGTACATCTGAAATCAGAATATCATGTGTCGTCAAAGAAAAGTATGCCGAATTGGCGGTACGCGCCCTGCACACAGCCTTTGGTCTTGACCAGAGCGAATAGGCAAGCATTGAAACCATTCAACACCAACCAATTGGTTTTTGCGCTTGTTTTAGCAGTGCTGATTTTGGCTATCAGCTTGTATCGAATATATTTTTTATTTTAGAACTGCAACGGTAAGAGATCGGCTGCGGTTTTGGCTTGGTCTCAAACCAGGTAAATTGCGCACATATTGATCCATAGAAACAGCTGATACCACCATAATATTTTTTAAGCTGCCGCAAGCACTTTTTCAATATTGCGAATAATTTGCCGTACCACTTCTTCCGGAAACGCAGCATCCCGAATTGGCCGGCCAATCACCAAATAGTCGGCACCATCGCGAATCGCCATTTCGGGCGTGACAATCCTCTTTTGATCATCTTGGGATAAATTCCAGGCCGGACGGATACCAGGCGTCACGGTCAAGAAATCATTGCCAAGCGCAGCTTTGATATCAGCAGCTTCAAGTCCCGAACAAATCACTCCCACGCATCCGGCCTGTTTAGCGAGCCGCGCTCTTTTCAACACCAGCTGTTTGATATTGGCAGCCAGATCGGGCTGCAGCCCGCTTTGTTTCAAATCCTCAGAACCGATGCTGGTTAAGACGGTGACGCCCAAAATACCGACCTGCTGCTGGCTGCCGTCAACAGCGGCTTGCAACATACGAACTGATTCGCCGCAGTGAACCGTGGCAAATGTCACGCCAAGATCGGCTATGCGAGACATCGCACGTTTGACGGTAGCGGGAATGTCGTGTAATTTGAGATCCAAAAACACACCGGCCTGCGTGGTGGCTTTGATATGGCGAACGATCCGGGGCCCGACCTGGATGAACAGCTCCAGACCGACTTTAAACAAACCAACCTTATCGCCCAAGCGATCGATCCAATCATAGGCCGATTGCTCATCAGCGACATCCAGGGGAAAAATCAGATAATCTTTGGCAGCTTTTGGCTGACCATCTCGCATATGTTGCATGTTTTGATTTTCCTATAAATATTCGCGCCGGAGGTTAGACGTGAGAAAGCCAATCACAACCGATTGAACAGGAACAGGGGCCAAACCATCTACAAGGTAATATGCAGAAGGTTTATTTCCCATCATTCGCATTGATAGTAAACCGGTTTTGCAAAAGTTACCGCCTACGCTACTTGTTCTGCGATCATTTGTCTACTGCAATGAAATAATGAACTCACATCTTGCTTCCTGTCAGCGATTCAAACACTCCTTTTTCAATGAAATCAATCTTTTTTGGATATCCCGATGTATTGTCGTACAAGTGTAGAGCAGAAAATGATTATGTGGTTGAATAATAGCACATTAAATGCTAATAAAATCGTTTATCTTAATGAATTTGTTGGTTATTTTATTCTGAAGGCCATGCCCCAAAATAAAAACCATATTGCCGCCGGTAGTTGGCATATCGGACCCCAAACCGCCCTAACATTGCAGGCTTATTTGGGCACCTGCGTTGGTGTGACGATTGTGGATGCACAGGCTCAGGTTGGCGGATTAATCCATCTGTTGCTACCGGAACCGGTGAGCTTAGGCGATCAGTTTCAACCGCAACGTTATGCATCTTCGGGATTGCCGTTATTCATTGAAGCACTATGTCAAGCTGGGGCTTCAAAACCCAATATGCAGGCAACCATTGCTGGCGGCGCATTGGTTGGCCCATTAGATGAGCGTGATTTAGCTTTAAATATTGGCGGACGAACCACGGAGGTCGTTGAAAAGACATTAAACGATGCGGGCATTGCCATCGAAAAATCGGAAACCGGCGGTTTTTTCACCTGTTGCCTTAATCTGGATATGCAGACGTGGCAGTGTGCCATTGAACCTGCTGGTTTTGATAAATTGGAACCAGCCCAAACTTCCCCGCCCCCGACACCTGAAAATATTGAACAGGCCTTGCAAAATTTACAGCCTATCCCCCAAGTGGCCTTAAAAATTTTACAAATTATCCAGCAAGACGAATATGATATTACCCAAATAGCCGAAACAGTAAAAAAAGATCAGGTTATCAGTGCAAGGACATTACAACTGTGCAATTCAGCCATGTTTGCCAGGCAAATCAAAATCGATTCGATTGACAATGCCTTGGTTCGTCTGGGACAAGACCTTTTGATAAAATTAATTATTTCAGCAGCCATAAAAAATTTTTTCAACCAGTCGGGCAAAGGGTATTCGCTGTGCCAGGGCGGCATTTTCCACCACTCCATCGGAACGGCCATTGTGTCAGAAAAAATAGCACGATTGACAGGAGGTGTCACACCCAGTTTAGCATACACCGCCGGACTATTGCACGACATCGGTAAAGTCGTGTTAGATCAATTTATCGCATCCGCCTATCCGCTATTTTACCGGTCGTTACATGAAGAACAGCATAATTTTATTGAAATTGAACGCAAAGAACTTGGTAGAGCGCACACAACCATCGGCTGTGAATTGGGCCAAAACTGGTCTTTTCCTGACATACTCATTGAGACCATCGAACACCACCACCGCCCGGAAACAAGTACGATCAATTCGGCCTTGACCCATATTGTTTACTTAGCGGATTTACTGATGTCCAGATTTCATGCGGGGCTGGAAGTGGAGCGCTTAAACACCGAAGCGCTGAACAGTCGGTTAGCAGCCATCGGTCTATCATCAAGTCAATTTGTTGATATTGTGGACTTGATCCCATCAAATGTATTAACCACGGCCGACCAACCATTGCCCACCTGATGTGAACCATCAAAAACCACCCGAAAAGGGCATTGGCTAAAAACAGGCTTTCACTATGCAAATAAGCGCTGAACAACAATCACAATTAAAACAAATACCAGGAGTTGACCTTTTATTGGAATTATTGAAGCAAGATTCCTATTTTGACCCGGTACCCAATACGGTGAAATTAAATGCCATCCGTTTGGTTGTTGCCAATCTTCGCGACCAAATTTTAAAAACCCCCGCTAACATATCAAGCGATAGCTTTGCCGAAACGACACTGCTGTCTGAAGTCAAGCGTTTAGTTGCTTCCGATATGACCCCGAATTTGCGGCGTGTCATTAACGCCACCGGCATTGTGGTCCACACTAATTTGGGCCGTTCGCTGCTGGCCGATAAGGTTGTTGAAAATCTTGCCATGATTGCTCGGCGCTATTCCAATTTGGAGTACGATTTGGCCAAAGGCAAACGCGGATCACGCTATAGTAGCGTTGAGGGATTATTATGCGAATTGACCGGTGCCGAAGCCGCTCTGGCGGTAAATAATAATGCCGGCGCCGTTTTATTGTCGCTCGAAACCATAGCAAGGGACCGCAAGGTGATCGTGTCCCGCGGTGAGTTGGTGGAAATTGGTGGGTCTTTTCGTGTACCGGATGTTATGGCCAAAAGCGGCGGCATCCTTAGGGAAGTCGGAACAACCAACCGCACTCATTTACGGGACTACGAGAACGCCATCGAATCCGACACCGCGTTGCTGCTCAAGGTGCATCGCAGCAACTATAGTGTGGTGGGCTTTACGGCCGAGGTACCCTTAAAAGAGTTAGTCGCTTTGGGAAATCGCCGACAAATTCCGGTAATGGAAGATTTAGGCAGCGGCACGTTCATTGACTTTTCGCAGTATGGCTTGATGAAAGAACCAACCGTGCGTGATTCTATCGCTGCAGGTCCGGATGTGGTCACCTTCAGCGGCGATAAACTACTAGGCGGACCCCAGGCCGGCATCATCGTCGGCAAAAAGCACTGGCTGGATCGCATCAAACAAAATCCCATCGCGCGTGCGCTACGCATTGACAAACTGACCCTAGCCGCCCTTGAAGGCACATTGCGGCTGTATCGCGATCCTGCTGATGCCATTGCTTCAATTCCGACACTGCGCTTGTTGACGCAACCCAAGTCAATGATTGATCGTAATGCGGATCAACTTTATCAAGCTCTCAAGCAAATGGATACTGCTAAGATCGAAGTCGAACGGGTTGAGAGTATTTCCAAATCCGGCGGTGGCAGTTTGCCGTTATTGGACCTACCCACCACATGCATCCGGGTTAAAGTTGCCCAAATATCTGCCAACGCCATTGAAAAAATGATGCGGCGGTACGATCCGCCTGTCATCGGGCGAATAGAGGATGATTCTTTCCTATTGGATATTCGAACCGTGCAAGAAGATGAAATCAGTACGATTGTAACCGCGTTTCAAAAACTATTACAGGAAATTGTTCCATGACGGTTACCCCCAAACGAATCTATCGCAGTCGAAGCTCATCCCAAGAGTTCCTGTTTTCTAAACCTGACACGCGATGTTATAAACCGGGATGGCAGCGACCGTCCGTGGCGTTGCCTTCTCCTCGTCAAATGAAAGATACGACCTTTGCAAATTCATGTCTGGTACGCAAAGAGCCATTTGCTGAAAGTGTCCTGCAACGAACCAGGGCCAGTGATATGTTTTGTGCCGTGGCTTTGCGTATTGACACCCAGAATGACGCCAATCCTTGCCCAAACTCCCAAGCCCTGTTGGCAATATTTTCAGAATTAGCCCAGCATATTGATGCAATGTGTGGCCAAATCAATGGAATCTGGGGGTTTTGTGACGCAAACACCCTGGGTTGTTTCGCCCCCGATCAACCCCCCGACACCGCTTTGCAGGCAGTCAAAGATGTTCAGAAGCACTTTTTAGCTGCAACCGGTTTTTCCTTTTCAGCGGGTGTGGCCGAATTTCCCCAGATTGATTTTGAACCTCGACTGGTATTACAGAATGCGTGCAAAGCACTGGACCATGCCCAGTTTTGCGAGCCAAGCAGTGTGGTTGTTTTTGACGCCGTAAGCCTGAACATCAGCGGCGATAAGCTTTACCAAAATGACGATATCGAGGGGGCCATTTTGGAATTTAAAACAGCGCTGCAACTCGATCCTTTCAATGTGAATGTCCATAACAGTTTGGGCGTATGCTACGGGGTTTTAGGGCAGCTTGCCAAAGCCCAGGAAGCATTTGCCACGTCAAGCCGACTGGACCCCAAAGAAACCATGGCCATCTACAACAACGGCCTGGTACATTTACTACAAAATAATAGCAAAAGAGCGCTTGAGCTTTTCCTTGAGGCGTATTCCCTGGACAAAGACGTTTTCGAAATACCTTTTCAAATTGGAAAACAACATCTGGAAATGGGCCACCATAATGAAGCGGCCGAATTTTTAGAAAAAGCCATACAATTAAATCCAATGGCGGCAGTCGCCTATCGTTTGCTGGGTCAATGCCACGCCTGCGCCGAACGCGAAAAGGATGCCATTAAGGCCTACAAGAATGCAGTTAAATACAATCCCAATGATGCCGCCGCTTTATCAGCACTTGGTTGTCTTTTCGAAAAACAAGGTGAGAATCTGGAAATTGCCGCCCTATTCTGCCGCCAAAGCATTGATATTGCGCCCGATGTTGGTCTCTTTCATTTTCGTTTGGGCAAGCTTTACTACAAACAAAATCAGTTGGATGACGCTCTAAATGCGTTTAATACCGCTCAAAATTTGGGTTATGATTCAAACGCCTACATTTCCAAAATTCAGGCTGATCAAACCGCCAAAGCATCGTAAACAAGCGACATCGATCTCCAACCGATTTAAGTACCTGCAGCGCTATTATCGCAAATAGTGCATTGAGCGTTCACGTTATGAAAGCGGTTATTGATCAAATTCTGAAAAAAAATATTCAAATTACCACTGATTGTATCCATCGCAATTCAGATCTGTTAATACGAGCTGCCCAATTCATTTCACGGCGCATCGCTGCAGGTCAAAAAATGATGCTCTTTGGAAACGGCGGCAGCGCTGCTGATGCCCAGCACATGGCGGCAGAATTTGTTAACCGGATCCGCATCAAGCATCCACCATTAGCAGCGATTGCGCTGACGACAGACACTTCGGTCATTACCAGCATCGGCAACGATTCCTCCTTTAACGATATTTTTGCCACTCAGATCACGGCCCTGGGTCACCCGAATGATATCGCCGTTGGTATCAGTACCAGCGGCAATTCACGCAATGTTGTTAAAGCTGTTCAGACCGCCAAAGCCTTACAAATTTTCACGATCGCTATGACAGGATCCTTAGGGTGCGAGTTGTCCGGATATGCTGATTTAGTGCTGCCGGTGCAATCGTATGAAACCGCCCGTATTCAGGAAGCGCATATTGTCATGGGGCACATATTATGTGAATTAGTCGATCAATGCCTTAACTTGGAATCAACAAACTCAAAAAACCTTACATAAAACTTGTGAAAAAAACTATTCAACCAATAAATATGAAGGCCTTAAAAACGCATCCCCTGGCTGATCGAAATTGCAAGGTGAGTATCGATGATTTTGCCAAAGCTTGGCAAGCAGGCAGCTCTCTATCTGATTTTATCGCGGGATTACCGGACATTTTGGCCGGCAAAAATATGCGTGCTGTCATCAGGGCGCTTGTAAAAGCCTATCAAGACAGCAAAACGATTGTATGGGCAATGGGTGCGCATGTCATTAAAGTCGGCTTAAATCCGGTCATTATTGATCTGATGCAGCACGGTGTCATCAATGCCATCGCCTTAAATGGTGCCGGAATTATTCACGACACCGAATTGGCCATGGTGGGTCGCACATCGGAAAATGTGGAGGCCGCCCTTAAAAATGGCTCATTCGGCATGGCCCATGAAACGGGGCATTTTATATGTCAAGCAATCCGGCAAGCATCAGAACATCAAATCGGCCTCGGCGAAGCAATGGGAAAAGCCATTCATACATATAAATTGCCATATGCGCAGCATAGCATCTTGGCTGCCGGTATCCAGCTAGGTATTCCGGTAACCGTTCACATTGCCATTGGCACCGATACGATTCACATGCATCCGGAGTTCGATGCCGGCTGTGCGGGTCAAAGCAGTCATATGGATTTCCGCACATTTGCTGCCATTATTGCAACCTTGGAGCAGGGCGTCTACATGAATATTGGATCGGCGGTGATCTTGCCGGAAGTTTTTTTGAAAGCCATCTCATTGGCGCGCAATTTGGGACACCCGCTTTGCGCGTTAACTACGGTTAATATGGATTTTATTCCACATTATCGCACCTTGACCAATGTGGTTGATCGCCCTACAGCGGGAAAAAACGGTTTTAATTTGATTGGTCACCATGAAATCATGCTACCGCTCATCGCAGCCGGTGTGATCGATCAAATCAATCCATAAAAACCCATTGATTAAAACAGTTTTGTGATTAATTTGACTTGAACTGATCATCATCCCTCGCAAGGAGCTAATTCATGCCAATCTATGAATATCACTGTGAAAAGTGCGATCGTGACTTTGAATATTTAGTTTTAGGCAACGACAATCCCGATTGCCCGAATTGCAATAGCAAAAAAGTATCGCGCTTAATGTCCATCTGTGGATTTGTCAGCAAAGGTAACGGTGGCCAAACAGTAAAATCCGCTGCATCCTCTTCTTGCAGTGGTTGTGCGGCTTCAAGCTGTGCCGGATGTGGGCACTGATGCAACCTAGCATTACCATCGGAACCCGCGGCAGCCAATTGGCCCTTTGGCAGGCCCAGTGGGTCAAAACCGCCCTTCAGCAACACCATCCATCACTGACGGTCGATTTGGAAATTATTAAAACCAAGGGTGATAAAATCCTTGATGTACCTTTGGCTCAAGTCGGTGGCAAAGGTTTATTTGTAAAAGAAATTGAGCAAGCGTTACTGGATGGTCATGTTGATCTGGCTGTTCACAGCATGAAAGACATGCCGGCTCAAATCCCGGAAGGACTTTGCATCGGCGCAGTCCCGACACGCGAAACAACCAGCGATGTATTAATTTCCAGAACGGGTGCAACCCTAAAAGAACTGAGAACCAATGCGCGTATTGGAACCAGCAGTTTGCGACGCGCAGCGCAGTTAAAACATTTTCGCCCTGATATTGAGGTGGTACCGTTGCGCGGCAATCTCGATACGCGTATTGGTAAACTTGAGACCGAAAACTTGGATGCCATCGTACTAGCAGCCGCCGGCGTAAAGCGCCTTGGTTTTGAGAAACGAATCAGCGAATATATTGATCCATCCATTATGTTGCCGGCGATTGGTCAAGGTGCGCTGTGTATTGAATCACGTTCCAACGATCCGGCAATCGATGCGCTGCTGAGTCCTTTGAATGACATCCATGCGAAAAAAATCGTTCTCTGTGAAAGGGCTTTTCTTGAACATCTGGAAGGCAACTGCCAGGTACCAATTGCAGCCTTGGGAACCATTCATCAACAGGATTTATCTCTGTGTGGTCTCGTCGCTGATTTGGATGGATCCACCATTATTAAAGATGAATTACGAGGTCCGATCGCATCATACCGGCAAATCGGTACGGATCTCGCCGAACGTCTTTTAAAAAGGGGTGGATCTGAAATCCTCAAAAAACTATTCGCCATGGAATCTCAATAAAATGACCTGTAAAGTTTTCCTGGTAGGTGCTGGGCCGGGTGATCCCGACTTGATTACGCACAAGGGCCTTCAGTGCATTGCCAACGCCGATGTTATTATTTATGACTACCTCGCATCGCCGGCGCTGCTGAAACATGTGTCCAGCAAATCGGAAACCATTTACGTTGGCAAAAAGGGCGGGGATCACACCCTTTCACAAGAAGGCATTAACGAGCTTATTGTGACCAAGGCCAGAGAGGGCAATGTGGTAACACGCCTTAAAGGTGGTGATCCGTTCATTTTCGGAAGAGGTGGTGAAGAAGCTGAGATTTTAAAGCAGGCCGGCATTCCCTTTGAAATTGTGCCGGGCGTGACCTCAGCCATTGCAGCACCCGCCTATGCTGGTATACCACTCACCCACCGAAATTTCACATCCACAGTCGCCATTATCACCGGCCATGAAGATCCCACCAAACCGACATCCAGTATCGACTGGAAAGCACTTGCCGGTGGCATCGGCACACTGGTTTTTCTGATGGGGGTTAAGAATTTACCCTCTATCGTAAAACGTCTCACGCAAAACGGCCGTTCTGAGGATACGCCGGTTGCTTTGATCCGTTGGGGCACGACCACCAAACAACAAACTGTAACCGGTACGTTGAAATCCATAGTGGCCCAAGTGCAAAAAGCGCAATTAAAAGCACCGGCGATCATCGTGGTGGGCGATGTCGTCCAGCTACGCGATACCTTGCGATGGTTTGAAGACCGGCCTTTGCTGGGCCGCCGAATTGTGGTGACGCGCGCCCGTGCCCAGGCCAGTGATTTAATTCAACGACTGTCTGCCCTCGGTGCCGAATGTCTGGAGTATCCGACGATTAAAATCAAGGTCCCTGATGATATGACACCACTAGACCAGGCCATCGGAACGCTTTCAGAATTTGATTGGTTAGTCTTTACCAGTGTCAACGGTGTCGAGTTTTTCTTTAAACGCCTGTTTGCAAAGAATTTGGATGTGCGCGCGCTGGGGCATTTGCGGACAGCGGTGATTGGTCCGGCAACAGCTGCAAAGCTTCGTTCCTATGGCCTGTGCAGTGATATCTTACCTGAAACTTTCCGGGCAGAATCCATTATTGAGGCTTTTAAAGATCAATCGCTACAAGATACCAAAATACTGCTTCCCAGGGCCGCCGAAGCCCGCCCGGTACTACCGGTTGAGTTACGCAAAATGGGCGCACAAGTGCTCGAAATTGCTGTTTATCACACCCATCCGGTTGAGGGTCATGCTGAGCAACTCATTCAACATCTGGAGACCGGCCAGATAAATATGGTGACGTTTACCAGTTCTTCGACGGTAAAAAATTTCAAAGCCCTCATTCCCTCTGACAGATTCAATCCGTTAATGGATGGTGTCAGCGTTGCGAGTATCGGTCCGATAACTTCTGAAACCGCAGAAAAACTCGGGTTTAACGTTGCAATCCAAGCTAAAGATTACACCATCGACGGACTTTGCGAAGCAATTTTGCAGCACGTAGCCCATGCCGCCGCCGAATCGTAAAACCACTTATTTGCTGAAACCGGGTTTTATGAAGACCATTGACCTTGAGCCCCATGGTGGTATATTCTCAAACACACATTCACAGAATACCGGGCCATCAAAAGCCGCCTTGCCTGGTCCACACTGGAACCGGGTGGCCATCGAAATGGTGAAAGGTATATGGACAATCTCCTTGAAAAGCTTCCCGCCTATGTTGAGCGCCTTAAGGCTATCAAAGAAACCATTATTACCAATATTGTCCTAATCGGCCAAAAACCATCACCAACATTTAAGGAAAAGGCGCGGATTAAAGCATTCATGGAGCGTCTGAGCGAATTCCAGGTAGACGAGTGCACCACCGACGGCTACCGAAATCCGATCGGCATTATTCGGGGCCAATCACCTACGAAACCGCCGATTTTTCTAATCGCGCATTTAGATTCGCTTTTTGATAAAGACATCGATCACAATTATGTTGTCAAAAAATCTACCATAACCGGTGCCGGAATAATGGATAATGCCATCGGCGTCGGTGTGCTGGTCTCGTTGCCGGAAATATTCCGGCACCTAGAATTAGAGTTTGAATCCGATATCGTCCTGGCGGGTGTCATTCAATCCATGGGAAAAGGTAATCTGCGCGGCATCCGGCACCTACTAAAAACCTGGGCGACACCAATTCGTGGGGCCATATGTATAGAGGGCGGTTTTTTAGGTCGCCTCAGCTATTATTCCCAAGGTATGATTCGTGGCGAAATTGAATGCAACTTGGCCCATAGGACCTCTTGGGACCGCAAATTTAAACCCAATGCCATTTTGATTCTAAATGAGGTTATCAATCAAATTTTAGAATTGAGACTGCCCCAGAAACCCAGAGCGCGAATTGTTATCGGTAAAATCGGCGGCGGTTTCAAACACGGCCTGATTGCCAACAATGCGACCCTCGGTTTTGAAATTCAAAGCGATTCAGATCAAATGGTTAAAACCATCTATAACGATACCAAGGATATCATTACTGGTGTGGGCCATGAATACGGGGTCGACATGAAATTGAAAACCATTAGTAATGCCAGTGCGGCGCGCTTAAAATACAATCATCCCTTGGTCAAGGGTTCTGCGGAGATCATGAAAAAGTTGGGCTTGAATCCAACCAGCGAGCCGAGCGTATCGGAGCTTTCCATTTTTCTATCACGGCAAATTCCGGCCGTCACCATTGGTATTACCACCGGCGACAATATTCAGCAGGAGGATGCCGTCATGGAGATTGAGCCGATGTTCACGGGCATTGCCCAACTTGTCGGAATTGTTGAAGCAATTGATAGTGGGATTTGCGATGAAGAACGCATGGCTTAAAACCAACACATTCCACTACCGCGAGTTCGATGATCTCAGCGCGTTAGTTGCGGCCAAGGCCCGTAAAAAGGTTACGATCTCACTGTGCCTGCCAACACTCAATGAGGAAAAAACAATTGCCAAAGAAATCCTCATTATGAAATCTGAGTTGATGTCCCGCTACCCTCTGCTGGATGAAATTGTGGTAATCGATTCCGGATCGACCGATAAAACACGGGAAATAGCGGCCGCCTATGGCGCCGATGTCTTCGAGGCGGCCCACATTCTACCGCATTTAGAGCCGCATAAAGGAAAAGGCGAAAATCTCTGGAAAGCCCTTTATATTACCAAAGGCGATATTATTGTCTATTTGGACGCCGATATAAAAAACATTCACCATCGATTTGCCTATGCGCTCATTGGCCCTTTGCTTTTGCATGACCACATAAAATATGCCAAAGCATTTTATGATCGACCGATCGCCACCGGAAAAAGCAAAATGAGGCCGACCGGTGGCGGGCGGGTGACCGAACTGGTCATTAGACCGCTATTTTCACTTTTTTTTCCTGAACTGACGCAAATTATTCAGCCGCTATCCGGCGAATATGCAGGGTATCGCGAACTTTATGAAAAAATCCCCTTTCCGATTGGCTATGGTGTCGAAACCAGCATGATTATGGATATCTATGAAAAGTGGGGACTGAATGTCATTGCCCAGGTAGATTTGGACCGCCGGATCCACCGCAATCAAGATACCAAAGCCTTAGGCAAGATGGCTTTCGTGATTTTAAAGACCTTTATCAATCGTAAAAAAAAGTTGGGGCTTATTGATTTAAAGGAAAAACTCTTTGACGAAATGATTCAATACAACTTAGTCCACGATTCCTATCAACCGGACATCACCCGGTTGGAGGCCGTTGAACGACCACCGATGATTGAAATCCCCGAGTACCGTGAGAAATATCATATGAGCCGCAACTGATTTGCGCTATCAACGGGAAGGCTTTTTTTAATTTGAAAAAACAATCTTTAATCGATCAGCACAACCGACATTTAAATTATTTGCGGGTTTCGGTAACGGACCGCTGTAACCTGCGTTGCAGCTATTGTTTGCCGACAAGTCCGTTTGCTAAACTACCGCATGAAGAAATCTTGCGGTATGAAGAAATCTTACGTCTCATCCGCCTGGCGGTCAGTCTGGGCATTTCTAAATTGCGGGTGACCGGCGGCGAACCGCTAATTCGAAAGGGAATATACAATTTTCTGGAAGAACTTGGCACGATAAAAGGGCTTACCGACATCTCCTTGACGACCAATGGAATCCTGCTCAAAGACCACATCAATCAAATCCAAACAGCCGGTATTGGTCGCATCAACATCAGTTTGGATACGTTGAAGCGGGATAAGTATCAACAAATCACAGGTCGTGATCGCTTTTTAAAGGTCTGGGATAGCATTCAAGCGGCACTTCAAATGGGGTTTGAGCCTATTAAAATTAACGTGGTTGCCCTTAAAGGAATTAACGACGATGAATTGCAAGATTTGGCACACCTTTCTTTTGACTACCCTTTTCATATTCGGTTTATCGAATATATGCCCATCGGTAATGTCGAAGTAAATCCTCGGCAAAATTTACTAACGCCTGAAATCAAAAAACATTTATCCGCATTAGGCAAACTGGTCCCGATCGCGCGAGACGTTGATGATGGACCGGCTGAGCGTTTTCGATTTGAGGGGGCGCCTGGCGAGATTGGATTTATCAGTGCTTTAAGTCACCATTTTTGCCATCAATGCAACCGGCTGCGTCTCACGGCCAGCGGGCAGCTTCGAACCTGTCTCCTTTCTTCTTATCAGGTCGATCTGAAAAACCCACTGCGCTTAGGATATTCTGACAACCAACTGGCCCAGATCCTTTTGGAGGCGGTGCAGCACAAAACCCGCGAGCACAACATCGCTAAGAAAACACAAACGTGCATTTCCAGCCGAATGTCAGCCATCGGCGGTTAACCGGAAACATCTCTTATCGAAATTTGCAAAAGAATAACCCGGGTGCAAATATGGGAGGCTACATTTACTCGCATATATTTGCAAATAACCCGGGTCGTAAACTGATTGACGTGATGGCGCGCAACCGGCCGGCAAACGCCAGGGTCCAGCCTGTCAGTCAATTAAATAGTTGTAAAGCTGGCGCTTAGCATGACTTCTTCAATGAATCAAGTCTTAAATCATTATTTTCCCGCAATAAATCCTATCCGTTTCTTTCCCAAATTTCTTCTTTGAACTTTTATCGTTGTTCGTCTTCCAAAAAAAATGCACATACGGAAAAGCATCCTGCCTGTCAAATTACGCTGTCTGACGGTCTTAGAAGATGCCTGCCCATTAAAATCTTTTGACAGCCATCTTTCCCTGTCGATTTGAATACGCGCCGCTCAAATCTACTTCAATCGCCCCACTACCGCCAACGATTCGGCAGCATACTTCTCCGCAAACCGGCGTTCTTAATTGCTTTTTAATATCTCAGGCTTTGGAAAACCTTCAAATACTTTTTCGGATGCAGCCAACAGTTCGTCATCTAACTCATAATTGGTTAACTGGCCTGCAAAGTATTTATCATAGGATCCTAAATCCAATAGCCCATGGCCGCTCCAATTAACCAAGATCACTTTTTCTTTGCCTTCCTCTTTAGCTTTCTTGGCTTCATCTATCACAGCCGCCAAGGCGTGGGTTGTTTCCGGGGCAGGAATTGAACCTTCCGTTCGGGCGAATGTGGCGCCAGCGTCTAAGGCATCTAGCTGTGTGACCGCCTTGGGTTCGATAAGACCTTCCACTACCAATTGACTAACCGTCGGTGACATACCGTGATAGCGCAGCCCACCTGCATGCACCGGTGGCGGAACAAACGCATGGCCCAAACTATGCATCGGGATCAAGGGCGTATATCGAGCCGTGTCGCCGTGATCATATACAAAGGGCGCCCGGGTAAGCGTAGGACAGGCGGCCGGCTCAACCGGATAAATGTCGATGTCTTTGCCGTTGATTTTATCTAAAACATAGGGAAATGCCAGGCCCGCAAAATTACTGCCACCACCGGCACAGCCAATGACAACATCAGGGTATTCACCAACTTTTTCCAGTTGTATTTTGGCTTCCAGACCGATCACCGTCTGATGAAGCATGACGTGGTTCAAAACACTGCCCAGCGAATACCGGGTTTCGCCGGTGGGATCCGATACCGCTGCCTCGATTGCCTCGCTGATGGCGATTCCCAGGCTGCCGGGAGTGTCCGGATCTCTCTCCAGCGCTTCGCGACCGGCTTTGGTCTCTGTACTGGGGCTGGGCACACATTTACCACACCATGCCTCCATCATGGATTTGCGATAGGGCTTCTGATCAAAACTAACACGCACCATAAATATTTTGCACTCCAGACCAAACTGGCAGCATGCAAACGACAGGGCACTGCCCCATTGGCCTGCGCCTGTTTCTGTGGCGATCCGTTTTATCCCGAAGGCTTTGTTGTAAAACGCCTGGGCAACGGCGGTGTTGGGTTTATGACTGCCGGGCGGGCTGACGCCTTCGTTCTTGTAATAAATGTGTGCCGGCGTATCCAGGGCTTTTTCCAGCGCGACGGCGCGCATCAAAGGAGTCGGCCGCCAAATACGGTAGACGCTCAAAACTTCCTCGGGAATATCGATCCAGCGTTCAGGACTGACTTCCTGCTCGATTAAGTTCATCGGAAACACCGGGGCCAGCATATCCGGCCCGATGGGGTTGCCGTCCGGCCCCAAGGGTGGATTCATCTTGATGTCAGCTAAGATATTGTACCATTGCCGCGGAATTTCATCTTCTCTTAATAAAATTTTGCGATTTTCCATATGACCTCCTTCGTGTAGTGTTAAAAAAATAAAGCCGCTAAAACTTTCAAAATAGGTGTTTCCAATCCTTCAAACCGAGTGCCGGTCACCGCGACATCATCGGATAAATAAAAAAAGCCAGGCTTTTCCGAAGAAGCCTAGCCTTTAAATTATAAGAGCCATGTACTTCTTCGGCATGGAGTTGCGAAGTTGCCCACGGCTCTGAACGTCTATCTTATACTTTCCGATGATGGGCCAACTTCACAAGCTGCGCCACCACCAGAACCAATGAATCCTTTTCACGTTTGGCATATCCTTTAGACGATTTGAAAACCCCTTTAATCAAAGCTTTGTCGGTTTGTCAAGTATCATTGGTGATTTTTAAAATTTTTCCCAAGCACACCAACCTTACCTTCGGGAATGGATAATTGTTTTTGCATACGGCTCATCAGCTCTGCATAAAAGGGTTCGGTGTAAAAATAGAAAAGATGGGACGGGCATCTGCAATCAGTAGCGCCAAAGCCCTTAGCCGGCATCAGGGCCTCGGAATTTACTTGAAATGCATTTGCCCAGAGATGCTCCCAGCGTTTCTGGTCATTGATGTACCACGCTCCAAACGGCTTTAATTGCACGGTCAAATAATCAATGTGCCATCGCAACGGTTTATCATGGGTAAAATGGCGCTTTAACCGCGCGGCCAGCCCCCCGGGCCCAAGTGCACTGCCGATGTATGCATAGTAGCCCGCCATAAAATCAAATGTGCCTAAGCTTCCGACCTGAATCCGTTTAAACTTGTGTAAAAACAACCATAAAATGTAGGTTCCCTCACCCGTAAAATGTGTTGGTATCCTATGCATCGGTTTTTACGCCCTCGATTTCCATCTATCCGGCAGCGTTGACCCGTGTTGCGGGCCATGGACTGGAATGCGTGTTTTCATTGACACAACTCAAAGCATTTATGTATACATAATTATTTGAGCCGTCGGGGAGTTGCAAGCATCAACGCTTGTCATTCCGGACATGATCCGGAGTCTAATTCTTTTTAAGGGGCCATCTCCGGATGCCATCCTGCGCCGGCATGACGAAAGAAACACCCCGACCCCTGTATTATTTATGGTCAAATCCAAAACGGTTCCTAAATTCTTCAAATTAACGGCAGGTTCATGCAGAATTCAAACAACAGCGACAAATGGGTCTGGGTGATTATTCTGAATCCTGAAGACGATGCTCATATTTTAGGACAACAGTTTAAAGATTCAGATGAAGCTTTCATTCCAACATTTCTCGAAAAAGACCATGCCCTGATGTGCATGAATCGGTTTGCCAAAGAAAAAGGGCATAAAAGTGAAGTACAGGCCATGCTTTATGATGAATTGGTAAAATACGCCGCCGGCAATGACTTTAATCTGTTTATTCTTGATGGGGAAGGTGCCGTGCTAGAAAAAATTTTGCTCGCTACTGAAGATTGATGATAACGGATGCCGCTTCCTACGAATAGATACAACGCTTTTAGCGGTTATCAGTCTTTAATAACGTCCTCTTGTTGAAAATCCCGTTCGATCTTGCCCCCGCCGCTTTCAAATGATTCAATCCACGACGCAACTCTTTGGTCCCCGTAAGCCTGCTGCCAGGCGCTTACAATTTTTTCCAAAGGCAGATCAGCATAACTGCCATGGTACTCGACATATTCCATGAATTTCTGATTTTCCAAATTATAGGCCTGAAAAATCGAATCGTCTGTGCCGTCAAACTCCAGCGGGGAAACCCCATGGCGAACGCAAAGCTCTTTGTTAAATGCCGGGGTGGCAATCACCCAACGATCCTTCAGCCAAAATTCCGCATAGCCGTGATAAACAAAAACATCCGAACCGATATATTCAATTAATTGGCGGGTCGCCAAATGGTTGCGAACGGTCGCAAACCCGAGGCGTGTCGGAATCCCAGCCGCACGACCCACAGCGCCTAGCAGGGCTGCCTTGGCCACGCAATAGCCTTCCCCCTTTGCCAAAATGCGGCTGGCCCTGTAATGCTCAGGCAAATGGAAAGGACTGTAGGGATTGTAGCGGATATCATCACGGACGGC
>JASJAZ010000081.1 GCA_030066785.1 Desulfobacterales bacterium | reverse complement strand
CCAGATTGATATTCGAGCTTCCGGCAAATATTCGCAGGTTCGACATTCTAATTGCTCCTAAAGCTGAAATGTGATCACATGTTATTTATTTATTTTGTTTTATGCAATGTCTATATATTTTTATAATTTTAATTAATTGAGTCGTCGGGGAGTTTCTTCCGTCATGCCGGCGCAGGCCGGCATCCAGAGATAACTCCTAAAAGGAATTGGATTCCGGATCCGTCATCCCGGACATGATCCGGGGCCGTAATGACACGCGTTGATACTCAAAACTCCCCGATCCCCTATTAATTAGGAAACTGCCAGCGTTGTTTAAATTGCAAAAAAAGCTGCATTCTTCCGGTGCCAAGCAGGCATTCAATTATTTGATAATATTCAGGCGCAGCACTTGGACTTCCTAATGAAAAGGGCAATGCAATTACTGACATTGCCCTTATGTTTCAGTTGCCTTTCACAATTTCTAACCAACCGAATTAAAACAAGAATTATGGTATTTTCCAAGTGACCTTTCCCACAGAAATGCCTTGAAATGTACCTTTTTTTGATGATTTAATTCCTGGAACTCCCTCAATTTCTAGCGTGCCTGTAATGCCGGCACAGGCTCCAGTGCCGCCGACAAAGGTGTTGATGCTACTGGAAGGACCGCCTCCGAGCATACCTTGTGCTTCAAAAGTGCTATAAATTTTATCACCACTGGCACAAGTAAATTCCACCATGCCATTGCCTTTCCACTTGCCTTTAATTGCGTGAAGTGTACCGATGACTCTAAACGACGCATTATGGAAAGGACTATTCTCGGGCGCTTTAACCACGGCACCCAGTTGCTCGTAATTCATTTGAAGACGCTCTTTTCCCATTGTCAGAACCGTGGCATCAGTGCTTTTGGCACTAACATAATCTCCGCTTCCCTGCTTTGCATGCTCTGCACCGAAAACAGTTCCGGAAGAAATGATGAACAGCAGTACAAATAGAAATATCATAGCTTTTTTTAGCATCATAACCTCCATTTCTTAAGTTGGCGATAAGCTTGTCTGTATAAAGGGATTTGATTAGATTCCTATATCAAGCCTGAACGGAAACCTCATATCCCTCTTGAACCGGAGGGGCTGTGAAATATTCTGCAAACTTACCAACTTGCTCCTTGTAGTAGCCACTCTGTTCGTTGGCAATGGCGTCATCTTCACTATCCCATAAAGAAACAGAATAACCTTTGCCGGTTTTGGCATCGGTAAATAGGTAAATTCCACAAAAACCCTTCTGGGCTTTACCCCCGGGAACAACACTATCCTCGTAAAGTTTTATAACCTCATCCATTTTTTCCGCATTAACCTGAACGATAGTAAAGCGTGCAAACATGATCTATTCCTCCTTTCATAAATATTCTAAATCAACATAAAATTTCTCTCTCTGCGCACTATATTTCAGTTGTGCATGACTGCTTGAATGGGGCAGGGATAGGGCGCTAAAATCTCCTAACAGGATCATAAATCCCAGTTAGGAGCGATGCAGACAAAATTTGAGGGGAATCTCCATTTGCCTTTGCCTGACTAAAAGATAAAATTTTCAGTGGGTGTATTGATTAGCTGGAAAGCAAATTCGAACTGCAGATTCCACTTGAAAGTCGAAATAGAGTAGAAGCGATAATTGACAATGAGGTCAGTGTTTGTTTGAGATTGTGCTTCAGATTTCACCCGCTGACAGATTAATTATTAGAACCAGATTTCGGTGTCAACAAAAATGTGTTTATCCAAAACCATTATGATCAACGTGAATTAGTGATCAGATCGTCGCTACTTTCGAAACAGATCAACCCATTGCCGAATTGTTGGCGACATTGCAAAGTCAATGATGACTGTGCTGGTATATGCGCCAAAGTTTCGAAGCTATTGATGAGACCGACTTCATTTTGCAAGGAATCGCAAAAGCGGCCCAATACAAAAAGATAGTCAGACAACCGATTCAGGTAGGCGAGAACGTTTTTCATCGGCTCCGGCAACTCTAGCAAATTGTAGTTCTTTAAGCTTCTGATCACATGCCTTTCTGCGCGGCGACAGACGCATCTGGCAAATTGGGCCTGTGCGGCACTGACATGCCCCTTGGCAATAATGAAGTTTTGAATTAGAGGTAATCGTTCTTCCATCGAGTCAATCGACTGTTCCAGAAACTGAATATCTTCCTTGGAAATTGACTTTAAACGCTCCATAGCGGGTGACATTGGATCGGAGGCGATCATTGCTCCAACCTGAAACAGTGATTGCTGGATTCGCTCGATGTCACCTGATAGCCATAAAGACCTTTGAGGTAACACGCTAACCAAAACGCCCAGTACCGTATTTAGCTCATCGATATCGCCCGCAGCCTCTACCTGGTCGGCATCTTTCATTATGCGTTCGCCGGAAAGCAGATTGCACTGACCGAGATCCCCTTTGCGCGTGTATACTTTTTGCAGGCTTTTCGGCCTGAACGGAATCGTCTTGCTGCCATCGCCGACAATTTTTTTGTCGATTCCAGTCATGAACTTCTCCTTATTTAAACAATGGCGCCAATACTCTCACAAAGTTTGCCGGCAAGGGGACAGATTTTGCAAAAAATTGATTCGATTTTAAATCATGCTCTTATCCGAATAAAATGGACCAAAAGAACTTTCTTCATGGGTATGTACAAACGTCCAATCCATACCCTCGGGGCAGATGTATAAATCAAATCCTTTCATTAAAAGATTAACCGGCGCTGCACTTTCACACCAGTAACCCGCGCCATCATTTGCGTTGGGTAAAATCAGGTACTGATAACCGCACATTTTCCGGTAATGATCCCAGGCTTTATGACCCGATAGGTGGCCTGCGTAATTAAAACTGAAAACATGCCAGTCAAAACCACGTAATGTCCATATACCTTTTGTCTTGCATAAATTGATGGCATATGTCTTCCGCCATTTTTGTTGGTAATGGTGTACCATCTCATTTTCAAGTTTTTGAAATTTGATGGATTGAGCTTCCAATATATTTTCAAGCTTTTGCATTTTAATGGTGTGCCAAACCGAGTGGCAATCAGGTCTTACGCTCCTGCGAGGCCCGTAATCAATGGTGTAGAATAAATGATGTCCGCCATTTGTTGCTTTGCTCTGCATTTTATCCTCCCGCTAAAATAAAAAGTTCGAGCGATGCTGAAATGCTGCGTTAAAAACGATGCCGATTCTAAGCTACAGATTTTATTTCCGTGTGAGACATGTCGCGTCAGAGGATGAATTGTCGCCACAAGATGCAGGGAGAGCCTGCTTTTGGAATTTTCACATCCGTGGTTGTCATTAAGCTTTACATTTTTCATGAGCAATTTTTAGACCAAGAAACCAAATAATTATGTTCAGCGCTGGTATGGGAACTTATCCTATTGAAATTACATAAGTATCTAAATTTTGAGCACGATGCAGACAAATCAATATTCTTTTTGCTTTGGTCGCAATTGTAAACGTAATTTACAATTAAAGGGGGAGATTTTGTCTATTTCGTTGACAGATTTGGTTATCGCATCTGTACAGGTGGCATGTCGTTATCCCTGCGAATTGTGATGACAACCAAATATCACAGGAATATTGGCAACCTCATCTTACGAGGAAAGATATGGCGGGAATCTCAGCCGATTATCATGGAGGCCAAATCGCATATTGTGGTGGTTTGGCTTTTTCTATTTTATTGAAAGGAGGGAAACTATGCGGTACAAAATGTTTTTGATTTTTATGATAGTCGCATTGGCAATGGGCCTTATGGCAGGATTTGCCTGGGCCGATGATGACGATGATGACAACGGCTACGGTGGAAATATGAAGCTCACGGAAAAATATATCCACACATATACAGGCGGTGACGACGGGGGTCTGGCACACATCAATTACTGGGGTCTGCCAACGGATGACCCCGATTATTTCAACGCCCTGCCTCCCGAAGAGCAGACCAAGGCCGGTAAGATAAACCTCAATGTGATTCACGCTGCTGCATTTCATCCCACCAATGCTGATATTGCCGGCAAAGAAGTGACTGGTTTGCTAAAAAAAGGCCCTCGTGAACAGCGCATCACTTTCCGGCTTCCGCAAGCATGGAACGGCAAGCTGGTGGTGTGCGGCACTCCGGGGTTGCGCAACGAGTACGCCAATGAAGCTATCCTGGTGCCCTGGCTGCTCGAGTTCGGGTATGCCCTTATCGCTGGAAACAAGGGTATCCCCGGCGGGGCCAACGACATGATTTCGGGAAACCACCCCACGCAGTATTGGGGCGATATGATGATCGATCTGGCGGATCTGGCGAGGTCGTTGCTAAAGGAACATGCCAGCAAACTGCCAACTCTTACTTATGTGATGGGGCTTTCCAACGGCGGCTACCAGACGCGCCGCGCACTTGAAATCGATCATGAGCGTGTGCGCAAAGGCAAAAAACGCCTTTTTAACGGTGGTGTGGACTGGTCCGGAGCCTACTGGCCCGACGAACGTGTTTTGGATGCCGACGGCAACGGCAAGGTATCGGTTAAGGAATACGCCGCCGCTGATTCGCTGGTCGGTTCCATCGATAAAGGCACCCTGACCATGAAATGGTTGCATTCACCGGATACGTTGACCACACAAGCGGAATATGACAAGGACCCGCGCTTTCCCGGTGCCTATTTTGCCATGGTCGATGCCGGCTTCTCCCCCGAATCGGCGCTGTTTTGGGGATATTACAATTCGAATTTCGACGGGTTTCAAACCGTACCGGGTTTCGAAATCTTTAGAGGCGTCGGCTACTACAACCTGGTTTCCTTCGTCTACCGCGCCGATCTACGCGGCGACGACCCGGTCCAATCCGCGGCATATACTTGCTACTCCGATCCCGCCAATCCCGATACGCCACCGCCCATTTACGATTGGCTGGAAAATGCGGAAAACGGGGGCTGGAACAAGGAGAGTGTCAAATATGCTTTGAAAAACGCCAATACCGGTGAGTTTTCAGTGCCGATGCTGAGTCTGCAGGGACAGGCCGACGGCCTTGTGGCCTTAAACGCTCAGGGATTGGAATACAAGGATGCGGTCGAACAATACGGCTCGCCGGACTTGTATCGTTTTTACATCATCGCCCATGCGTGCCACGTAGACAAGCATGTTGACGGCGGTTGGGGTTACAGCTATGCTGTGCCCGATCCTAATATACCTGACCTGCTCACACCCATGCAGGCCTACGCTCAGCGCACCTTCCGATATTTGGAAAACTGGGTTGAAAATAGTGTATTGCCGCCGGACAGCAAACTGGTGGAAACCGATCCTGCCAATGATGTTGTCGATCCTGCGGCTTTAGACTGGTAGTAGTACGAAAGCATTGCCTGCTTCGGTTGTTTTTTACACGAGGGGAGCCGAAGCGGGGTTTCTGTTCATACGTAACGGTTCTGCTTAGGCGAAGTGCTTGCCATAATCTGATAAATATCAACATCAGGACGGATTACGTACCTTCCTCCATAACAATAATTACCCGCTTACGGATTGATCGGGATAAAACGGCACCTGTAATACAGATAAAACCATTACCGATTTAACAGATGCTTTGCTAGGCGTTTTCCCAATCCAATAATGGTTGTTGTGGGTGGTAACCCCCAGGCCTCGGGAATAACCGAGCAATCACAAACATACAGATTGTCGTATTTGGTCTTAAGGTTTGAATCCACAAGATCACCAACCTTGACGGTACCTCCCGGATGGGCAGCTAAATACTGGGTTTTGAAGATACTCTTGGCACCTGTATTTTTTAATATCTTCTTAGCCCGCTCATATCCTCTTTGCAGCTTCTGCTTCTCATTTTTATCCAGTATTTTGCGAACGCCACCTTTATCGGTGAGTCTCCCGCCAAGTTCGTCTTTGGCTTTTACCATTATCTGGATGGTGTGTTTGCGGGAAAATATATTATCGAATCTAAATACTCCGGCTGCAAAGGCCGCAGATGTCGCAAATGGATGGGCCATATCGGTCATCATGTAGCCCTCATCCTGAATATGCGCACCTGCGGTCATGGGAATTTCACTGGTGGGTACATCAATGTCTTTGACTGTACCTCGAACACCTATAAGCGGGTCAAAGAAAAAATCATATCCTGCTCTTTTTAAACCGCTTGCTCGAAGTATAACGGGAGTACCTATGCCGCCTGCTGAGATAACAACTGTTGGTGCAAACGCTTTATGTTTCGTGTTTTCTTTTTTAAATTCCACCCCAATTGCTTGATTGCCATCAAATAGCACCTTTCGGACCTTCGCGCCGCTTATGAGTTTGGTCCCATTTTGTATTGCTTCTTCCACATACATTCTTGCGCTCCACTTGACCTGGTGGGGATCCCCATAATGACTAAATTTGTAATCTGGCTTCCATCTATCCTGATACATAAATTTATCGAGTTTATTCCAAGCATATCCAAGTTCTTGAGCGCTTTCCATGACCCTTTTTGCCATGGGGCCAACCATCTCTTCTTTCAAAGGTGCCACCGGCAGCTCTTTCTTTAGCTCTTCAACCTCCTCACGTATATCTATTCCGTGGGATTTTAGCATGTCGAAAGGAACCGGAAATGATGTCGCATAAAAATGGACGGTGCTTCCTCCGGTTGTGATGCCTCGAACCAGCCCCAGCATTTGGCGCGTAAACAGCATGCTTCGGCCTGGAAAAAGAAAGGCCCGGAAGCCTTGGCGGAAGCTTCCATCTAACGGATCGTTATCACCCCATTCAAGAATGAGCACCTTTTTGTTATGCTGGGATAGCTCTTTGGCTACAGTTGCTCCTCCAGGCCCTGAGCCTACTATAATGACATCTTTATCCTGGATATCAAAAGACATAATACTCTCTCCACATCACCTCTATGGAGTTTTAGTTGGTTCTAATCAGATTCGAAAATTCATCTTGAGAAAAAGGGTAGAGCACCCATTCTTGATGATTGACATAGGATACTCTACCTTTATTAAGCTATTTTTTGCGCTCTATTACATATTCGCAACAAGCGTCACCACGTTGCATATTCATTGTAAGGGTAAAATTGAAATCAGGGTTTAGACTTTTAACAGCCCCATCTCCCCATCCTTGATGGCCCGCTTCGCAAAAATCTTCTGTAAACCCAAATTCCTTCCATCGCTCATGCCAAGGGCATTTGTCTGTTCTTGCCACGCATTTGTCTTCAGTAGCCTCAACAATTTCGAATTTAAATTCTGGCCCCATAGACGTCATCGCTGCCAGGTTGGTTAATTCTGCTAATGCTTTAGGGGTATCAGCAGCTAATTCAAAGGCGTCGGCTAATTCCTTAGCACCCTTTCCGGCCTGAGACCACAGTCCTACCTGAAATTCATCGAATTTTTCATTGCCCAGTGCTTCTTTGAGTGCGCCAATCATCGCAACACAAGCTCCGGTTAGACCCTTAGTTGCTATTTGCCATCGGATTTCTGCTGGAATGTTATCGATTGCTTGCGTCATCAGTTTGTCCCCCTTTCCCGTCTATTTTTTATCCCTTACAATTTTTAGCTGTCGCATATAATTTGATGAATTAAATTATCTGAAGCGGCCCCTAACAGGACAATATATCCTTGTCAGGAGCAAAATAGGCATAATTTGAGAGGTTTTTCCATCATAGAATTTGAACAATAAATTGCAGTTTGCAGAAGAATTGAGGCAAATAAAGTATTGGCATTTTGACAGATTTGAAAGAGATCACAATTATTCAGTCAAATTCTTTTCCCTTGGCATTAAAATACCAAGAACAACAGCAACAGTAAATAGTGCTAGCACATCACCAATAAGGTTAATTCGCTCGGCTGAGTCCACTATGGCTTGTATCGCCATAATCCCTCCATGAACAACGCTCGACCATACTGTAAACCAAATAAGGCTTTTGTGTGCTAATGGATTTCTACTTGCAATAAGAAGAAAAACACCTAGGGTAGCGTATATGCCAACAATCATTTGCTCATATTCATATTGCCGTGGTTCCCAGCCCCAACCTGAAGGCCATATCCAATTCATCATTGGATAAACTCCAAATATAAAAATTAATCCGAATATTATAAGAAAAATACGAAGGTATTTAAGGCGCTGCTCATAGTTCATTCGCACCTCCCTAATTATGTAAATTTGCATAGACCAGAGGAAAACCGATACCTGGTAGCAATTTGCAGAGTATATTGGTATTTTGGTAAATCTGCGGACTTGAAATGGAAAATACTAATTTTTATGTGGTCCGATATTATTGACTAGATCCATTTATTAGAATTTTTCATATTAAGGCTTATTGGATTTCAAATTCTGTGAATTCATAGGCTAATTTATTTTGTATAGATACTTCCAACGAAATGTGGTGATTCAGGGTATCAGTTACGATTTCCGGAAGCCTCTATTCACCTCGGCCTATCCTCCCATTTTATTGGCAATAAACTGATGGGCCTCTGTTGATTCTTCTTTAAATTTGTTCAAGTCGTAATTAATTCCCTTTAGAAATTTTGACCACGTTGCGACAAAATCAGATATTTCTTTTATGTCTTGAATATTTTCTTCAGTGGCACCCACCAACCTGGCGGTTTGTGAATGAAACTCAATTCAGTATTCGCATTCTAAAGCATAAGCAGCGCTTAGCGCCGCGAGCGCATTGACCTGCATGCCACAGCTCATATCTGAAAGGAACGTTTTCTTGGTTTTTTCCCACATGGGCCCAATGTGGTCATCATCCAGTTTGGCAATAAAACCTGGTACAGCCCCCAATGTTTCATTAATATCGTTGTAGATATCTTCTCTTGTCATAATGTCACATCCCTTCCTTCGTTTGTTGTAAGATCCTTTGAGATACCCTGAATCTCAAATTTGAAATATTTTGATACTTTTTTTAATAAAAGTGAGGCACAGTTTTAATAAAGATATTTATATTTGGTAATTGATTAAATAATGGCACCAATGTTAACAAGGTGTCATGGACTTAAATGTATATCATAAGCTGATTTACCGCGAAATTAGTGCTCGAAAATACTTTACAAAAAAATGTCGAAAAAATGGGCGTCGATTTTGCCCTCGCTGTGATCATCGAAAGCTTTACAAATTATCTTCTGGAAAGCACCGCTGTTCCCGATGCAAATATAGTTTCCACGATTTCTCCGGTCGTTGGATTAATCATGGTCGTCTGAGTTGTGTGCAGTGGCTTTCACTAATCAAGCTTTTTGAACTGGAACTATCTGTTCGCAAAATGGCCGAGCAGATGAAGCTTGCTTACAATACTGTTTACCAGGCGGTGCAAACAATACGCTGCTCAATCCTTGCGCATGCATCCGATGCCAGCGATCTGATGGATGGCGAGATCGAACTGGACGAATGCTACTTTGGCGGCAGACGCAAAGGCAACCGTGGCCGTGGCGCTGCGGGCAAAGTGCCCGTATTTGGTATCTTAGAACGAAATGGTAAAGTCTTGGTCACGGTAGTGCCGAATGTAATGGCTGAAACCCTTATCGGGCTAACAGTAAAAACGGTTCGAAGGGGCAGCATCGTTTACACCGATAAATTTCGCAGTTATGATAGCCTGATGTTTTGTGGATATCGGCATTTGAAAATCGATCATGGCAAACGCTTTACATCCGGCAAAGTTTATATTAACGGCTTAGAGGGATTTTGGAGTTGGGCCAAGGAACGCTTGATTAAACATCATGGCGTGTCCAAAAAAAACTTCCCTCTCTATCTCAAAGAACTAGAATTTCGTTACAATCACAGACACACAGATATCTTCGAAATTGTCTCTGATTATCTGTGTGATTTGGTGCCAAAACGTGATTAATTACCTTAATTTATTTTGCCTTGCATGCCCGCAAATCCGCTAATATCGATTATTATCCCGGTTTTGAATGAAGCCGCCATTATCAATGCAACAATAAACTACCTAACGGATCTGGCATCGGGCACAAATGTCGAACTTGTTGTTATTGACGGCGATCCGCTGGCAAGCACGATCCAACATGTGCGAAATCCGGTTGTGAAAAAAGTCGTGGCACCTAAAGGCAGGGGCGCCCAAATGAATGCGGGGGCCCGAAAATCTCGTGGTGATATTTTGATATTTCTGCATGTCGATACGCTTCTTCCGCCCATGGCCTTGGAATCAGTTCTCACCGTTTGGGGGCAACCAAATTATGTCGGTGGCGCGTTTGATTTGGGTATTCGTGGCAATCGTTCTTATTATCGACTTGTTGAGCAAATGGTCTATTGGCGATCCCGAATTACCAATATTCCTTATGGTGACCAGGCTATTTTCCTTCGCAGATCTTATTTCGAGGCGATCGGCGGTTACTGCGATATTCCGATTATGGAAGATGTGGAAATCATGCAACGTGTAAAAAGACGTAATGGTAAAATAAAAATAATTCCGTTGAAAGTGCTCACTTCTGCTCGGCGTTGGGAAAAAGAAGGCATGTTGTTTTGTACGCTGCGCAATTGGATTTTGATAGTCCTATACCATTTTGGCGTCACACCAAACCGCCTGGCCCGATTCTACAAGTTTAATACCGCAAAATAATATCTTTCAATACCACGTTGTCTTTCCACTCACCGACTACAAAGCACGTTGTCACTGGTCGAATAAAATGTCACCATTTGTGATCTGCAATCATTTAACCACCATCTTTAAACTCACACCATGGCGACATGGCATCTAACAAAGGCAATGCTTAGGTGAGACAATCAGCAGAGTCGGAAATTAAGCCCTTTAATTTTTGTTCCAAAATGGCAAATGAAAAGCACCGTTTTGCCGTTTCATAATTGTGGCGAACCATTTTTGACCGCAGCTCGGAATCCGTTAAAACCTTACGCGTCTTCCGCACTGTCTCTTCGGAAACATAGCCATCAATTTCAATGACCGAAAAACCTTTTGGTTTGATATCCAAAGTGTAGATCGAATACGTATTGACCACAATCGGCTTGCAGAAATAAATCGCCTCCAAGAAGGCATTGCCAAAGCCCTCGAAATTGGAGGGATACGTCACTAAATCTGCATGGGGGTAAATATCAGCCAGCGTGTAGATTTTGCGCCCATTTTTCGTCGTGCCCCGTTTTTCATTGATGATATTGGCCACAAATCGGGTATCCACACCCATTAACTTCGAATATTCCCGGACCCGTTGCTCATAATCATAACCTTCGTCTCCCGAAGCATGCGAAATGACAAGTTTGGCTTTCATTCCCAACCGATGAACCAACTCAATGGCATGCTCGATTCCTTTACGTTTGACGACCCGGGTGGGTTGTAAAATTAGCAGTTCATCAGCTGCAATTCCCAGAGATTCTCTAACATCCAGGGCATAATCATCGGTTGGTTGATCTGTCCTGACCGGACATGACGCTGTGCCCGGAAGTGCGGGTGGAGGGTTATCGAAATCCATGACGTTGGGAATGATGGTGGAGGAAATACCCGTTCGTAAACTGAGTTGATTAGAGGCTGAAGAATTAATCACCACATGCTTTACGGAAGGCAAATGGGGCGGGAAAGCCATATTCAAGTATTCCCACACGGCATTGGTTAGAAACTGATTGCGTTCCCAAAAAAAATCGTGGTGGTGCGCAATGGTGGGCATGCCGGTTTCAGAAATATATTCAGCCAAAGCGATACCAAGCGGTAGGTTTAAGGGAATCGTCAGCGCATTTTGCGGTACAATAAGGTCAATTTGAAACTTTTCGACAAAACGATAAAGGTGATCTTTTATTTTCTGTTTCAACTCGTGGATCTTATCAGTGATAAAGCGTCCCCGTTGGCGTACACCGAAACAGCTTTGATAAATATCGCGAATATCAGGGTGTTGAAAATGGGCTTCCTTTAATACGTAGGAGCATTCAGGCGGCCAATCCAAGTCACCGGCCAAGAAAAAACAGCGATAACCTTGATTTTTAAAGACTTGAACCCATTTAGTCGTTTCCAGTGAAACGCCATCCGTTCCCGCCAAACGGGTCGATATGAAGCCGACATTATGGGTTGGTTCACACTTAATCGCGCTGCCCATGTGTGTGTCTCCTTTGCCTTATCGATTTATTGGACGTAAAAACCAATCCGGTTTATTTATGCATTGCAGCTTTCAAGTTAGGCCTAAGAATGAACACAACCGATCCTTGACATGCATATCCTTTTTAATCACTTAAAAAGGATCGTTTAGGCCTGGTTTATGGTTCTAATATGACCAATCATTCTGAATCGATGGATCTGAATTACATGGTCTGTTGTCGAATGAAGTACGATGGAGTGTGGAACCGCTGGGCTGAAACCTCGACGGCTTAGCTGAACAAATAGAATCCTAAAGCCCGGTCGTGAGCATCTATGGCGTCAAATTGAACCCCTACAAATGGACCATCGAGGTTGCGGATAATCACCATTTTTCGAATATGGGAACGCGCTTTGTCATCAAGATGGAACTCTACGACAAGTTTGTCGCCTATCTTGAAATTACGCGCAACATTGAGTTTCAATTTAAGACCGGTGCGCGATACATCTTTTACGCTCATGGTGCCGCGATCGACTTCTTCGCCATCCATAATCTGGGTGTAAGAACCGACCAGATTGGTTGGCTTGCGATAGAGTTTGCGTTTTTCCAAACTGACGCGATAAACGTGGCCGCACCGGCATTTACATTTTATACGGACGCCTTTATCGATAACATTATATTTAGAGACATCGACTCTGGCCGTATTTTCACACTGAGGGCACACAAATGTGGCCATATTGTCGCTGGAAACAAACACTTTATTAAGGTCTGGGGTCATTTTTTATCGATTCGTTTACGCTATCACAATCGTTGTATGAATTGTATGAGATGATGCCTACCCGCTTTAATGGCGTTATTTTCTAAATGATGACGGCCGGCTGACGGCACGGCGCACGCTTTACATGTGCACTGGGTTGAACCGGCGCGTATGAATTAAGATGGATCGAAAATACAAGTCAAGGAAAAACCACTAAGAAATCCAACTACCCAGGTACAATATGACGCAAATGGGTTTTTCAAAATGAGAATTAGGTTGGGGAGCTTGAAAGGTGATTTCCCAGAATCTTAATAATCTTAGGACGGTAAGCATTCTTGGAAGCCATCTTGTTTCCGGCTATTTTGATAACTGCAAACGCTAAAATAAAAAAAGATAACCCTACGATTGCCGAACAAACCGATGAATCGACCGATAAGATGTGAGCGATCTCAAGCCCTATGGCAGCACCGACAATCATGCACAAAATGGGAAACACATACAGTAAAAAAGACATCTTTAGCAAAGATGAGGTTTTAATACTGATAACAACATTATCACCGATCTTTGCAGAAGGAGAGTTTAGCGCTTCAACCTCCATTTCCTTACCAGAGTTATGCGTTTGACAGGCGCCTTTGGAAGCACATGTATTGCAGGCACTGGAACGGGTGGTCTTCACCCACGCTGTTTGTCTGCCCAGTTTAACGACAACGCCCTGTTCGGTGGCCACTCTTAGATTTCCTTATATACCCTTTTTAGATTAATGTGTTTGCACCCGCTTTGCTTTGCTTATGCAGTCGCAACCGATTCCTGTGGCTTCTTCTCGACACTGGATCGCTCATAGCAGATCAGACCGCATTGAAGACAGCGGGAAGCCTCTGAGGCGGCCATATCCTTGGTAAAACCATTTTCGAGCTCTTTACCGGTTAACTCCACGGATGTATTTAGGGGCATAATCTGACGACAGCTAACGGCCACATTGTCCACGTGATCGACATTTTGGACCAGTGAGTTCGGATTTATCGTATGATCAGGCAGCATTGGCAACTCGTCAATATCATACATAATCTGATGAATGGAAACCGCAGCGCGTCGTCCGGCACCGATGGCCTTAATCGCCGCGGAATAGTCTGATATTGCCTCACCTTTGCTGAAAAAACCGGCTTGGTCAGCAAAGATTGGTTGTTTATATGGTTGCGTCGCAATCCACTTAACACCTTCTTCAGTCGCAGCTGTGCCCTCATTTTCGGCATCCGGCAATTCTGGCTTGTCAGAGCTAAAAATCAACTCCGGATATCTTCCCGCTGCCAAAATAAGGGTCTGGACCGAAAGCGAATGAATGGACGCTGATGCCATATCAATATATTCGATTGCCGTTAAGGTATCGTTTTCACCAAAAAGTCGATGCACAGCAGCATTATGTATAATTTGTACGCCTTCGCAGCCCGTTGCTTCAATATCGGTATCATTGAAGGGCACATTTTCAAACGATTCACGCAAAATGATGGTCACATTCTCTGCGCCTGCTTTTTTGCATGTTGCGGCAGCTTCCAGTGCTAGCTTTCCGCCACCAACAATCATGATATCTGAAGATAATTCAACCTTTGCAGCGTCAGCCTGATATAAATGCATAAAATCAAATAGCAGCATGACACCGGGCACTGGCTTTTCAATCGCTTTGGCGGCGGAGCGCGCTAATCGGCTATCCCATCCGCCCGTGGCCAGAAACACAGCCGCATATTGTTTTGACAGCAGTGAACTGATGGTAAAATCTTTGCCGAGCTCCTGCTGGAGTTCGGTCTTAACACCCATGGCTTGAATCCCCTGGATATCCCATTCAAGTATATCCGGTGGCAACCGAAAAGTCGAAATCGCACTATTCAACAATCCGCCGAGTTGATCAGTGGCTTCATATACAGTGGCGGAATGTCCTAATCGAGCGGCGAAAAAGGCCGTGGAGAGGCCTTCGACACCACCGCCGATGACCGCGACCTGTCGATTGGTATCCGGTGCCTGGTAAGGCAGGATGCGTTTGCCGCTCTCTCTCTCAAAATCCGCCGCGTAACGCTTTAGGTAATTGATGGCAACCGGTTCATCAATGTAATTTCGCCGGCACTCAAGTTCACAGGGGCGAGGACAGATGCGGCCAATTACCGCTGGAAATGGATTGCGCTCCTTAATGACTTGGACGGCCCGATGATGATCCCCGCGTTCAATCTGATGGATATATTCTCGGATATCGATACCGGCCGGACACGCCCGCTGACAAGGCGTTGTGCATTCGTCGGTTGTGTATTCCCTTAAAATACGCCTGGTTGTAGACGATAAATTGATAATATGCTTGGGACACACCCGTTCGCAAGTTCCGCAGCCGGTGCATTTCACCTCATCAACAATCGGCAACCCCTGCGGTCCCATCACGATCGCATTAAAGGGGCAGACCTGCTTACACGTACCAAGTCCTAGACACCCGATTGTACAAACTTTCATGCCACCGCTTAGAAGGGCGGCTGCACGGCAATCATTTAACCCATCATAAACATATTTCAAATCGGCTTTAGCGGTCCCGAAATAACAGCCCGGTCGCGCAATATCTGGCTCTTTGGCTTCGATACTGGCACCGATGATGCCTGCAATTTCTTCGGCCAGTTCAATGGGACCGGCCACACATGATGTTGGCGGCGAGACACCGGCGACAATCGCTTCTGCATTGGCGGTGCAGCCCGGATAGCCGCATCCACCACAGTTGGCGCCGGGCAACGCATCGTCGACGGCCAAAATTTTAGGATCCACGTAAACATAGAAGATTTTGGAGGCCACCGCCAGTCCCAGGCCGATGACAACACCCAAACCGCCCATAATGGCTATTGCTTCAATCATAAACGTCCTCCCTAAGAAACTATAAAATTAAAGAGACTAAAAAATCGCATCAAATCGACATTTCTCAAAACAGGCCATGCATTGGATGCATTCATCCTTTTCGATTCGAGCAATCTCTTTTTTTTTCCAAACAACCGCTTCTGTGGGACAACTTCGAAAACACATACCACATTTGGTACACAATTCAGGGTCTACCTCAAAGCTCAGCAGGGCAATACAGCGTTTAGCCGGACATTTCTTCTCATAAATATGGGCCAGGAATTCTTCGCGGAAATAGCGCAAGGTGGATAGAACCGGATTGGGCGCTGTTTGCCCCAG
>JASJAZ010000080.1 GCA_030066785.1 Desulfobacterales bacterium | reverse complement strand
CACCCCTTGGGGAGCCGGCACCAGCATCGAGGGCAACCCGGTACCGACTTGCGGTGGCTTGGTCATGGATTTGACCCAAATGGATGCTATTCTGGAAATCCGTCCTCAAGATTTACAGGTCGATGTACAGCCTGGTGTATTGCGCAAAGAGCTCAACCGGCAGGTCGGTCAGCACGGACTGTTTTTTCCGCCGGACCCCGGCGCCGATGCCACCATAGGCGGCATGATCGCCAACAATGCCTCAGGCGTTCAAACCGTTAAGTACGGTGCCACCAAAGATTATGTGATGCATCTGCAGGTGGTGTTGCCAAACGGTGACCTGATTCAAACCGGCTGCAAGGCCCGCAAATCCTCGGCCGGCTATGATCTAACCCGTTTATTTGTGGGCTCCGAGGGTACCCTGGGGGTGGTGACCGAGGCTACTTTACGATTGACCGGCATTCCAGCCTTTCATCTGGCAGCTACCATTTTTTTTGAAAAATTA
The DNA here is from genome assembly GCA_030066785.1 of Desulfobacterales bacterium. GTDB lineage: Bacteria > Desulfobacterota > Desulfobacteria > Desulfobacterales > JASJAZ01 > JASJAZ01. The sequence continues at coordinate 15,457 of JASJAZ010000080.1, read as the reverse complement.
GAAAATGCTTCCAAAGCCGTCGCCTTAATGATCGGGTCTGGTTTGGATCCGGCGGCACTGGAACTGTTGACGCCACCGTTAATCCGTTTGATGAATCAAGAAAAAAATTTGGATCTGCCGGAACTCCCTTCCCTGTTTTGCGAATTCCACGGCATCAGCCATGCAGCGCTGAAAGAAACCGAAGAAATGGCGCGGGCGGTGTGTGAGGAATGCGAAGCAGTGCGCCTACAATTTGGGGTGGACGAAAAAGCACGCCAGCAACTATGGCGGGCCCGCCATGAGGCCTGGGAAACCATTCATCGGGCCCATCCCCAAAAAGAAACCTTGATTGTGGATGCAGCGGTGGCCATATCACGTTATCCAGAAATGGTGGTCTATTCCCAGGAGCAGGTTGAAACCCTGAACGCCATTGGCTATGTATTCGGTCATGCTGGCGATGGCAACCTGCATGTCGTGCTAGTGGGCGATCAAAAAAACGCAAAAGAGTGGGATGTCCTGGAAACCATTAATCACCGGATCGTGGAGCGGGCTGTACAGCTGGGCGGTACTTGTACCGGCGAACACGGCATCGGTATCGGCAAGCGCAAATTTATGGCTTTGGAACATGGCAACGGCTATGATCTGATGCAGCGCATTAAAACATTAATCGATCCACAGGGTTTGATGAATCCTGGCAAGATCTTTTTCTAACCTCGGCATTCGTTATACTTCCAAGTTGCCGTTAAATCCCTGCAAAATCAAAGATCAAAAAATGACGACACCAATTCCCACAACATACTATCATGCAAGGCGGTTGTGGTGCTGACACCAGGCGCTTCGTATGCCGAGGTATACCGCACTTTCCGTTGGCAGATACCGGCGCACTACAATATCGGTGTCGATATCTGCGATAAGCATGTCGGCCACCCTAGCCGATTGGCCCTGGTCTATGAAAGCGATCGGGGCGACGTCACGCAGTATACCTTCCGTCAATTGCAGCAGTTCTCAAATCAGTTGGCCAATGCGTTGCAAGCCTTAGGCATCCAAAAGGGTGACTGTGTTGGTATCTTGTTACCGCAATCCCCAGAAACAGCCATAGCCCACATTGCCACCTACAAAATCGGTGCGGTGGCGATTCCCCTATTTACGCTTTTTGGTTCAGACGCACTCCAGTACCGTTTGGCCAATAGCCAGGCGAAACTGCTGGTCACCGATGCCCCAAATCTTCTCAAAGTATTGCACGTTCGTGCCGAGTTGCCCGACTTGGTACATATTTTGGTGGTCGACGGCAACACTCCGAAACAAGGGTTTGATTTCTGGGAAACGCTTAAAAAGGGATCATCTGATTTCACTCCGGTGCAAACCCGGGCGGATGATCCGGCTTTAATTATCTATACTTCCGGAACCACGGGACCGCCCAAAGGGGCCTTGCACGCCCATCGCACGCTGTTGGGGCATCTACCGGGCGTGGAATTTCCCCATAATTTTTTTCCCCAGCCCGATGATCTTTTCTGGACACCGGCCGATTGGGCCTGGATCGGCGGCTTGATCGATGTACTTTTTCCCAGTTGGCACCATGGGATTCCGGTGGTGGCATACCGCGCTAAGAAATTTGATCCGGAATACGCCTTTCATCTGATCAGTAAACATCGAATTCGCAATGCATTTATCCCTCCCACAGCATTAAAAATGATGCGCCAGGCAACCGCCGCGGGTGGCCAATTCACAGGACAGATGCGAAGTATTGGCAGTGGCGGTGAAACTCTGGGCGCCGAATTGCTGGATTGGGGCCGGGAAGCATTTGGAATCACCATTAACGAATTTTATGGCCAAACCGAGGTCAATCTGGTAGTCGGTAACTGCGCTCAAATAATGCCGGTTTATCCCGGATCCATGGGCTGTGCGGTGCCGGGCCATACGGTGGCAATCGTTGATGATGACGGCCAGGTACTGCCGCCTAATACGGCAGGCAATGTGGCCATCAAGCGACCGGATCCGGTGATGTTTTTAGAGTACTGGCAAAATCCTGAGGCCACAGCCGCCAAATTTATCGGCGATTGGTGTTTGACCGGCGATGTGGGGCGTCAAGATGATTCCGGCTACTTCTGGTTTGTGGGGCGTGAAGATGATCTGATTACCAGTGCTGGTTATCGCATCGGACCGGGCGAAATTGAAGATTGCTTGCTAAAGCATCCAGCCGTGGCTATGGCTGCTGTAATTGGTGTACCGGATGACATCCGAACAGAAATCATTAAAGCTTTTATCGTTCTAAAAGCGGATATCCCTGCTGAGCCCCAGGCCCTGAAACAGGACATCCAGCAATTTGTGCGTCAAAAGCTTGCAGCTCATGAATACCCGCGTGAGATCCAATTTATTGACGATCTCCCCTTAACCGCCACAGGCAAAATTATTCGTAAAGATCTGCGTCAGAAAGAATCGGATACAAGATTATCACACGAAGGAGAAGACCAATGATACCGAAGATTAAAAAAATTCTTTATGCAACCGACCTTTCTCCCAATGCGCGTTATGCATTTAGTTATGCCGCCAGCATGGCGGAAAAGTACGATGCCAAGATTACCATCTTACATGTGTTTGAAGAGTTATCACCCAGCTCCAATATTCGCCTGTCATTTATTATGGGCGAGGACCGGTGGCAGGAGCTGACCAAAGACAAAGCTCAGAAAGTATTTGATGAGGTGCACCGACGGCTGGAAAAATTTTGTGACGATATGCACAACGAGTTTACCGAGTGCCAATTTATTGTGGAAGACATTTTGGTAAAAGAAGGAAATCCTTCCCAGCAGATTCTTACTTTAACCGAGCAAAAGGACTATGACATCGTGGTCATGGGAACCCACGGTGCGGGATTCTTGGCCGATGCCATGATGGGAAGTACCGCTCGCAGAGTCGTGCGGCGCTGTCAGCTACCGGTAATGGTGATCCGATTGCCGGAAGAAATGGAATAAATACCCATTAATAGGCAACCCCATAGGAGTTAAAAATGGCGCTATTTGAAATCGGACCCCAAGACCTACTTTACTATGAATACCAGCCCGCGGAGGATGCTGGTGGGTTTACGTTTGTGTTTTTCAATGCCTTGACCGGCGATACCAACACCTGGGAAACGGTCATCGGCCCGCAACTGCGCGGAGCCGGACACGGCACTTTGGCTTATAATTTTCGCGGCCAGGCCGAGAGTTCTTTTTCGAAAGAGCTGGAATTATCCAATCAACTGATTGTGGACGACGCGGTCAAATTGCTCGAAGCCCTGAAACCGCCGCGTGCGATCCTGGTCGGGCTTTCCATCGGCGGTTTGTTTGCCGCTCAAACCTGGCTTCGCGACATACCGGCCGACGGTTTGATTTTGATTAACACTCTGCGCAAATCCGGACCACGCCTGCAATGGATCGGAGATGCCCTGGTACGTGCGGCCGAGGTCGGCGGGCTGGATCTTTTCCGTGATCTGTTTCTACCATTATTAATGAATGAGGATTGGCAACTGACCAACCGCGCCAGTTTTCTTAAAGCCGATATGAGCTACCAGCCGCTGCCATCTGATGCCGGCCATTATAAACTGCTGGCTGAAGCCGGGCGGGGGGCTGATTGGGATCTGCCTTATGAGAAGTTGAACTTACCGGTTCTGGTGGTGACCGGGCTGCAGGATCATGTCTTTCTGGAGCTGGAAGTTGTTGGAGAGCTTTGCGCACGGTTTTCCAATGTCAAAAGAGTGGACATGCCCACGGCCGGCCATCTGATTCCCAATGAGCGACCGGAAGAATTGGCAACCATTTTTTTAGATTTTGTAAAGGAGCTATGATGGGTATCTGGCATCAATCTGCAAAGATAGCATACCTGGCGGTATTTGCGGGGGTATGCGGCCATGCTTCCAGTGAGTTTGTGGCAGTGTTGTCCGGGGTAGGCGGACCGGAACTTTCGGTCTGGCGGTTTTTGCTCGGAGGCCTGGGACTGATGATTTTAGCTCTCATTTATCCCACCAGTCGCAATCTGCTCGAGCCGTTTAAGACCGAAGGTTTCAAGCTGATTGTGCTGGCATTATTGGGTGTGACCTTGGGTTATTTGCTGTTTCACTGGTCGCTGGATTTTGCCACGGTTCCCCAGGTGGCCACTATGGTCACCACCATTCCGATTTTTGTAGGACTCGTCAATCTGTGGCTTAACAAGCAACCTTTTTCAACGGCCAAAATCATTACCGGCATCTCGGCCTTGTTGGGCGTGGCTCTTTTGATTACCGATGGCTATTTGGCCAAGTTGGCCGGGGCCGGGCAGAATTTGATCGGTGTATTGATGGCCCTGGGATGTGCCGCTGTGGTGGCGGCCTACACAGTCATGGTACGCCCCATCATAGGCAAATATGGCGCTTTGCGCATCACAGCCGTTACCATGTTTATCGGTGCCATCGGATTATGGCTGGTGGTGGGCCTTTTCTGGAAAATCTGGGTAAATCCCCTGACCATCTTTGACCGCCCGGCGGCCCAAGCCGCTTCGTTGCTGACCATCGCTGCCTGGAATACTACCATTACCCAGTTTTTATGGATCGGGGGGCTGGCGGCGGTACCCGACATTACACGCGGCAGCTACTTGTTTTTTCTGAAACCAGTCATTGCCGCCTGTTTGGCTATTGTATTTCTGAGTCAGCAGTTAACGCCCTGGCAAATGCTGGCCATCGTGGTCATCTGCATGTCGGTGATGATTGAAGCATTGTGGGCCCGACTGGCTCAAGGCGCGGCGCGATGACGTAAATCACGCAAACGACGCCTTTAAATCCCCCAAAAAAAACGTTTCATGCCAAAGCCTCAACCTGTAACACTCTTTATTCAATGCCTGGTGGACGGCCTCTATCCGGAGGTGGCTGAGGCCGTCGTGCAAGTGTTTAAAAAACTAAACATCGATGTGGACTATCCCCTGGATCAAACCTGCTGCGGGCAGCCGGCGTTTAATGCCGGTTATCGCCAGGAAGCCAAAACAGCCGCGCGCCATTTTATCGAAATTTTCGAAAAATCACATGCCATTGTGTGTCCGTCCGGTTCATGTGTTTCTATGGTGCGCCGCCATTATGAGGAGTTATTTGCTAAAGAGCCCCGGTGGCAAGCCCGTGCTGATGCAGTCGCGGCCAAAACCTATGAACTAACCGAATACCTGGTCGATGTGCTGGGCGTTACCGATCTCGGGGCCCGGTATGATGGCACCGTCACCTATCATGATTCCTGTCATCTGCTGCGTGTCATCGGAGTTCAGCAACAACCGCGTCAACTCATTCGTTATGTAAAAAATACTCAGTTCGTGGAAATGCCCGATTCGGATCAGTGTTGTGGCTTTGGGGGATCGTTTGCTTTTAAGTATGGCGATATCTCAACAGCCATGGTGGCGGAAAAAGTCAAAAACATCCAGACCAGCGGCGCCGACACGGTGGTCGGCTGCGATATGGGCTGCCTGATGAATATCCAGGGCTATATTAACCGTAACAATTTGCCGATAAAAACCCTTCATATCGCTCAATTATTAAGTGGATAAAGTATCGGGTAGTATTGATGATGTGTCGGTAAAATCCTGAACGAATGATTTATTCTTTTGTTCAATCATGTCCAATGAAAAAATAATATCGTGGATATTGCACTTTTTATTTTTTCTACAAGATTCAAGAAATGGTTCTCATAAACACTGAAAAATACATTGCCGAAGCCAAAGAGGCAATGAAGGATTCCAATCTTCAGAAAGCGTTGTCTAGCTTCCAGCACCGTATTGGACCGGCTACCGCCGCCACCTATCAAAAATTGCCGGAAGGCCCCGAGCTGCGATTAAAAGCCCATGACATGCGCATGCGCGCCATTGAAAACCTGGATGTTCTGCTAGAGGTTTTGGCCGACAATATCCACCGTCGGGGCGGTCGGGTTTTTTTTGCTGCCACTGCCAAGGAGGCCGTCGACTATTGCCTACAAGTTGCCCACCAGCACCGGGTTAAAAAGATAGTTAAAGGCAAATCCATGGTGACGGAAGAAATCGGTTTTAACGAAGCGCTGATTGCCGCGGGCATCGAAGTGACCGAAACCGATTTGGGAGAATACATCATACAGTTGGCCCGGGAGCATCCCTCCCACATTATTGCGCCGGCGATTCACAAAACCCGCAAGGATATAGGGCGGCTCTTTGCCGACAAGCTAGGCATACCCTACACCGACGATCCACCCACTTTGACCCAGGCTGCGCGCAAAGCGTTGCGTGCAAAGTTTATGGCGGCCGATATGGGTGTTTCCGGCTGCAATCTGGCCTGTGCCGAAACCGGCCACATCACCACGGTATCCAACGAAGGCAACATCCGCATGTCCACAACGCTTCCCCCAATCCATGTGGCCTTCATGGGCATGGAGCGCGTGGTAGCCTCTTTAGAAGAACATGACATTTTATTTCGACTGCTGGCCCGCGGCGCGGCCGCGCAGAACATGGCCGGCTATGTCAGCTATGTCGGTGGGCCGGCCACATCCGATCAGTCCGATGGGCCCCAGGAATTTCACTTGATCATTATCGACAACGGCCGCAGCCGTATATTGGCCGATGTTGAATTTCGAGAGATGCTGTGCTGTATTCGCTGTGCCGCCTGTTTGAATGTTTGTCCGGTGTATGGAAAAATCGGTGGGCATGCTTACGGCTTTGCTTATTCCGGTCCGGTGGGGGCTGTTGTTACGCCGCTGCTGGTGGGCATTAACCGGGCCAAGGATCTTTGCCAGGGAGAAACGCTGTGCGGCGCCTGTCAGGATGCGTGTCCCGTCAATATCGACATACCGCGCATGCTGCTGGCCCTGCGCGCCAAACTGGCCGACGGCGATAAAGACTGGAATGTTGTTCGCAACAGTTTGGCCGAAAAGGTGGCCTTTCAGTTTTGGGCCTGGGTGATCAGCAAGCGCGCCCGCTATGATCGATTCTTGCAATTAGGCTATTTAGCTCAGAAGTGGATGCCCGGCGCCGATGGCATGATTTCGCGGTTGCCGCTTGCATTGCATGGCTGGACCCGAAGTCGCGATATCAAATCCGTTGCAAAAGCCTCTTTTAAGAAACGCTGGCAAAATCGACAATCATGACAGACCAACCCAAATCTTCCGATCAAGTTCGATTTTTGGACACGATACGCGCCGCCCTCGGGCGTGCTGACGCACCGCCGGTTGATTTCCAATCCGTAATCGATAACGATCTTGAAAAAACTTATAAAGATGCCCTGGCTGCCATTGCAAACCGCACAGTTGATCAGAAAAAAGAACTTTTAAAAAACTTGGAACAAGCTGCGCAACCGCTTAATCTTAAAGTTAAACCGGTAAAGGATATTCAGACCGCGTCCGCGTCTATCGCTGAGTTAGTGCAAAGCAAACAACCGGAATGGGGAACCCACAAACAAGTGGTGGCCTGGCAGCACCCGCTTGTGGAAAAGCTTGATTTGACCGCACTCCTGGCCGAACACAATATCCCGGTGGTATTTACTGAACAGCTTTCGGAAGCAGCCACCGCAGAAAAAATTGAGAAGCATCGACGGCAGGTGCGCCAATCGTGTGAAGATGCGTTTATCGGCGTAACGGCAGCTGATTTTTGTGTGGCCGAAACTGCCACGCTGGTCATGAAAACCCGTCCCGGCTGTGCCCGCAGTGTTTCTCTGGTACCTTCTATTCACGTAGCCGTTATCAAATTATCTCAAATTGTATCCAATCTCAAAGAGCTGTATGCACATTTAAGTTGGGATTTCACTCACAAAGCCGAAGGGCTTACCAACTGCATGACGTTTATCTCCGGGCCGAGCAAAACCGCTGATATAGAATTTACCATGGTGCATGGCGCCCACGGCCCGCGCGAGGTTTACATCTACGTTATTACCGACTGATCCATCCTAACAGAGTTAAAAATGTCCTATAATTTTCACCATTGAGATCTAACTTTCAAAAACCATAACTATCATATTACATCAGCACATCTAATAGTTTTCCGGACTTTCAAAATTTTAGATAGGCACGTAGTTCAAAATAAAATATGGTTGAAAAAAGTGTGTGTTTGTCATCGTGCAATCTACAATTCAGCCAAAAAATAGCAGACCACTTTATATTGAGGGAGGCTATTTTTGAGTTTTATTTCAATTTTGCAATTGGGTATGAAACAAATATTGCATGCCCCGGAATTTGACACAAAACTATATTTAAGATATTTCAATCGTACTATCCATTGTTAATTCACAATCTTTCAAACTGCTTACCCTTTCATAAAAGAGGGCAAGAAAATGAAATGCCCGAAGTGTCAGTTTGAAAATCCTGAGACCCAAAAATATTGTGGAGAATGTGGGTCAAAATTAGAAAAGGTTTGCCCTAATTGCGGTAGGACAAATCCAGCCCTATACAAATTTTGTGGTGAATGCGGCTGTGAAATTGCAATCCCTTCCGAGCCTGCATCCCAAAGCCTTTCTTTTCACGAAAAACTTAACAAGATCCAAAAATACCTTCCAGAAGGTCTCACCGAAAAAATACTTTCCCAAAGAGACAAGATCGAAGGTGAGCGAAAACAGGTCACAGTGATGTTCTGTGACATGGAAGGGTTTACACAGCTCTCAGAGAAGATCGGGCCGGAGGAAGCCTACACCATCATGGATCAGGTTTACGAACTTCTGATTCACAAGGTCCACGATTATGAGGGCACAGTCAATGAGTTTACCGGAGACGGAATTATGGCTTTGTTTGGCGCACCCATTGCTCTGGAAGACGCACCACAGAGGGCGCTTCGATCCGCTCTGTCCATCCATCGGGAGATCGCTAAATTCAATAACCAAAAAAAGGAAATGCGGCCTATCAAAATGAGAATTGGGATCCACACCGGGCCTGTGGTTGTGGGGGCCTTGGGTAATGATCTCCGGGTTGAGTTCAAGGCGGTGGGGGACACAGTAAATTTGGCATCTAGGATGGAGGGGATTGCTGAGCCGAACTCTACCTATGTAACTGAACATACTTTCAAGTGCACCGAAGGACTCTTTCATTTTGAAGATTTGGGGAAAAGAGCAATCAAAGGGAAAAAAGAGGTCGTTTCGGCATATAAACTCCTATCAGCCAAAGAGGATGTATACCGTCATCGTCTGGGCTTTGAGAGAATGATTTACTCGGAGATGGTTGGAAGGAATAACGAGCTCAATAAACTTATATATCTGGCGAAAAAGACCATCGATGGAAATGGATCAGTAGTGAATATAATTGGAGAGGCTGGTATAGGGAAATCAAGGCTTGTAGCAGAATTTAAGAATAGTGACGTGATAAAAAAAGTAGCCCTGGTTGAAGGCCGGGCGATTTCGATAGGAAGGAATTTAAGCTTTCACCCAATTATCAGTCTTCTAAAAGACTGGTCTTGTATAACTAAAGATGACGATGAGGTCGAAGCATTAAAAAAACTGGAAGCGACTGTGAGAATTGTGACTGAGGATGACATGAATGAAATTCTACCCTTTGTGGCGGTCCTTATGGGCATGAAACTTTCCGGAGGGTATGCGGAAAGGGTTAAGGGTATTAAGGGTGAGGCCCTGGAAAAGCTGATTTTGAAGAATGTCCGAGATCTTCTAGTAAAAGCAACCGACCTGAGTCCGATTGTAATTGTAATGGAAGATCTGCATTGGGCTGACACGAGTTCTATTGAACTGATGGGATCCCTGTTTCGTTTAGCGGAAACGCAAAGGATTCTAATCATAAATGTATTTCGCCCAGGCTATAAGCAAACGGGTGAAAAAATAATAGAAAATATAAAAGAGAGGCCCTCAATCCAATATGCAGAGATTTTTTTGCGACCTCTAAATGTGCAAATGAGTGAGGTGCTTATCAACAATATTATGAATGTCAGTGGGGTGCATAGTAAGATTAAAAATCAGATCGTTCGCCGCACAAGCGGAAATCCTTTTTTTATTGAAGAGATCGTTCGTTCATTCATTGATGAAGGTGCTCTGGTGTTAAGGCATGGTGTATTTGAACTCACTGAGAAAGCAAACAGGATGGAACTGCCACTAACAGTCCAAGATGTGCTCATGGCTAGAATTGATATGCTCGAAGAAGACACCCGCAATTTGGTAAAAATTGCATCCGTAATCGGGAGGAATTTTTTCTATCGGATTCTACAGGATGTCGCAATTAACATCGAGGATATGGAAACCAAGTTAGAACATCTAAAAAAAATACAGCTTGTTCAAGAACAAAAGAGAATGGAGGAGGTGGAGTATGTCTTTAAACATGCGCTAATACAAGAGACAGCATATACTTCGATTCTACACCAAAAAAGAAATGAGATCCACTTGATGGTTGCTAATTCGATTGAGAAAATTTTTAGCAAAAGACTTCATGATTTTTATGGAGAGCTTGCATATCATTATAGCATCGGTGAAGATTTTAAAAATGCGGAGATTTATTTGATAAAAGCGGGCAAGGAAGCTTTGAAATCATCAGCATCAAGTGAAGCGCTTCATTACTATCAAAAAGCCATGCAATTGTATGTCAAGACATATGGGGACGCATGTGATCCGATCCGAATGGCTGATTTTGAGGAAAACATAGCCATTGCATTTTATAACAAAGGACATTTCTTAGATGCAACCTATTATTTCTCAAAAGCTTTAAATAGTTTAGGAAAAAAGGAATCAGAGATAAAGCTTTTAAGAAAAATAAAACTCCTGTTCAATTTACTGGTTATTATCAGATATCTATTTCTTCCTTCGGTAGCAAAGAAAAATAAGCCGAGCAAAGTTGACAACAAAATTATAAATATAATGTATAACAGAGCACATGCTTTAATTTATATTGATGTCCATAAAATGTTCACGGATACAATCGAGGCCACGAAAAATTGTTTCAGGTTTGACATAACAAAATTGGACAAAGGCGTTGAAACCTTGTCCGGTTCAACGATTTTATTTTCGTGGACGGGCATTTCCTATACCATATGTAGAGAATTATTAAATTATATTAAAAAATCCAAGCAGCTAAAAAATATAACACAAACTCATTTTTTTACGCTCCATGAAACCGTTTACAAATTTCTAACATCCAAATGGGATATTACTACTGACGAAGACCTGATCAGTTACGGTCTGAAAATCGGTGATATATTTTATGTTTCAAATTATATAATTTTTTTAGGTTGGTTATATATTGAAAAAGGAGACTTTGCTGAGGCAGAAGATCTTGCGAAACGACTCGAAATCATCAGTGATGAATATAATCATGAAAGTGCCAAGGGCCTTTTTTATGAACTAAATACATCGATATTAATGAAGAAGCGCAAATTGAATGATGCCCTAATAAATGTTGATGACGGTATCAGCTTCCTGCAGAGTATTGGCCAGGAAATGAGAATCATAACATTACTCGGTTTGAAATCAAGAATACTTGTCTTGCAAAACGACACCGACAGTGCAAATAAAACAATAAGCGAAGCAAAAAGTTTAGTAGAGAGGGAAGATATAGTTCCGCCTTATTACTACAGTAATTATTTAATAGGTATATTAATGTATAACTTAAAAATTTTGGAAGATTTAACAATTGATGAAAGAAAAAAGAATATTTCAATGTCTAAGACGTTTGCCCTAAAGAGCGCTAAAAATGTAGCAAGAATCTGTCGAAAGGTTCCAGCCAATCGTACAGAGGCCTATCGTCTCGTGGGCTATTATTACTGGCTAATTAATAAACAGGGGAAAGCCGTTAAATGGTGGAGTAAAAGCATAGAGGAAGGCAGGCAACTTAATGCCCGACTGGAACTTTCTAGAACGTTTATGACGGTGGGAAAAATGTTAGCCGAATCGAAAAGCAGATTTAAATTATTAAACGGTTTAAATGCTAACGAGCATCTAAGCAAAGCCGGTAAAATGTTTAAAGAAATGGATCTGAAATGGGATTTAGATAAATTGAAAGGTGATGCTATATGAAAATTGCGTTTATCACTCCTGCTGCAGATATAAGAAGGACATTTTCATATCGATTGGCGGATAAATTTTATGGACCTCGACATCCCATGACGGGTCCTTTAATTTTAGGAAGTATTTTGAATAGTTCAGGTCACAACGTGGTGGTCTATGAGGAGCTTTTTAAGGATATCAACTTCCGTAAAGTGGAGGAAGCAGATTTAATAGGTATAAATATTATGACTTCCACTGCAGGTCGGGGCTATGAGATCGCGGATTTTATTAAAAGAAAAACCAATAAGCGGATTATCATTGGCGGCATACATGCATCGGTACTTCCGCAAGAAGCATTAGAACATTCGGATCAGGTTATAGTGGGTGAAGCCGAAAGCGTAATAAAAGACGTTGTTGAAGGAAAGTGCAAAGAGGAAATTGTGTATGCACCAGCAGTGGATAATCTTGATGAAGTTCCGTTTCCTAACTATTCGTTGTTAAAGTCACCTTATAATGCAATAAATATTATGACTTCAAGAGGGTGCCCTTACCACTGTACGTTCTGTACAACTACACGTATGTTTTCTCCTTATAGGCGCAGAAGCTCTGAGAATGTCATTAAAGAATTAAAAATTCACAAAAAAAGAGGACTGAAATACTTATGCATCCAGGATGACAACTTTACAGCTGATAAGGAAAGAGCAAAAGAGATATTAGATAAAATGATTTTTAACCGGTTGATATTTAAAGAAACTTTTTTTTACGCGAGAATGGATATGTTTGATGATCCGGAATTGATCGGCCTTCTTCAGAAGGCAAATTTTCGAAGAGTATTTATAGGCATCGAATCTTTGAATCAACAATCTCTAAAATACGTAAACAAGAAACAGACGCTTACAAATATAGAACAAATGAGGGATCAGCTACATAAATACAAATTTAAGCTTATCGCCAGTTTCGTTATCGGTTTGGATTATGATGATATTGATGATATTCAAAGAATGGTTCGCTTTTCTAAAGAAATAAATGCATATCAAATGCAACCGCAGATATTGACGCCGTATGTTGGAACACCGATTTATGATCAGCTTGAAGCGGAAGGAAGGATTCTCACCAAAGACTGGAAAAAATATGACATGATGCATGTTGTATTTCAACCCAGAAACATGACAGCTCGTACATTAAAAAATGAATTTTTCAATTCTTTAAGCACCTTTCATTCCTTTCGCGCGCCTTGGAATGATTTTAAAAATCTGGGATGGATGGATGGAATGAAAAAAATGGTCTTTTGCGTGGTTATCAAATTTGGTGCAACTATCGGATCTATACGATTTCTAGCGCGAGCATAAGTGTTTGTCAAAAAAAGCACCTTCATCGGGTGCTTCATATAAAGATATAGTTACCAAACAGTGTATAGCCTTTCTTAATCTCCAATATTTTCAATCCTCCAAATTGCCGATAACCCCGCTATCAAAACAGATCCATATCTCGCGATATTGGAACTCAACCATCCAATGCAGTCTATCATTTATAGTAATTTTGATATTTCAGGTACATATGTTACAAATAGGTTTATGTTACATAATCATGTATTAACGGGGGGGTGTCATTAATTATTAGTTTTTTCAGGGATAATAACAAGCAAACCGTAATTTAACCGCAGCGGTTAAATTGCTAATGTTCGATGAGAAAAGAGATGGATTGGATAATCGTAAATACAAACGACGACTTAAAGAAGCTGGATGAGTCAGTATGTTGGGAAGATTCTAAATCAGTTGAATACCACGCAACCATAAGGAGCTCAGACTACTTCCCAAATGACATCAGCAGGTCGGGATACCAGAATAAGAACATCTTTTTACTCATTGACACCTGCAGTGCGCCGGAGCCATTTCTGGAGATGGTTTTCATAGATTGCGATCACTATAGCCAGGGGTTTCTAGACCACCCGTTTATGTTGGGACGAGTCGACATCTTAAAGCGGGTCGAGATCGAGAACGAAGAAGGATCCATGATGATGCATTGTTCAAGGCTCATCTATAGATTTTTGTCAGATGAAGACCTGAGAAAAGGTCTGTATTACAGGATAGAATGAGGCATCGAATCACTGCACGGGACGCCCACCCGCCCGCTACGCGGTTGGGCAAGTCGCCCCTGAGCTCAAATGTTAATTCCCAAAAAATAATGATAACTCAGCCAGAATATAATGAATGGTTCAGAATGATGCTCTCGAAGCATCCACTGAAACATGAATATAAACTTGAGGCCAGGAATCATGAAGGTACGGAATATTTATCTGCCTCAATAGCCCACCCAGATAATGAAGAAAAAAATATTATAATTTCAACTTATGGAAAAGAATTAACTCTATTTATCTGGCATCATCATGAGCACCATGATTCATCCGAAGAAGATAATCATGAAGAAGAGTTTCAGTATCTTTGTGACTATATAGACGACATAATGGCTGACAAAGTATTCTTCGCTGTTGGTTACAAAGAAGGTAAAATCGCATATGAAACCGCTTCATATAAAATCGACGATCTCACTGACGAAAAAGTGGATAAAATCGATATTATGTCTTGGTCCGGGAAGCATGACAAAATAATTGAATATAAGGGTTGGCATCACTTTAGTGGACTAAGAGAAGCGCGACGTCGCTGATGCGGAAATGCTGAGCGGCCAGCTGCTGAGTTCAAGTGTTAGTGTTAATAAGATCAATATGGTTTGAAAGATGTGCAAGACAATGGTGTTTTATAATTATCAAAATATTATTCCGGAAAAAGAGGATGTCTCATGAAGACGCTTGTTACTGGTGCAAACGGCCATCTGGGATTTAATTTGGTCAAAGAATTGCTTAAGACAGACCATACGATTCGTGGTAGCATTCGTTCCTTGGAAAACACCCAAAACGTTCAGCGGCTTGAATCCCTTGGCGATGTGGAAATTGTGGAAGCAAGCCTGGACCGACCAGATCAGCTCACGGCTGCCATGGAGGGGATTGATGTATTATTCCATGCGGCTGCTGTATATTCATATACAGAGCCCGACAGGGAACAGGAAATTATTGATGCCTCGTTAAAAGGAATAGAAAATACCTTTTATGCGGCTTATGCGGCCAAGGTTAAAAAAATCGTATTGACCTCTTCCGTCGTCACCCTTCCATTGACAACGCCGGGAGCGCCCCCTTCAGATGAAAACGATTGGACAGAAGACACAAGGGTTCCCTATCTTAAGGCAAAAACTGAAGGTGAGAAACTGGCCTGGGATATTGCCAAGGATAAAAACCTGTATATGGTATCAGTTCTGCCCGGTGCTATAGGAGGGCCGGGTTTTGTGAAGAATACACCTACCATCGATATGCTTGAAGCATTGATGATGGGCTCCATGAGGATGGGCGTAATACAGATGAATTACCCTTATGTTGATGTCAGAGATGTTGCATCTGCCCACATCCTTGCCGGAGAAAAAGACTGTGAAGGGCGGTTTATTGTTTGTAATGATTCATCCCCAATGTTTCGAGAAATTATTGAAACCATGCATGGTATTGACTCTAAAATACCATTG
>JASJAZ010000079.1 GCA_030066785.1 Desulfobacterales bacterium | reverse complement strand
GGCAGCGTCGCAAATATTTGGTCAACTAAATAACGCCGATCTCGCCTTTGGAACGATCACAGATGCAGAAGGCACCGAACATGAGCTAAGCCATGGCAATTTCTCTACCTTTTTGACACATGCCGACCGCACTGTGCGTCAAACCGCCTTTGCACAATATTACCGTGCCTACCGTGATCATCAAAACACCATTGCAACGACTCTGGCATATGCCATCAAAAAAGACCTTTTTTATACGAGTCTGCGTAAATTTGAGAAATGTCGCCAGGCCGCGTTGTTTACCAATGACATTGCAGACGCAGTTTATGACAATTTAGTCGAAACGGTGCGCAACAATTTAACCCCGCTGTTTGATTACCTAGAATTTAGAAAAACAGCGCTTGGTCTGGATGAATTGCATCACTATGACACGTATGTTCCTATCGTTCCCGACATTGATTTTAATATGCCCTATGAGGAGGCAGTGGCAGTTGCCTGTGAAGCTTTAAGCCCGCTGGGCAAGGAATATATCCAAATCCTAAGCAAGGGACTGCTGGGCGGTTGGGTGGATCGTTATGAAAACCGCGGTAAACGCAGCGGAGCCTATTCGGCGGGTTGCTATGACTCCCCGCCGTATATTTTGCTCAATTACGATTCGCATAATATCAACAGCTTATACACCCTGATCCATGAAGCCGGCCATTCGATGCACTCATATTTTTCCAAAACACATCAACCCTTTGTGGATTATGATTACACCATTTTTGTGGCCGAAGTCGCCTCGACCTTCAATGAGGCATTGTTAAGCCAACATTTACTGCAAGTCCATCAACACAATCCGCGCATGCAGGCCTATGTTCTTAACCGCGAAATCGATAATATCCGCGCTACCCTGTATCGCCAAACGATGTTTGCCGAGTTTGAAACCGCAATCCATGAAATCGTTGAAGCCAACCAACCGTTGACATTGGACATTTTTAAATCCGAGTACCGCAAGTTGTTGGATGGATATTTCGGCACGACCATGGTCATCGATCAGGATCTGGAATTGGAATGCCTACGAATCCCACATTTTTATTCGGCTTTTTATGTGTATCAATATGCCACGGGGATATCTTCTGCGATTGCATTGGCTGACCGGGTGCTCAGCAAAGGCAAACCAGCCCGTGATGCCTATCTAAAATTTCTCAAACTGGGCGGCAGCCAATTTCCACTGGATGAATTGCAGGTGGCCGGCATTAACATGCGATCGCCTGAACCGATCAAACAAGCAATTGTGTATTTTGAAGAGCGCGTGGCCCAACTAAAAGCCGTATTTGCGAAATTATAAGTAATATCTGAGGTTAACGCTAAGCCCTATCCATATAAATATCTTATTTACGCCAACTGATAGATGAGGTAAGGAGACAGATTGAAACCATTGAAAGATATTGTCGCTCTCAAAATTAACTGTCACACATGAAAGGAAAAACGATGATTTTTGTCGGACTATTTACCCATGTTACCAATCAAGAACAGACCAAGGAAGAAGACCGCCGACACGGCGAATTTAGCCTGATGGCCTACGCCGAAACGCCCGAACAGGCGGTCCAAATGTTTCGCAAACGAATCGTTGAATATCGCAATGACCAGCAATTTTTTGAAGGCGCTTGTAAAATATTTTTAACCCAGCTGCTGGAATTTGATCGATTACCACAAAACCATGCATTTATGCTAAACTTCAAGTCAGTGGCCGGCGACCCGATTATGCCGTTTATCAGTTGCACGGTGCCCACCGACCAAAATGACTACTGCAGCATTCATGATTGGCGCGACAACCAGCCTGCCGTCGATGGTAAAAGTGAACAACTGTTTGTGGCGTTTAAAGAGCGTCTGCCTTCAACTGAAGAAGCAAAATAGGCGCAAATATGATAAGATGGCATTGAGATTCAACTTTCATCAAAGGAGGAGTGCTCAATGACTGAAATGGAAAGCCGCACCGAGGTAACTATTATAACCGACAATTACCGCATTGATGGCGAAATTGCCCTCATTAAAGGGGCCCGGCTAACCGATTTTATCGTGGAATCCCAATCATTTGTGGCGGTTACGGACGCAACCGTGATGAATCATGATGGTAAACCAATCATGACCGCATCTTTTTTAAACATTAACCGTTCCAGCATAGAGATCATCGCTCCCTCGGATCTTGTTGATCTCACCTAAATCGAATTTCATTCAAATTTCTGTCTCCGGCTTACTAAAAAGCAGCGAATTTTGGCCAGATGATTTTGCTGCTTTTTTTTATTGCTGTGTTGAGCCGTTGAATGCATTGCGCGGGTGTAAATTAAGGCGCGGCAATAGTTGGGGCTAGCATATCCGATCGTATGGATAGTTCACTCACCTACAAAACAAAATGGATTCCATGCTATTTTACTAAAAGAGCTTTATCATGTTGAAGTTTGTTAAAAATAACAAACTTTTTGACTGGATCGCGCGCCATCCTTGGTGTTTTTTATGCTTTACTGTTGCCGTTTTACTTTTTGCGATGGGCAGTTATCATATCTTCAAACCGCTGCCTCAAGGCATTTCTTTTAAGGGGCCAATACATCCGGTGAGCTCAATTCGTTTCTTAAAAGATTTAACCTGGGTCGATCCCGACGGGAGGCGCCATCATCACCAGGAAATTTTTGACGAAGTATTTCGCATCATCGGCGATGCGAAGCAATTTATCCTGGTGGATATGTTTCTTTACAATAGCTATTTAGGCGCCGGTGATAAACCCCTGCGCCCGTTGAGTTTAGAATTAACCAATGCTCTGGTGGCCCAAAAACAGCGACACCCCCAAATGCAAGTTGTGGTCATTACCGACCCGATCAACACCGTGTATGGCGGCCTGCCGGCCAAACATTTAGAAAATTTAAAATCAGCTGGTATTGAAGTTGTCTTAACGCGCCTGGAGCGCTTGCGCGACAGTAACCCGATATACTCGGCCTTTTGGCGGCTATTGGGGCAAATTTGGGGAAACAGCACGGGAGGGTGGCTGCCCAATCCATTCGGTGCCGGCCGGGTTTCGTTGCGCAGTTATTTGCGCCTGGCAAATTTTAAAGCCAATCACCGCAAAGTGTTGGTAGCTGATAATCATAATCGCCTTGCGGGATTGATCACATCTGCCAATCCGCATGACGGTAGCAGTGCCCACGGTAATGTGGCGATCGCCTTTGAAGGCCCTGCCGTGATTGATTTGCTCGCAACCGAGCAGGCCGTTTTAGATTTTTCCGGCGGCCCGCGCCTGAATATCCCACCCTGCCCGGTACAAAAAAGCTCGTCGGAAACGAGTCTTCAAATCGTTACCGAAAGCAAAATTAAACACGCCATACTGGAAACCATCCAAAAAGCCGGCAACAATGATCATATCGATATGGTGATGTTTTACCTATCAGACCGCAAGGTCGTGGCAGCGCTCAAGCGCGCACACCAACGCGGCGCACATCTTAGAATTCTTTTAGATCCAAACAAAGATGCCTTTGGTCGCACGAAAAATGGAATACCCAATCGCCAAGTCGCCCTGGAACTAAACAATGCGGGCATAAAGGTAAAATGGAGCCATACGCATGGTGAACAATCACATTCCAAAATGATGCTGGCGACAATCAATGGTGGTCAGAGTACCCTTATTATTGGTTCCGCCAATTTCACCCGGCGCAACCTTAACGATTTGAATCTGGAAACCGATGCAGTTGTGCGCGGAGAGCCAGGGGCACGGATTTTTCAGCAAGCGCATCAGTTTTTTGACCTATTGTGGCACAACACGCCTCAGCAGACCTTCAATGTCGATTTTGCCGCCTATAAGGACGAGTCTTGGGTGCGCATCGGACTTTATCGGTTCATGGAAGCATTTGGCACCTGCACATTTTAATTTAAATTAGGCCGACTCGATGTAATTATATATTGATTAACATTAGCACATAAATAAAGTATACGCATCACTTCCCATCTCCAGCGTCAATTGGCGCTGCTGTGGATATCAAGTGGCGGCCGGCTGCAGAACGTTTGAAACAGCCCCTTCTTGCTCAAGACGACAAGGCCATGGATAAAAGCACCCAATACATCCGCATGTGTATGCAAGCCAACGAAATTCAGCGCTTATGGGCATACACTTATGGAGACTTTTATGTGGGCGAAAACGAAAAAATATGTTGCTGGCTGGGTAAATCAAATGACAATTGTAATGTAAAGAAAGGTTTCGGAATTCGGAGGACCGACGGCGTCATCCATGTGGCCAAATATACGTGGTTGCCCCGGTTTGATCAATTAATTGAAATGGCGCAGATGCCTGGTCAGCGTTTTGAAAAGACAACCCAGGCGTTTTTTGACTGGAACAAGAAAATGTATCCGGGGTCGACGACAACGCCTGGTAAGCTTTTTAGGTCGATGGAAAAGGTATGGCTGGCCTATTTAATGTGTCAAAATTATCAAAAAATTTGGAACGGATCCGAATGGATCAAACACCGCCCCTAAAACCTGGTTCACTCCAATTCAAGAGATAACATATCATTATCTTGTGGATTATTTCGGTTCTTTCTAAATGCCTTTATCCAGAATCCGACGATCGTGCTGCAAACGCTCTTGGATCCCTTTGCTGATTTGATAGTTGCGGCTAAACTCCGACCAAAACTCTTTGTCTTGGTCCTGCCACCCCGAACCAAAACGCTGGTTGAAATAATCTCCTAATCTTTCGAAAAGAAGCTTCCAGGGAGGTTCACCCTTTTCAAAAGCACCGAGCAGTTCATCTAGCAGGTGATCCAGATCGGCGAGGGTTTCCTTGGGAAGATACGAAATAGCCCCTTTGCGGATGGAGGCCAACAACGTTTCGGGATTAATGGCATGGGCGGTCAACATCACAGTTGGTATGCCGCGATCAACAGTTTCCTCCAGAAGTTTGAGTCCATCCACCCCCATGATGTCAAGAATGGCCAGATCATATTTTGTGGTGGCAATTTTACGGGAGGCACTTTCATAATCCCGAGCACAATCAATGTCGGATTCATCCAGCAGATCCTCTATGGTTTCTAGAATATCAACCTCGTCATCCACTGCTAAAATTCGCTTTCCTTTTAGATATGATTTTGATCCCGTCATAACAGATCCCTCCTTGGCTGTGTGGGCAAAATAGTCAACTGTCCGGCCCGCAAGCGAATTGGTTTACAGAATTTACACCTTTTATGCTATTCACCGCTGTTTTGAATCTTTATCAGTACCGATATCCGGGTCCATTGAAGTAGGCAAATTGAGGCGAAAAGTAGCACCCTTGCCTTTCTTACTCATTATTTCAATATCGCCCCCCAAAGATCGCGCCAGAATTCGGGCACCGGCCAATCCCAAGCCATGCCCTTCACGCGTAGGCAGGCTGCAAGCATCGACTTGCCTATACCGTTGAAAAATAAGTTCATGGTGTTCGGAATCGATACCCGGTCCGTCATCGATAACATCAAGGTAGATGATATTATCCGTAACATTCAATTTAATATCGATGCGCTCTTTACGGTGGTGCATGGCGTTGCGGATGAGATTGCCGGCAATTTGACGAAACTTGGTCTCATCCTGATACAATTCGGAGCGAAATACCGAAGGGTCAAAATCAAGAAATAGACCATAGTTGGATAAAAGCTTGATGGCTTGGGGTTCGGCGCCGGATCGTCGTAATTCTTCAGGAATGCTGCCGAATCTTATTTCCATGGCATCCAATATCACTTGAAACAGGGAGGCGGCCGGCTGAAAACGGCAGCAAATAAAACACCCAGACTCAGAGCGTCCGATTTCAAGTAAATCATACAACATTGCCCGGGCTTTGCGGGTGGATCGCAAAATGCGCGCCATGGTTCGTTCTTGGCGCGGCGATAATGACCCAAATTTCTCCTGACGCTCTACAAGTGTGCGTGCACTGGTTTCAATGACCGAAATCGGATCTTTAAGCTCATGAATCAAAAATTGAATGTCAATTTCACGAAAAAACTGTGGTTTTGATGATGTGTGTGCCATTGCTTTTGGTTTCATCGTTAATTTTTCCAATACAATACGCTGTCGCTATCGGCTTTACGCCAGCATGGGCTTCTCGCTGGTAACATGCTTGGCAGACGGTGTGAACTGAACGGTAAAGGTCGTACCGCTTACCTGATGACAGTCTGCGATTGTTTGACAATGCTCACAATTTTCAATATCACCCGGGCAATTATTCTCATCGGTTGATAGGAACTGACACCGTTTTGAATTCACCCGGATTTTGAAATGATATCGTTCGGAAAAAATTTTCATTCGCAACAAATCAAAGCCCCGGCCGCCCGCATTAAAATCAAATGGTTGCTTGGTGGAATACTGCATGGTTTCATACGCTGTAAAAAAATTCTCAAACAACAAGCGTTGATTCTCCTTGCTCATGCCAATGCCATTATCGATGACTTCCAGTTGCGGTCCCTGCGAATCATCCCGCACGGCAACGGTTATTTGTCCGCCATCCGGCGTATATTCCACCGCGTTGCGAATCAGGCCGGTAACAATTTTTTTCAGAACCGCTTTAGGGATAAACACCGGTGAGGTGAAATGCAAATCGGTTTTAAGGCGACACTTACGATGGGAAAAACGGGGACGCAATGCGTCAACTGCCTGTTTGACAAACTGATCTAACTGGATTTCCTCTGAAATATATTCATGGGGGCCAAAAAGGGCTTCAATTTTATTCTTGAGCGCCGCCACCAGCGGTTCTTCCTCGCACCCGGCGGTGGCGGCCAGCACTTCCAATTCATCGGTACAGGCGGCCAACAATGTGGACAACATATGATACGTTCGATAATCCCGATCGGTTAACAGGTCTTCGATTTCATATTGCATCTCAAGCAGGCGGTCGAGATTGCGTTGAGCCCTTTTTAGAATGCGCCGCCAGCTTTGATCGCTTTGTTTGGCGAGTTTGGTTTCCAGTAGTCCTAAAGAGGCGTCCAATACTGCCACCGGTGTTTTTAATTCATGGGACAGGTGATGAATCACGCGGTCTTTGGCCCGGTTAAGGCTTTGAACTTCCTGGTAAGAACGTTTCAGTTCCTGATTGATGCGGGCATTTTCAAGCGGTAATGCAACAATACCGGCAATGGAGCTCAACAAATCAGCATCGGCTTGATCAAACGCAGCCGTCTTTTTGTTGACCGCGCATAGCACGCCGATCATGCGGTCATCGGTTTGGATCGGCACTTGCAGCATGTCGCGGGTTTGCAAACCGGTTTGCTCATCCACTTTATGAAACGAATAGGGGCTATTTTGATAATCATGCACGATCATCGGCTCACCGCGGCGACACACCTGGCTGGCGATTCCTTTGTCCATGGGCATTCGAATCTCTTTATACTTTTTCTCAGTGTCAGAATCCTCCCACGCTGCGGCTCTAAAAAAGAACTCGTTTTGCTTATCATCAATTAAAATCACTAAAGCACCTTCAACATCCATCAAGGCTTGGACTTCCTTAGTGATAAAATCGAGTCGTTCATCCAATTCCCTGAATTGGTACAAGGCTTTGGAAATGCGAAAAAAGGCCTGATTGCTGCGTTCGTTGCGTTTTTCGCGGGTGACGTCACGCAGGGTTAGAACCTGACCAGCAGGTTGGTTTTCCTCATCATAAAATACCGCGCCATCCAGAATGATATCCAACAAACGCTGTTCCTTGTTTAGCCGCTTGGTTTCAAAATGATGGATTTCTTTGTCTTTGAGCAGTTTTTTCAAACCTTCGCGGGTTTCCGTTTTAAAATCATCGGGCACAAATGGAATCCGCTTGCCAGCCATCTCCTTAAACGACCAGCCAAAAACCCGCTCAAAAGCTGGATTAAAAAAAGAAACCGTATTGTCCGGGTTAGATACAAAAACCGGAATCGGCAGAAAGTTCAGCAACGCCCGATACCGTTTTTCCGCGCGCCGACTAGCGGTGTATTGGCATTCGGCCAACTCCTGGGATTGTTGTAAAGCTCTTTGTGCCAGTGATTTCTCGGTTACATCCCGGGCAATGCCCTGAAAACCGACCTTTGCGCGGTTAGCATCGTAGATCAGATTGGTGGAAATCTCCAAGATGCGCTGCTGTCCATCTTTGCGGGTGATTTCCCACGTAATATCGGTAAATCCCTGACCGGTGCGATAAACGCGGTTGAAGCTTTCAAAGGCCAGATCCGCATTTTTGCGATCCATAAATTCACGATAATTGCGCCCCTGAATCTCGTGTGGCTCATAGCCGAAAATGCGACACAGCGCATGATTGAAAAACGTGAAATTGCCGTGCCGATCAGTTTCGTAAAACCCATCGGCAACGTCCTCCACAAAGATGCGGTAAGGTTGTTTTTCAGGGCCGTCCCCTTCTCCGCCCGTTGATTGATGGGCAGAGGACGCTTTGTTATTGGTTGAATTATTGTTAACCATGGTAAAATTTTTTTTAAACCAGCATCCATGCCGGCATGCCGACGCTTGGTGTATTTGGTAATTTACAGACTAGATCTGCCTACTCATAATATTCGTAACGATATTTAACGATACCAACAAGCCGCTTGCACAAAGAGTTCGATTAAACCTGAAAATGCCGGTAGGTCAATATTTGGGCAGTAAACATGTGGAGAGACGATTGTTGTTTGGCATTTGGCGTTGACCTTTGCGGCAACGCAGACGATGCGAACCTACCCATGCAGACCGGCAATCATCTCACGTGCTAACGGCAGCCAAATGATATCCGAAGCTAATTGAGGGCAAACTGCCGATCACTAGCTTTCGTTTTCCAAAATGCCGAAAGTATCGGCGTCCAAAATACTGGTGCCGTGGGCTTGCATAATTTCAATGGCCTTATCGTTGTCGCTAAAACGAAAAATCATCACAGCTTTACCCGCTGAAAATCCGATAAACGCATACATAAAGATGACATTGACCTTAGCCTCTGACAACGGTTTCAATATCTTTGACAAACTGCCGGGTGTGTCCTCTATTTCAGCGGCCACGACTTCATTAACAAAGGCTGGTATCTGTTTTTCCATCAGGATTCGACGTGCCGTGGTAACATCTGAAACCAACAACCGCAGTTGCCCAAAGGCCCCGGTGTCCACCAAATTTAACGCTCGCAGATTGATACCGGCCTCTCCGAGTGCGCGGGTGACTTCATACAACCGCCCGGGAGAATTTTCGATGGAAATAACGATTTGTTTTAGTTTCATTGAGACCTCCGTCGTTAAATTAATGGTTACGTTTAGCTTTATCCCCCGAATCCCATAATACGCGGCAACCACAAAACGACATCCGGTAAATAGGTCATCAGCCCCAAAACAGCTATCTGTATGAGAATAAACGGAATAACGGCTTTAGAAACATAAATCAAATCTTTGTTAGCGATGGCACCCGTAATGTATAGGCTGACCCCCATCGGTGGTGTGCAGTAACCGATTGCCAGGTTTACGGTTAGTATCAATCCGAAGTGCATCCAGTTGACATTAAAGGCATCCAGCATGGGCAAAAACACCGGTCCCAATATCATGGTGGCCGATATGATATCCATAAACATACCCACCACCAGAAGCAACAAGTTCATGATCAATAGAAACATCACCGGCGACTGGATGGTTGATAGCACCGCTTCGGTAATCTGTCCCGGTATGTCCTGCAGGGTCAACAGCCGGCCAAAACAGGTGGCGCCCGCCACAATAATGAGAAGGGTTGCCGAAGTGATGGCCGAATTAACGGTGATCTGTTTAACCTGGCTAAATTTCATCGATTTATGAATAAAAAGCTCAACTATGAAAGCATAGACACACGCCACCACGGCCGCCTCATTGGCTGTAAACCAACCGGAAAAAATACCCCCAAAAATAATAACCGGCAGCATCAGTGACCAGAAACCCTCTTTCAATACCAGCAGCAGTTCTTTAAAGGAGGGCACCGGCATGCGGACCAATTCCTTTTTATTGCGAAAGGAAAAATATGAGTAAGTGCAGACGCCCAGCATGATTAACACCCCGGGAATAAATCCGGTCAAAAACAATCCTTGCAGCGAAACATTACTAATCATGCTGTATAGAATCATACCGATGCTGGGCGGAATAATGACACCTAAATTAGGAGAAGTCGTCATCAGGCCCAAGGTGTATTTTTGCGGATAACCATTATCCAGCAGGGCGGGAATCATAAATCCCCCCAGTGCCACCACAGTGGCGACCGTGGAGCCCGAAATCGCACCAAACAGGCCACACGCCAAAACGCCGGCCATCCCTAAACCCCCTGGCAACCAGCTAACGAGCTTGTTTGCCACCTTGATCAATTTATCAACAATTGAGCCGGCGGTCATAATATTGCCACATAGAATGAAGAAAAGAACGACCACCAGAGCAAATTTGTCCATACTGCGAAACAGACTCTGTGTGAGCAACAGTAGCGGCAGGTCGGTAAATAAAAGAAAGCCCAGCACCGCTGTGAAAAAAAGGCACATAAAAACGGGAACATAAGTTACCATGCACCCCAGCAGAATCAGCAGAATGACAATGTGACTAGTCTCCATCCAATCAATCTCCTTCTCGAATCGCTATCTGCATCAGCAGCGCTTGGCTTACCGGTCCTCTCTATTGCGTTGACTTCGCTGCCCGCTGTTCCATGAAGTCGGCATAGAGAATTTGAATGGTTCGAATAAACATCATAACGCCCATAAGGGGCAGAATGGCATATAAATAAACCAGGGGAATCTGCATTATGATGGTTTTTTGGTTGGTTTGCACCTGAAGCGCGGCCATTTTCCAACCGAAATAAACCATCATGACGGCAAAAATCAGAACCACCAGATTGCTAAAAAAGCTCAAAGGTATCTTTAATTTGGGTACCAACTGAACAAGTGCATCGATTTTAATCATCGAACGATTTTTAATGGCGGCACTGCATCCAATAAAGGTGGTGTAAATAATAACTTCGCGTACCAGTTCTTCCGACCATGCCAGCGAATAGTTAAATCCATACCGCAATACCACATTGGCAAATAAAGCAATCAATGCCACGAATACAGTTACAAATAAGGTCCATTCTTCAAAGAATGACAGTATCTTATCTAAAAAATCCAACACTTTACCAAACATCACGAAGGTCCTCAGCATCAGAGCTAAAGGGGGGCTTCAGCATGCGCAAAAGCCCCCCTTTTATTGTGAAACAGTTAAAAACCTAGGGTTTGTAATTCATATAAGCTTGAACTTCAGATAGAAAATTAGCGGGTCTGTATTTATCGCCTGAATAAAGCTTGTTGATCTCCGGTGCAAACTTTTTATGTACCGCATCGCCTTTGCGTTTTAATACGTCCATGGCGGCATCCGATAGCTTAAAAAATTGGATACCATTTGCCTCAGCCGCCTTAATTTGATCGACTTCCTGCTGGACCGTTTGTTTCCGAATATCGGCGCTGACATCATGCACCACTTCTTTAAACGTTTTCTGCAGGTCGGCCGGCAAACGATTAAACCAGGCTTTATTGAATATCCAGATAAAAAGCCCCTGGGCATAATTGATATAGGTGTAATATTTAGCGACTTCAAATTTTTTGGTAATGTTGCAAACCATCGGGGTGTGGTCCAAACCGGTAATAACACCCTGTTTTAAAGCGACCGGCACATCCGGCCAGGGCATCACCACGGGATTGAACCCCCATTCTTTGTAAAGCATCTTATTCACAGCGGCTTCGGCAATTCTAAATTTCACTTTTTTGGCATCGGTCAAACTTTTCACCGGAGTTGTTGTCGCCCAGCCATAGTTTCCGTAGCCGGTAATGTCCAGTCCGATAATGCCCTGATGATCCATGGCCATCATATAATGGTCAAACAACTTGCCGCTGGCGACAAATTTATCCAACTTATCAAAGGAGCTTACCAAAAAAGGCAGATTAATGAGTCCAAAGCGGGGGCCCAAATTCGTCGAAGCCACCGAACTGCAACTCATCCCCTGAATGGCACCCATCTGTAATTGATTCAGGACTTCTACTTCGCCGCCGAGCATGGAAAATGGCTTATAATCGATATAGATTTGCCCATTTGTCCGTTTCCACAGCTCATCCCGAATGGCGAATCCAGCATATACGCCTTTGAGTACCGGATGGGAAACATTGGACACTATACATTTGTATTTGGCTCCTGATGGATCGAAAGCCGGTTTCCATTTATCCAGCGACGGTCCTTTGGCAATCGCAGGTACAGTCAACAATCCAATCGCAAACATTCCGATTAGGATAATAATGGGCAGTCTCTTTACCTTCATCAGCACCTCCCTTTAAGTATGTGGTTAATCCTATGACACTAAAGATCATTCAGTTGCCAAAGCCTATTTATCAATTAGAAGCTAAATTGCAGCTACATGCATTTTTGTCAAGTAAAAAAAGATGGATCAATTGCGAGCAAGTCGGATTACACAAGGTTTTACAGCTTTTGTTGCTTATATTCGACGGCTCACCTACGGTAATAGTGTTTAACCAAAAAAATCAAATCTTCATTCAAGGTCCCGGTAGTGCAAAAAAGTCGTTAGATTTGTATATGGCATTTAATGCGCAAGAAATACAAGGCCTAATTAGTTTCAATCTGGTAGATTTTGAAGCGATCATGGGGTCAAGCAGATTCTTTGCGCGTCAATTTCAATGGAAGTTTTGCAGTATGTCTGTTTACTAATAATTTTTCCCTCACGAAAATGGATGACATCCACCCCGCGGCGTATTTCCCATTTGCCGGCATAGCCTGCTTCAAATGATGGCCATTCTAACGTCCACTGATAAAGCACTTTTTGGCAACTTGCATCAACAAATACATCTTCAGTTATAAATTTGAAATGACCGTGGTTTTGAAACCAAGGCTGCCATGCCTGGCGCAAGGCGTTTTTGCCCCGCACTGTGGCACCTGTCCAGTTTTCAAAAACAACGTCGGCATGAAATAGCGTCATTACACCGTCCAAATCATGCTTGTTCCATGCTTGGCTCCAATTTTCGATCACTTCGGCAAGCTTTGCACGCGTCATTTGTTGCTGGATCATTATCGATTAAAACCTTATTTCAGATAGTTAAACCACATCAACAGGATCACTGATTAAATTCCATTAAAATTCGAAAACATTATTATTCACGCACCATCGTTTCCTTCAAAAACAGACTTGCCACCAGCGCCACCGCCGCACAGCCCAGAAGAATTTGAAACGCGTGTTGATACCCGGCCAAGGTAAACGCGCCCCCCGATCGGCCGTGAGCCTCTAACACATGGCCGAGAATCGGCTGAAAAACCGCGCCGCCGGCAAAAGGAAACAGGTTTACCAAACCAGTGGCGGTGCCGGCCATCTCTACCGGAAAAAGCTCTTTGTTGGTTGTAAAACCGATGACCACAATGGCACTGGAAAAAATACCGAGCCCCAAACAAACCAGATAAAGACCGATGATCGGAATCGAGTCTGTAAAATAGTATAATATCAACGTAATGGCCAAGGTTACGGTACTGGACATCACGATAACCGGTTTACGGGCTTTAAATACAGAGGTGGACAGGCTGCTGAGCAATGGACTTCCGATAATCATGCCAACCGCCAACATGGATAGGACGTGGGCGGCCTGCTCTTTGGGCAGCCCGTGCACTTGAATAAGGTAAGGACCGCCCCATAATCCACCAAAAGAAAAGAAAATGCCGCATTCGAAAAAAAACCAGATGGCAATCGGCCAAAAAAAACGGTTGGTTAAAACCATGCGAATGCTATCTGGCAGACGATATGTTTGCGCCGATGCTTGAACCGTTTCCCTGGGTGAAGGCCAACCAAAATCGGCGGGACGATCACGGACAAACAGCCACACCAACATGCCTAGAAAAAGGGTAAAAATGCCAACTGCCACAAACGACATGCGCCAGCCGATCCAATTGCTGAGAAAAGCCAAGGGACTCGCGGCGGTCAGCGAGCCTATTCCACCCATAGCCATGAGAATACCTGTCATTAAAGCAAATTCGCGTATACGAAACCATTCGGCCAATACCTTCATGGTTGGAACAAACAGCATAGCAACGCCTAACCCGACCAGCGCGCGGCCCACAATGGCCCATGCTACTGATCCCGCTAATCCCAAAATAATGGAACCGATGAACGCCACACTGAAAAACAGCGTGATGGTCTTACGAGGCCCCCAGGAATCAGATAATAATCCTGCCGGTAGTTGCATGAGCGCGTAGGGGTAAAAATAGGCCGCGCCTAAAAAGCCGGCTAAAGAACCGGTGGTTCGCAAATCCGTCATCATGTCAACAACCACCACTGCCGGGCAAAGTCGATGAAAATAGACCAATACATAGCTCAAAGAAAGAACCCAAAAAATAATCCAGCGGTATCGCAATACTTTGGTCAACTGATTTGTCGACATGCAAGCTCCCTTAAAGCGGTGGCGTTGTTTTTACCGGCAAGCAATAATTCAGGCTTTTTGGGGGTTTAGATTATGTTCCGATCCAAAATCCTTTTGGATCGAATTTGCGTATAATGTTTCGTTCGCTTGTAGTCGGCGGCGGCGTCTGATGCAGATCGGCAGAAACGTTTAAAGGCCACCCGGTGTTAGCCTGTATCATATCAACGGATACCCCGGGATGGATTGTATGCAATACCATCTCGCAGGTATGCGGATCAAAATGAAAGACGCCAAGGGTTGTAATCACAGCGGAGGGTCCACCCCGCGTTAAACCGACTTTGCGCCGCCAGCCGGCTCCATCACCGAAACCAGGCGATGTGATGTAATCGACTTTGGGGACAAATCGCCTCCGTTGATGCGCCATAATAACAATATGGCGCTGTGACAAACTGGCGAGATCACAGGCGCCGCCGCTGCCGGGCAGGCGCATTTTGACTTGGTCATTGTCAAGGATATAATTGGTGTTCAAATTGCCAAATCGGTCTATCTGGGCACCACCAATGAAACTGACATCCACTTGGCCCTGTTGCAAAAGACCCATGACATCGCCGGTATCTGTTAACCACTGCGCCCCATAAATATTAGGAAGATCACCCATGGTCAATATCGGTTCCGGCGCCGCTGTATCACGCACAATGCCCAATTCGTAAATTCCCATCGCATTGGGCGCGCAGGTATGCTTGGCCAGCAAAAAGCCCAATAATGGCAGACGCATACCCACAAAAACCACCTCGCCATCCTTAATTTCCCGGGCAGCGGCGGCAACCATCATTTCGCCAGAGCTGTAGGTATTTTTATTTAGGTCAGTACCCATAGTCCACCGCCTCAGAATATAGATGGTGCTTTAAGGCCAGTTGCTTAAGTCTTTTTTTCCCCAATAAGTCCAGGTAGTCATCATTGGTCTTTGCCTTGTGTACCCATTGCCGACAC
This sequence comes from Desulfobacterales bacterium, assembly GCA_030066785.1. Taxonomy (GTDB): domain Bacteria; phylum Desulfobacterota; class Desulfobacteria; order Desulfobacterales; family JASJAZ01; genus JASJAZ01. The sequence goes on along the minus strand of JASJAZ010000079.1, from coordinate 626 downwards.
CACTTTTGGTAATCATCCGCGGTTTTGCTATTTTCGCGGTAATCCAAAAAAGCCCCGTGATCACGATTATAAAATCCCGGAACAGGTGATGGGTGCGCACCCCAGGGAGCATGCACCACCGCACAAACCTTGGCGGCCGGTGCAATAACTCGATTGGGATCACTCTGGATAACATGGGATTCGACGATTTCCTCTGATGTGACAATAATGCGCCGGCCGGCCAAGCACGCCGCCCGCATCATCCCGGTATTGCCCCAGGCGTGGGCATTGCCGTAAGGGTCACAGCGCTGCACATGAATAATGGTCACATCTGGTTGGATGGCGGCCACAGCGGTTAATTTTTGATCCGTAAACGGGCAATTGACGATTTTTAAGTGAGAATTGGTCGTAAACAAGTCGCTTCCCAGTGCGGTGCGGGTCGGCATAAAGGAAACGCCGGCAGCTCCCGCCCTAAGCGCTGTATCCATGGTCAAGTTAGAATGATCTTCAATTGCTAGTGTCCCATTTTCAACCGCACGCCGAAAATTATAACCGGAACCGGTGATGACATTTCCAACCCACGCCGCTCGGACTTTAGATACACACCCGCTGCCAATCATTTGATCAAATAGCATATCGGATATGGG
>JASJAZ010000078.1 GCA_030066785.1 Desulfobacterales bacterium | reverse complement strand
TGCTTTTTTCGGTTTTTGAGAATGATATACGCTTTTTTGATCACCATTAAGAAAACGGTAGCCTCATCGTCCAAACACGAAATGATTGAAGGGTGAAATTTGAAGCAAAGGCCGCGTCTTTGCGACCTTTAAGGGGTCTAACATAAGCGATGCAAAACAGCAAAGCCAGTATGTATGATTTGCAGTCGATTTACAAACGACTGGAAAAAAACGAACGAATCGCTGAACAATTTTTTGAAATTGAAAAAAGCATTCTGTCGATTCTGAAGTTTAAAGATTTTTTCGAGGTCCTGCTATCGCAAATTCGTTCCCAATTTAAAGTTCCGTTTGCATGGATTGCCATGATCAAAGACAGTGAAGTGTCAAACCTCATTCATGCGCTGGCCGCCTCGGAACTGATACGCACCAATATGACCGTTATTGAAAAAAAAGATTTCATTGAGCTTTTAGGTTACCGTCGCAAGCCGTTGTTGGTAAACTCTGATTTAAAGCGCTATAAGCGGCTGCTGCCTGAAATGGGGTGGCCGTTTATTAAGTCTGTCGCCATTGCGCCAATTCTGCTGGACGGTAAGATTATCGGCAGTTTTAATCAGGCTGCTTTCGATCACACCAGATTTAAGCCTGGAATCGATACCAGCCTGTTGGAGCGTTTAGCCGTTAAAGTATCCATATGCCTATCCAATGTCACCGCCCATGAAAAACTTGAGTATTTAGCCTATCAAGATCCTTTAACCGGCTTGCTAAACCGTCGCGCCATGGAAAATGCGCTGAAACGTGAATTTTCGCGCGACCATCGCTATGCCGGCAAGTTGTCGGTTGTTTTTTTAGATCTAGACGAATTTAAGCAAGTGAACGACCGCTATGGCCACGATTGCGGAGACGAACTGCTGAAGTATGTGGCGCAATGTTTAAAAAATATGAGCCGTGAGCCGGATATCATTGCGCGTTATGCCGGAGATGAGTTTGTTGTCATTCTGCCCGAAACCAAAGCTGAAGATGCCCTTTTCCTCATGACCCGATTGCAAACACATTTTAAGGCCAATCCGCTGATCATCAATTTAACAAGAATCCTAGTATCAATTAGCTTTGGGGTGGCCTCCACTGAAGATCCCGCAATTAAATCTCCCGAATTGATTCTTAAGCGCGCCGATGAAAGGCTGTATACCGCCAAGCAAAACCGTGGTGCCTAATTTCTGAATTTGACGCATTAAAATGAAGAACCCCCTGCCGGTATACACCAGCAGGGGGTTTTTGTCTTTTGGTGCGATCAACTGAAATAGCTTATTTGTCTTCAGTCGTTTTTTCAGGGGCGGCCTTTTTTGAGGTTGTTTTCTTGGCCGGCGCTTTCTTTTTAGGAGCCGCCTTTTGGGCTGCTGCTTTTTTCTTGGCCGGCGATTCCTCTTTAGCCGATGCTTTGGGGGAAGCGGCTTTCGCTTTTGGTTTACTTGCCGGTTTCTTGGTTTCGGTTTTTGCAGCCGTTTTCGCTACAGCTTTTTTTGATGCCGCCTTGGCCTTCGTCTTTTTCGGTGTTTTGGTAGTTGGTGCCGCAACGTCTTGTTTGGCGGCTTGCTTTGGAGTATCTGTCTTGGCCTCAGATTCGCTTTCGTCTTTGGCGGCTTTTGTTTTTGCAGCTGGTTTGGGTGCCGCAGCTTTGGTTTTCTTTTTGGTGGTCTTTTTCTTTGTTGGTGTTTCCGGCGTGATCAATTCGATCAACGACATCGCAGCGGCATCACCGGGGCGGCGACCGATCTTGATAATACGGGTATATCCGCCCGATACCTTGCTGAACCGTTCGGGCGCCAGTTCAAATATTTTGTGAACAATATTGCGTTCACGTATAATCGATAGTGCTTGTCGCCGGGCATGTAAATCACCCTTTTTGGCCAGCGTGATCAGCCGATCGGCCCAACGCCGTAATTCTTTGGCTTTCGCATCAGTTGTCTGGATACGTTCATATTTAAACAGGGACGTTACCATATTTCTAAACATGGCCTTCCTGTGGCTGGTTGTTCGGTTAAATTTCGAACCGGCTTTGCGATGTCTCATTGGATCTACTATTCTCCTTCCTCGGCGCTTTCATCCAGTACCTCGAAACCGTCTAACTTCATACCTAGTGATAAGTCCATTTCGTCCAAAACCGCCTTGATTTCATTCAATGATTTTCTGCCAAAATTTTTGGTCTTGAGCATTTCTGCTTCGGTTTTGGCAACAAGTTGGTAAATCTTATTAATGTTAGCGTTTTTCAAACAATTGGCACTGCGAACAGATAACTCCAATTCATCGACACTGCGATAAAGGTTCTCATTAAAAGCCGGCCGTTCTTCTTCTTTTTCTTTTTCCTCGACCTCCGGTTCAGCCTCTTCATCAAAGTTGATAAAGATACTCATCTGTTCCTTTATGATTTTACCCGCATAGGCAACCGCATCTTCCGGAACAACACTGCCATCAGTCCAAACTTCCAGGGTAAGTTTATCATAGTCAGTCCGTTGCCCCACCCGAGCGTTGGTGACGACATAGTTTACGCGCTTAATGGGGGAAAAAACGGCGTCAATCGGGATGGTACCAACCGGCGCATCCTCATCTTGATTCTGTTCGGCCAGGGAATAACCCTTTCCGTATTTGACGACCATACTCATCTTCAATTTGGTCTCATCGGTTAAAGTCGCAATATGATGTTCAGGATTAAGAACGTCGCATTTACCATCACCGCTGACAATATCGCCGGCAGTTAATTCACCACTGCGGTCCACCTCAATGTACACCTCTTTCGGCTCCGGATCAGAGATTTTAAATCGAACTTCTTTAAGATTAAAAATGATTTCTGAAACGTCCTCGAGGACACCGGGAATAACGCTAAATTCATGCATAACATCTTCAAATTTAACGGATGTAATCGCAGCACCATGCAGTGAGGACAAGATTATTCTGCGCAAGGAGTTACCGAGGGTGAGACCGAATCCACGCTCCAGGGGCTCACATACAAATTTGCCGTAAGTCGGGGAACTGGTTACCTGGATCTTTTCCGGTCTGATCATTTTTTGCCAGTTCATGTACATTAAATCATTTGAGGCCATTTTTTCTCTCCAATTGTTTTCAGGAAATATACGGATGGAGCGTTTACCTAATCACACAAACATACAATCTTTCTGAAAACATGAAATCTCGTTCGCTCGAAGTTATAATATTCGCAATTATTTCGAATAAAGCTCTACAACCAGTTGTTCTTGCATGGGCATGGTCAAGTCTTCGCGAACCGGGAAACCCTTGACAACACCTTTATAATTTTCTTTTTCGAGATCGAGCCATTGCGGAATACCACGTCGAACGACAGCATCCATGGCGTCACTGATACATTGCACATTGCGGCTTTTTTCTCTAACTTCGATAACATCGCCCTTTTTAATGAGGTAAGATGGAATATTTACTTTTTTGTCGTTCACCAGGAAAAGGCTATGCCTCACAAGCTGACGACCTTGATTGCGTGAATTGACAAATCCCAACCGGTATACCACATTGTCTAAACGTCGTTCTAAAAAAACAAGCAGATTTGTGCCTGTCACGCCCTTCCTGCGTTCAGCTTTTTTGAATGTTAAGCGAAACTGTTTTTCCGACAACCCGTACATGCGTTTGATTTTTTGTTTCTCACGCAATTGAATGCCATAATCTGAAACTTTACCACGCCGTCTCTCGCCATGTTGTCCGGGTGGGTAACTACGTCGATCAAACGAGCATTTATCCGAATAACATCGATCGCCCTTTAAAAATAATTTGAGATTTTCACGGCGGCAAAATCTGCATACCGAACCTGTATACCGTGCCAATGCTTCCTCCTTTTATACTGATCTAGCTTAATGTGAGTTGTCCGTTAGAAAATTCATATATTCAAACTAATAAAATAAACATCGGTTAGCCCGCAATAGCGTGCCTAAACCCGGCGGCGTTTGGGCGGACGGCAACCATTGTGCGGAATAGGCGTTACATCTTTGATGAGCACCACATTAAATCCTGCCGCCTGCAATGCCCGCAATGCTGATTCCCGGCCGGCACCCGGCCCTTTGACATAAACTTCGACACTGCGCATACCGTGTTCCATTGCTTTTTTGGCGGCATCTTCGGCTGCCAGTTGAGCTGCAAATGGCGTACTCTTACGTGAGCCCTTAAAACCCTGTCCGCCCGCACTCGACCATGCGACGACATTGCCACCGGGATCGGTTATGGTAACGATCGTATTGTTGAAGGTGGATTGTATATGAACCACCCCACTGGGTATATTCTTTTTCTCTTTCCTTTTCGTGCGTTGTCTTTTGGCCATGCTTTCGATTCCTAACTCAGTAAAGATCGTTAATTTAAAAAGGTCTATTCGCCCATAGCGTTTGGGTCGATTAGTCTATTTCTTCGCACGCGCTGCGCCCTTTTTCTTGACTGCCGCGCGCTTGGGCCCCTTCCGGGTGCGTGCGTTCGTACTGGTGCGCTGTCCCCTGACCGGCAAAGATTTACGGTGGCGAAGACCGCGGTAACAACCGAGATCCATCAAGCGCTTGATGTTCATGGAGACCTCACTGCGCAGTTCGCCTTCAACTTTTTGCTCACTGTCGATAACCTTACGGATATCATTTACTTCAGAAGCCGATAAATCATCGGTAAGCGTATTGGGATCGATATTCAATTTTTCGAGAATACGTGTAGATGTCGTGCGGCCAATTCCGTAAATATAGGTTAGACCAATTTCAATTCTTTTTCGTTTGGGTAAGTCTACACCTGCAATTCTTGCCAAAGCTTAACCTCCTCTATCCTTGCCGTTGTTTATGTCGTTTGTTTTCACAAATAACGCGTACGACACGCTTTCTGCGAATTATTTTACATTTAGGACAAATTTTTTTGACCGATGCTCTAACTTTCATTTTCCAACCTCAAAGGTACGCTTATTTAAATTTCGGACAATTTTTTTCTATCTAATCGGAGAACCATTGCATGGTTAACCTGCTATTTTGATCGGTAAGTAATCCGACCACGGCTTAAGTCGTAAGGCGATAGCTCGACCGTAACCTTGTCACCAGGCAGTATTTTGATAAAATGCATGCGCATTTTACCCGAAATGTGTGCCAGAATCTTATGCTTATTTTCTAATTCGACTCGAAACATCGCATTCGGCAACGTTTCCGTAACAGTACCCTCTACAACGATTGGCTCATCTTTCGCCATGCAATGTCTCCCATTTTCAGTTAATTATTTTTATATTGTGAAAACATTGTGAAATCATAATCAAGTTGACGTTTGCCCAGTGCGAGGGTCCCAACAACCTCCCGGGAAAAAATGATCAGCGGCTTCGCCCCTTAATACTGCCTTTCTTTAAGAAACCTTCATAATGGCGTGCCAACATGTGGGATTCGATTTGTGCAACTGTATCGATCGCAACGCCGACCACAATTAGCAGTGCGGTGCCTCCAAAGTAAAACGGCACATTAAATTTCGTAATTAAAATGGAGGGCAGCACACAAACAGCCGCAACGTAGATGGCTCCCCCCAAAGTGATGCGCGTCAGCACTTTGTCGATATAGTCAGCGGTAAATTTACCGGGGCGAATGCCGGGGATATACCCCCCATGCTTTTTCATATTGTCGGCCACGTCCACCGGATTGAAAGTAACTGCTGTATAAAAATAGCAGAAGAAAAAGATGAGTCCGACAAAACAAACTTCATAAACAACGTTGCCCGGTGTTAAAGTGGCAACAAAATCTTGCATCCACGCAATTGTGATAAAACTGGCAATGGTGGCGGGAAACATCATTATCGACGAAGCAAAGATCGGCGGAATCACACCCGAGGTGTTTATTTTAAGCGGCAGGTGGGTACTCTGCCCCCCGTACATGCGCCGCCCGACAACCCGTTTGGCATACTGAACCGGTATGCGTCGCTGCCCTTGCTCGACAAACACGATAGCACCGACCACGGCAATCATCATTACTAACAGGATTATGACCGTGAATATTGCCATTTCGCCCGTGGAGACGAGTCGAAATGTATTGGCCAATGCCGTAGGAGCCCGTGCAACAATGCCGGCAAATATAATCAATGATATGCCGTTGCCGATTCCCCTTTCAGTAATTTGTTCTCCCAGCCACATAATAAAGGCGGTTCCGGCGGTTAGGGTAATAACGGTCATCACTCTAAAGGACCAGCCTGGGCTGATAACAGCACCCATTTTTTCCAAGCCGACGCTAATGCCAAAACCTTGAATAATACTCAGAACGACGGTTCCGTAACGCGTGTATTGGGTAATCTTCTTGCGGCCCTGTTCACCTTCTTTTTTCAATCTTTCGAGGTGGGGAATCACCACCGTCAACAATTGCAAGATAATGGATGCACTAATATAGGGCATAATTCCCAGCGCAAATACGGATAAATTTTCCAGGGCACCACCGGAAAACATATTAAAGATTCCCAGAATCGTTCCCTTGGCCCGGGCAAAAATATCGGCCAATACCGCACTGTCGATTCCTGGCACCGGCACGTGCACCCCTACCCGATACACAATCAGCAGACTGAGTGTAAAAATAATCCGTTTTTTTAGCTCGGGAATCTTAAAGATATTGCCGAAGCCGCTGCTAATCATTTTATAATCTCTATGCTCCCCCCAGCCTTTTCAATTTTGGCTTGGGCATTTTTACTAACCTGATTGACTTTTATGGTCAGCGCTATGTCGATGTCACCTTGTCCAAGCAGCTTAATGCCATCGTAACGGCCTTTCACTAAATTCTTGCCAACCAAGGCTTGGGTATCGATTACCGTTCCACTTTCAAATTGCTGCAAATCGCGAATGTTGATGACCGCGATTTGCTTTTTAAATTTATTGGTAAAGCCCCGTTTCGGCAAACGGCGGTGAATCGGCATTTGACCACCTTCATAGCCGGGTCGCACACCGCCACCAGAACGACTATTGTGCCCCTTCGTGCCTCGTCCGGCAGTTGTACCGCAACCGCTGCCGACGCCGCGACCGATTCGCTTACGCGCTTTGCGGGAGTGTTTTGCCGGGGACAACTCATTTAACTTCATCGATACTCTCCTCAGCGTGCACTAGATGATTTATTTTATGAATCATACCGCGAACGGAAGGGGTGTCTTCAAGCATCACGGTTTTGTTGACTTTGTTTAACCCCATGCCACGCAGTACTTTGCGATGCTTTTCCGGCCGGCCAATCATACTTTTAACCAGCGTTATTTTAATCTTACCAGGCATATTGACTTCCTCTGATTAACTTAATTCTTCAACCTTCTTACCGCGTCGGGCGGCCACCTGCTCGCGGCTTTGCAACTGTTGCAGACCCTCCATTGAGGCTTTAACCAGATTGTGAGGATTGTGCGACCCGAGACATTTTGTGAGAATATTCTGCACGCCGACAGCCTCAAGCACCGCCCGAACGGCACCACCGGCAATAACCCCCGTACCTTGGGAAGCGGGTTTGAGCAGCACTCGGCCGGCACCAAACTTTCCAATCACTTGATATGGGATCGTGCCTTCGACCAAAGGCACTTCAATCATATTCTTTTTCGCTTTTTCAACGCCCTTACGAATAGCTTCAGGAACTTCGCCAGCTTTGCCTAGACCGAAGCCGACTTGGCCCTCACCGTCGCCGACTACGACAATGGCACTAAAACTAAATCTACGGCCGCCTTTGACAACCTTGGCAACCCGATTAATATGCACAACCTTATCGATTAATTCGTTTTCACCTTTTTCCTGCTTGAACAAGAGCTATCCTCCTTTGAAGTATAAATGGGCGTAATAATAAACTTAAAATTTCAAGCCCGCCTCACGGGCCCCTTCGGCCACCGCTTTGACACGACCATGATAAAGAAAGCCATTGCGGTCAAAAACAACCTTTTTAATTTTTTTCTCACTGGCACGCTGCGCAATAAGTTTGCCAACATGTTGGGCTGAATCGACTTTGTTTTCAAACTTGGACTGATCTTTAACGCTTTTTTCAATGTCAGATGCCGCCACCAGAGTGATTCCTTGGGTGTCATCGATAATCTGGGCATAAATATGTCTAAGGCTGCGATACACACACAGGCGCGGATGTTGGGTGGTTCCGGTAATTTTTTTCCGAATTCTTCTTTGGCGTTTTAAACGCGCTGCTTGGCGCCGATTCTCTTTAGCCATCTTTCTTTTTCCTATTCGTTACGATAAAGTTTCCTAGCACCACAAACCACTACTGGTCGCTACTCGTTTGGCTGTTTATTTCGTTCCGGTTTTACCGGCCTTTCGTTGGATACGCTCCTCGGCATATTTAATCCCTTTGCCTTTGTAAGGCTCGGGTGGTCGCAAAGACCGAATCGCCGCAGCCGTGTGACCCAGAAGTTCTTTGTCAATTCCCGTGAGCGTAATGACATTTTTTTTGCTGATTTCAGCTGAAATACCATCGGGTAGATCAAAATTTATCGGATGCGAATATCCGAGATTGAATACGATTTGCTTGCCGCTCACCTCGGCACGATACCCAATTCCGTTGATTTCCAATAGCCGGCTGAATCCCGTGCTAACGCCGGTGAGAAGGTTGGCCACTAAGCTGCGGGTCAATCCCTGCAGTGCGATACAGGTTTTATCATTGGACAACGGAATGACGGTTATCTGGCTATCCTCAATTTTCAAATCTACCGAAGAGTGAATACTGCGAGACAACGTCCCTTTTTCGCCTTTAACACTGATTGTCCTATCTTTATATGACACCGTAGCTTTCGGCGGAATCTGAACAGGTTTTTTCCCTACACGCGACATCAATTTCTCCCCTAATTACCAAATATTGCAAAGTACCTCACCGCCGACATTTTCCTTACGGGCGTGTTTATCCGTCATGATCCCTTTCGAGGTCGACAGGATGGCAACGCCCATACCGCTTAAAACCGGCTTGATCTCCTTAGATCGGACATACACTCGTCGGCTCGGTTTACTGATGCGTTTCAGACCATATAGGACCGGCTCTTGCGCCTGGCTGTATTTGAGATAAACGCGTAAAATGCCCTGTTTGCTGTCTTTGATAAATTTATAGTTTCGAATATAGCCTTCTTCTTTCAAGACCCGGGCTATTTCAATTTTAAGCTTTGAGCCGGGAATGTCCACGCTGTTAAACTTGGCTTTAACGCCATTGCGGATGCGTGTCAGCAAATCGGCGATCGGATCACTCATTGACATGGTTTACTCCAAGGTTTTTAAAATAAAAAATTAACATAAAAAATCAGATGAATATTATTTACCAGCTTGATTTGATCACACCTGGCAATTTGCCCTGCGATGCTAAATTTCTAAAACAAATCCGACATATTCCAAATTTACGCAGATACCCGCGCGGTCGCCCGCAAATAGGGCACCGGTTATACTTTCGAACACCAAACTTGGGTTTCGCCGACGCTTTCACCCTCAGCGCTTTTCTTGCCAAACTGTCCTCCTTTACAGCCGCAATTTAATATATAGCGGCTAAAAATCTAGTTCCTAAAGGGCATGCCCATTAACTTGAGCAGTTCTTTGCCTTCTTCATCTGTTTGGGCCGAGGTTACGATTGTTATGTTAAGCCCCTTAATTTTATCAATTTTATCGTAATCAATCTCCGGGAAAATAATTTGTTCCTTGATCCCCAGCGAATAATTGCCACGACCATCAAACGCTTTGCCGGATATTCCCCTGAAATCGCGCACACGGGGCAATGCCACATTTACCAATTTGTTATAAAAATCCCACATTCGATCGCGGCGCAATGTCACCATGCAGCCGATCGGCATACCAGCGCGAAGTTTGAAAGCGGCAATCGATTTTTTAGCACGGGTTATGACCGGTTGTTGGCCGGCAATCTGCTTCAATTCGGCAACAGCTGAATCTAAAATTTTGATATTATGGATAGCTTCACCCAAGCCCATATTTAGAACAATTTTTTTGAGTTTGGGAACTTGCATTCGGTTTTTATAGCCGAATTTGTCCACAAGCTTGGGAACGACGTCAGTTTCATATGTCTGTTTTACCGCTGGCATTATTTTCCTCCGGGACAGTGATGGCAATGCCCGATCTAATTATCAATAATCTCGCTGCACTTGCGACAGATGCGTTTCTTTTTGCCGTCTTCCAGTCGCTGCATCTTGATGCGAACCGGTGCGAGGCACTTGTTGCACATAAGCATCACATTGGACCAGTGAATCGCCGCTTCGCCTTCAACAATACCGCCTTGCCGGCTTTGACCGCTGGGGCGTGTATGGCGCTTGACCATGTTGATATTCTCTACAACGACACGTTCTTTTTTGCGATCGATTCTCAATACCTTGCCAATTTTACCTTTATCTTTGCCCGCAACGACCTTGACTTTATCATCTTTTTTAAGATGGCTTTTGCTTCTCAACATTATTCGTTCTCCATGGCAACCGATGATCTTAAAGGACTTCCGGTGCCAACGAAATTATTTTCATAAACCGTTTGGCGCGCAGTTCCCGCGCCACGGGTCCAAAGATGCGTGTACCGATGGGCTCACCGCTGGCATTGATAACTACCGCGGAGTTATCATCGAACCGGATAAATGATCCATCCGCTCGTCGTATCTCTTTTTTGGTTCGCACGACGACAGCCTTCAAGACATCGCCTTTTTTGACCTTGGCATTCGGTATTGCTTCTTTTACAGAAACAACTACTATATCTCCGATACTGGCATAGCGCTTACGCGAACCGCCCAGAACCTTTATGCAGTAAAGAACCTTGGCGCCCGAATTGTCCGCCACAGTCAGTTTTGTCTCGGGTTGAATCATTTTCCATTTTTCCTTTAATCGCTAGACCGCTTTTTCAACAATTTTACTGACCTGCCATCTTTTTGTTTTGCTTAAGGGTCTTGATTCTGTGATCAATACCTTATCGCCCGTACGACATTGATTGTCTTTATCGTGCGCGTTGAATTTCGACCGTCTGCGAATATATTTGTGATAGAGCCGGTGTTTAACTAATCTTTCCACCAGAACGACCACAGTTTTGTCCATCTTGTCGCTGACCACCGTACCGACCACTTGTCTTTGCATTCCTCGCTTTTTCATTGAAATAAATACTCTTTAGCTAATTCGTTAGTTGGTTTGATCCTGCCTGCTTTCGAGCATGATCGTCTTTACCCGCGCAATGTCACGCTTGATTTGCTTGAGCTTGGCCGGATTTTCAAGTTGGCCGATGCCGTGCTGAAACCGCAAATTAAATAATTCTTCTTTCAGGTCACTTAACTTGCGCTCTTTTTCTGTTGAGCTTAAGGATCTGATATCACTAGCTTTCATTAAAAATCACCCCTCTCCACAAACTTGGTCTTGACCGGTAACTTATGCGCGGCGAGTCGGAGTGCTTCCTTAGCCAAATCACGGGGAACCCCTTCCATTTCATACAGGATACGGCCGGGATGAACGATGGCCACCCACCCTTCAGGGGGGCCTTTGCCTTTTCCCATTCTTACTTCGGCTGGTTTTTTGGTAAACGGTTTATCGGGAAATATCCGGATCCACATTTTACCGCCTCTTTTCACGTGGCGGGTCATCGCAATACGTGCAGCTTCAATCTGCTTCGATGAAATGGCACCGCACTCGACCGCCTGCAATCCAAATTCACCAAAATTCAGATTACTGCCACGCCGCGCGACACCACGCATACGTCCTCGTTGCTGTTTCCGGAATTTAACTTTCTTGGGGCTCAACATGTCCCTATTCTCCTCTTGCTTCCTCTAACGCGTTAGGCGCTAGCGCCGGCGGTATCCTTTTCCAGAATTTCACCTTTAAAAATGAACACTTTAATTCCAATGACCCCATAGGTCGTTCGCGCTTCGGTAATACCATAATCAACATCCGCCCGCAGTGTATGTAAAGGCACCCTTCCTTCCTTATACCACTCGGTCCGCGCCATTTCAGCGCCCCCTAACCGACCCGAGCAGATGATTTTGATGCCCTGTGCGCCAAAGCGCATGGCCGAAGACACCGCCCGTTTCATGGCGCGACGGAAGGCCACACGGCGCTCAATTTGTAATGCAACATTTTCAGCCACCAATTGCGCATCTATTTCCGGTTTACGAACCTCTTGGATATCCACAAGGATCTCGCCCGGAATTATTTTTTCAAGTTCGCTTTTGAGCTGGGCAATTTCGGATCCTTTTTTGCCGATGACAATTCCCGGTCGTGCGGTGTAAATTCGAAGCCTCACACGCCGGGATGATCGCTCAATTTCAATACGTGAAATGCCCGCATGGTAAAGCCTCTTTTTGAGAAACTGCCGAATCTTATGGTCTTCTAAAATGTACTGTGAATAGTCTTTGCCGGCATACCACCGGGATTCCCAGGTTTTGACAATTCCCAATCTTAAACCAATCGGATTTACTTTCTGGCCCAAACTGTCCTCCTTATATTACGCCGAATCTTCACCCAAAATGACGGTTATGTGGCTGGTTCGCTTTAAAATGCGCGTTCCCCGACCGCGAGCGCGGGCGCGAAAGCGCTTGAGCGTGGGTCCCGGGTTGGCAATGATGTTGCGGACAACCAATGCATCGACATCGATGTCCGGATTTTGATCCGCATTCGCCACAGCACTGCGCATCGTTTTCTCCACAATACTAGCGGCTTTTTGCGGCATGAATTTCAATTTATTCAAGCCGGTTTCCACCGGTTTTCCTTTTAAGGCATCCACCAACATTCGAACTTTTTGCGGTGAAACACGCACATATTTTGATACTGCCCTGACCTCCATCACAATCAATTCCCGTCTATAAGTTGTTACTTCGTTCTCGTTTTCTTATCACCAGCATGCCCGTAAAACGTACGGGTTGGTGAAAATTCGCCCAGTTTATGGCCAACCATATTCTCAGAAACAAAAACCGGGATAAATTTTTTGCCGTTATGAACTGCCAACGTGAGGCCCACCATTTCCGGAATGATGGTTGAGCGTCGCGACCAGGTTTTTATAACCGCGGTGGAGCGACTTTCCTGGGCATTGACCACGCGTTGCATCAATTTAGGTTCAATGTATGGACCTTTTTTTAATGACCTCGGCATAACCTCTCCTAAATGTCTAAATGTTGCTTAACATCGTCAGTATTCGCGCGCCGTTATTCGGGCCGATAAACGAATAGTTACTTTTTGCTGCGTCGTTTAACGATATATTGATCACTCTTTGTATTTTTACGCGTTTTATATCCCTTTGTCGGCCATCCCCATGGACTGCAGGGATGTCGGCCGCCTGATGAACGACCTTCGCCACCACCCATGGGATGATCGACGGGATTCATTGCCACCCCGCGAACTTTGGGCCGTCGACCCGACCAGCGACGACGTCCCGCTTTGCCCAGGGCGATATTCTCATTCATCAGGTTTCCCAACTGACCGATGGTGGCTTTGCAGTCCAACAATACCATGCGAACTTCACCGGAAGGCAATTTGACAAGGGCATATCGATCTTCTTTGGCCATTAACTGGGCGGAAGTGCCAGCGCTGCGAACAATCTGGCCACCTTTGCCCAATTTTAATTCGATGTTGTGAATCAAGGTTCCCAATGGAATATTTCGCAGCGGCAGCGTATTGCCCGGTTTGATATCCGCATCGGACCCCGACAGTATGCTGTCGCCCACCCGTATTTGTAACGGCGCCAGGATATAGCGTTTTTCACCATCGGCATAATGCAACAGTGCGATGCGCGCGCTGCGATTGGGATCATATTCAATGGAAGCCACCTTGGCGGGAATACCAATTTTATCGCGTTTAAAGTCAATAACGCGATAGTGTCGCTTATGCCCGCCGCCACGATGTCGGCAGGTAATGCGCCCCTTATTGTTGCGTCCACCGCTTTTAGATAATTTTCTTAAAAGATTTTTAGCCGGCTTAACCGCCGTAATTTCTTCAAAATCCGAGTAGGCCTGAAACCGCCGCCCGGGAGAAGTCGGTTTTACTTTTTTCGTGCCCATTATCTGCTCCTAACTCTACGCACCCTCAAAGAAATCAATGCGTTCGCCCGGCATTAGTCGCACAATCGCTTTTTTCCAATCACGACGTTTACCGATAATCCGCCCGCGCTGCTTACGCTTGCCTTTTACATGAGCCGTCCGCACGCTAGCGACACGCACACTGAAAAGCTTTTCAATGGCTTTTTTAATTTCTACCCGGTTCGCCTGTTGCGCCACTTCGAAGGTAATCTGATTGGCCGTTTCTTTCTGGATGGTCGTTTTTTCGGTAATGATCGGACGTCGAATGATATCATATTGCATCATGCCAGAAGCCTCCCTTCAATGGCCTTGACCGAAGCTTCCAGTAAAACCAGGTGATCATATTTTAGTATATCGTAAACATTCAATCCATCGCTGCGCAGCACTTTGACATCGGGAATGTTACGGGATGATAATTCAACGATTTCGTTTTTTCGATCTGTTATAAACAGGGCCTTATTTAAATCGAGTGCGCTGAGGACGTTTACAAACGCCTTGGTTTTAATCTGATCCAGTTCCAGTTGATCCAATACCATCAGTTTCTGATTCTGCAATTTACTGCTAAGCGCCATTCTTAAGGCCAGGCGGCGGACTTTTTTAGGTACCTTATAGCCATACGCGCGCGGCTCCGGTCCAAAAGCAACCCCTCCACCGCGCAGCAGCGGCGATTTGATGTTACCGCGGCGTGCACGCCCCGTACCTTTTTGGCGGAAAAGTTTGCGCTGGCTGCCCCTGATATCGCTACGGCGTTTCACCGCCGCAGTTCCGGCACGACGTTTGGCAAGCTGCTGGCGCACAACTTCATGCAGAACATTTTTTTTTACCGGTATGTCGAAAATGACATCGGGCAAATCAATCTGCGATACTTTATTACCTGTGCTGTTTATGACATCAACTACGGCCATTGTCTTCCTCGATGTATGATGCATCTGCGCTGATAAGCAACGTGGCGCAGCACCACTCAATTGATAGTTGCGGTTACTGTGAAAATTTTGGCTTCAGAACCGTTACCACGCTGGATTTGGCGCCCGGAACCGAACCTTTCAGCAGTATTAAATTTTCTTTGGGCCTGATTCCCACGATTTCCACATTGCTTACCGTTTTGCGGTCATTGCCGTATTGCCCGGGCATTTTTTTCCCTTTAATCACCTTGGCCGGCCACGCACTGCAACCAATCGATCCTGGAATACGGTGGCTATGACTGCCGTGGCTTTTGCGGCCGCCGTGAAATCCGTGTCGCTTGATGACACCTGCAAAACCGCGCCCTTTGGTGGTGCCGACGACATCGACACGATCGCCAACTTGAAACATATCAACCGTTAGTGATTGGCCTAAACTAAACTCTTCGGGGTTGTCCACAGCGACTTCGCGCAGGTAGCCATAGCAGGTTCCGCCACTCTTTTTGAAATGCCCCTGCATCGGCTTGTTAACACGCTTTGATTTCTTTTCTTCAAAACCGACCTGAAGGGCATTGTAACCATCTGTCCCGGTGGTTTTGATTTGAGTAACAATGCAAGGACCCAATTGCACAACGGTTACCGGGACATAACGACCTTCGTTTGTAAACAAGCTGCTCATACCCAGCTTTTTGCCTATCATTCCTCTACTCATGGCGATAACCATTTAACCTGTTAGAGCTTTATTTCAACATCGACGCCCGGCGATAAATCCAACTTCATCAAAGCGTCCACCGTTTGCTGTGTCGGCTCCTGAATATCCAAAAGCCGTTTATGGGTTCTAATTTCAAACTGCTCTCGCGATTTCTTGTTAACATGTGGTGACCGTAACACGCAGTATTTTTGGATACTGGTTGGCAAGGGAATCGGTCCAACAACTTTGGCGCCGGTTTTATTCGCCGTGTCAACAATGTCGGCGGCTGATTGATCCAGCAGTTTGTGATCGTAAGCTTTTAGTCGAATTCTAATTTTAGTATTGGTAATCATGGCTGTTTACGCTCTGCTATTCAATAATTTCACTAACCACCCCGGCACCGACGGTACGGCCGCCTTCACGCACCGCAAAGCGCACCTCTTTTTCCATCGCTATCGGTGTGATCAACTCCGCACTGATCG
>JASJAZ010000083.1 GCA_030066785.1 Desulfobacterales bacterium | reverse complement strand
GTGCGTGCGATCATGGCTTCCAAAGAATATAAAATTATCATACTGGAAGAAGCCAACATTGCTGTGATGTTGGGATTGATCGCGGTGCAAGATTTAATCTCACTAATAGTTAACAAACCTTATGAAATGGAACTTGTAATAACCGGGCGGGGGGCATCAACACGCATTATTGAGATTGCCGATTTGGTAACGGAAATGCAGGTCATCAAGCACTATTTTCAGAAAGGGGTGCGGGCTCGCGTGGGTATTGAAAAATAAGTCTAATACATACTGGGTTGTGGGAAAAACGTGCTTTTTCAGACAAAACGAACTGATGGATGGATGGTAACGGAAAAGGAACCGAGAATGAAAACAGAAGCGATTAATTGTCCTGTACGTGATAAAATAAACAGCTACTGTTCATGTCCCAAAACTGATTGTGAACGGCACGGGTTGTGTTGCGAATGCATTGTCGCCCATAAAAGCCGCGTAAACGATCCTCTTTTCAAACGACTGCCACATTGTTTGCGTGATCTGTTAGAAGAAAAAACTGGTTAGTGTGTGGGTAAGTAATATGGTGGGAAACGCCGGGCCGCACTTTTGTTTATTTCCGCGGCCTAATATATTGATTTAAACATTCCCGCAACTCCTCCGGTCCGGGGGTTGTGTCAAATATTAACTCGCTGTCAATAAAAATGGAAGGTACGGGTGCCGGCCGCCCCAATTTTTGGGACAACTCGCCCAGCCGCAAGGCACCCTCCATTTCTTTGGTAATCACTTTTTTCCAATCCAATGCATCCCCGTAGTCGGGGGCAACTGATTCGACCACACGGGCCATGTATTCACAAGGGATTCAGTGGGCGCCCTCATGCAGGACTTCGAGTAATATTTTTTTGGATTCCACTTTAAGCCTCGGTTGTTTATTGATTGCCGTTTTCTTCCAATGCTTCTTCGATGGCTTCTTCCAGTTCAAAAATGGGAGGGATGGCGTCAAAGACCAGTTCACCGTTGATGAAAAGCGAGGGCACCGGGGCAACGCGGGCACTTTGATGAACGGCTTCTTTGCCAAATAGCGAGTAGGAGAGCTCCAAAAATCGCTTTTTCCCCGGGCTCCTCATAAAATCAACCCGCCGGTATTCCACTTTATCCTCATATTTGGGCAATACTTGGAGCACCGTCTCATCCATATAAAAGCAAGGCAGACAATAATCGGCTTTATACATGACCTCTAAAAGGATTTTGGATGGGTTTGCCATGGTAAAATAAACAGTTTAGTTTGGTTTTAAGTTAGTTTAGGCAACTAAAAATAGTTTGGACCTGCCGGGCGAACTCTTTTGGGATAACTATAACCTATCATAGAAATGGTAGATCGCGCCGAAGAGCAAGGCGTAAGCCGACGTAAAAGGCAGCCTACGTGGAGTTGTGAGCATTTTAAGGGGGCTCACAACGACGCTATTGGGCATTAGATGCATTTTTGAGATAGATTCTATTTGGATGCTAAAATTAGCATAGGTTAATTTTTTTTTCAATGTTGTTCTCCAGCGTAAGCAAAACTATTGGCAGCGCAAAAACGATTTTAAACAAGCAAAGTAGGGTGTGTGACACAACTATAGCTTTGAACTTTAAACAGTTTTCAAACCTCCGTATAGTTGTTGCTTTTAAGTGCCTTGAATTGATAAGGTGACTGCTCAAGCACCCTGAATGACTTTTGATATGCAATTCAATAGAGTAGCCATTCCAAAAGGTATTCTGAGGCCTTGATGCCATCAGGTTGCGCGCATTAATAAAACCCTGAGATTATCATGACACAAATTCAGGAATACTTTAACATTGCGGATGCCGCTCTGCCTGAAGCAGACCATTCAAGTAATGGTCGCTTAGGTAAAGCCTGGCAACGACAGCTAGCGGCATTCATTGAAAAACGGGGGCGTCGTCCCCGCATTTTGATGACGGGTCCCGAGTCAAAGCGTGATCAATCATTAGATAAAATTGTAGCCAACCACTTTGCGGATTTAGGCTTTGATGTCGACATCAGCCCACCCGACTTGGCGGTTGCAGATTTGGCTCGCTTAGTTGATGAAAACGATGATCATGTTGTCTGTGTCATTGGACCGCCAGCTTTATTGCGTAATAAAGTGTCAGAAATAAAACAGGCGCTGAGGGCTGCCAAGCGTGATAATATCAAAATATTGGTTGTGGCTGATGCATCATCCAAGGAAATTGATTCAATTATAAAAGCCGGAGCCGCAACTGTATTCCGAACTGAAAAAGACATCATACCTTTCGGTCCAAGACTACTCGATTTGCTTGCAAACCGCCCGTCGGCGCCACGCAATCATGATTTTTATATTAAAGGTGTTTTGTCTGGGAATCGGGATGCGGTTACCAGAACGATAACACTGATTGAAAGTGAACTTCCCGAACATCGCCAATTGGCCAAACATATTATCAACGATTTGCTACCCCATGCCGGTCAAGCGATTCGCGTCGGTATATCGGGTGTGCCGGGTGTCGGCAAAAGTTCATTCATTGAAAGCTTTGGCAAATTTCTGCTCGACAAAGATTACCGTGTGGCGGTGCTGGCCGTTGATCCCAGCAGTTCGAAAAGTGGCGGCAGTATATTGGGTGATCAAACTCGGATGCTACAATTGGCCCGTGAGCCGGATGTGTTAATTCGTCCGTCTCCTACTCAATGTATGCTGGGGGGTGTTACCCGCCGAACCAGAGAAACCATTATTGTCTGTGAAGCCGCCGGTTATAATGTCATTTTGGTTGAAACGGTGGGTGTTGGTCAATCTGAAATTGCGGTTGCTTCCATGGTTGATTTTTTTCTGGTACTTATGCTGGCAGGTGCTGGCGATGAAATACAGGGCATCAAAAAAGGTATCCTCGAGGTAGCCGATGCGATTGCGGTCAACAAAGCCGATGGTGATAACATCCAAAAAGCATTGGAGGCCAAGCAAGAGTACACCAAGGCCATGCATCTGATTAAACCGTCCCTTTCTTATTGGACACCACCGGTTTTGACGTGCAGTGCGCATACCAAAAGCGGTATCGATGATATTTGGGCGACTATATTAGAACATCGAAAATTGATTACCGCCGCCGGGGAGTTCACTGCCATGCGCCGCAAACAAGCTCTGGAGTGGATGGAGGCCTTATTGGATGAGGCCTTATTGGAGCGATTTTTTACAAATCCCCGGATAAAGCGCCAAATGGCAGCAATAATGACCGATGTTAAAGACGGTATCCTTACCCCGTCGGCAGCGGCCCACGAATTGCTATCGCTGCACACAAAGACAGAATAACCGTGGGAAGCCCGCCGATGGCTTAGGAGTGACGTTTTTTATCGACACATCAAGATCGGATTCGTTCGCTTTTCAAGATCGCAGTCGATCAGAAACCCCGTTAACATAACCTTGATGTTCATGTTGACCTATCTTTAGATTTGATGCCTTCCACAGTTACAAAGCTCGGCCGGCAATCGCCGGTGCAAACGAATATACCATTTAAAATGAGTGCGCCTTCCATGGTATTCGGTACCGATTTGATCGACAATATCAAGGCCCTGGTACCCATCGTAAACCATATCGAGATCGTCCTATTTCATACGCCCGCCATTAACAATATTCCCAACGCTGCAGACATGGAACAAATCACTGAACTTAAACACATTCACGGACTCACCTTTACGGTACATTTACCGGCTTTTTTGCAGATTGCTTCTACAGACAAGTCTATCAGAGAGGAATCGGTGTACATGGCATGCAATATTTGCCGCCGCATGGCAGTGTGCCAGCCAGCCTATTTTATTTTACACATTCCCTATTTAGAGCCGACACTAGTGCCGGAACCAGGAGTTTACTTCAAGCCGGGTAGCGCGGCATGCGGTTCCCTGTGGATTGAACGTGCATTAAAGGGTCTATCGCAAATACAGACATCTTTGCACGGAGACACAAAACTATTAGTTGAAAATATTAACTACTCGCCGGAACTGCTAATGCCCTTTTTAGAAAAAGAAAACTGTCAGCTATGCCTGGATATCGGCCATTTACTGTTGGGCCAAGAGGATGTTGCGGCCACCATGCAGCAGTATTATGAAAAGATTCATGAAATTCACCTGCATGGGGTTCAAGGATACGAAGAGCATCTCAGTTTAACGGTGTTGCCGACCGAACGCATTCACAAATGGTTGGATTTTTTAAAGCAGCAAGCTTATACGGGCATACTTACTTTAGAAGTATTTTCACCTGAAGATTTGTTACAGTCGATGGAAGTCATCCGGGCAGCTATGTCAGCCAACTAATTAAAAGCATCTCAAAAAAGTCTTTTGCCCCATATCAGCGTTGGGCGCTCGTTTCAAGTCCTCGAAATACCAATGTATTCCTCCCGCTTGAAACTCACGTCGGCCTTAATCCGAAACCAAAATCCTGATTTTGAGATGGCTTTTAGCGAAATTATTCCTCCTCCATGGCATCATCATCTTCTATTTGGTTCTCAAACTTGCTCCACAACTGCGCATCGCGGCAACCCAGCAGAGCAGCAGCGTTAAGATCGTTGGTTGCCCGTTGATAACTGCCGATTTTGTAATAACAGGCGCCGCGTGCCAAATAGGCCTCGGCCAATCTAACATCTTTACGTATGGCTTGATCCAGTGCGGCGATGGCTTGCCGGTAATCACCTGCCAATGTTAAATCATAACCTTGATGGTACCACTGCTGAGCGGTCATGTTGTCGTTGGTCTTTTGCAGATCGTTCATATGGATGACATTGGTTCCCTCTGGTAAAATGATGCCGGCATTGTATCACCGTAGGGCCGCTTGTCAATCTGGATTGACAGTTGCTTGCTTAAGGCGGTGGGTATGTCCTACGCGGCCTACATTTAATGCACCAGATTGTGGCGGGATCATAGAGCGTGGCCATATAAATAGCGGCGGACGCGACCCAGAACAATGTCGGGAATATCGGAGCTATTGCTGACACCAAACAAGCTGATATTTGGCCTTAGTTTCAATTGCTTCTGGAAGCTATCTACATATGAGTTGGCGCCGATGTGAACCGCCGTAACGCGGTTTTGGCATGTACTTAAATAGTTAATCAAATCTTTAATATTGATGATTTGCATATCAGTAATGATAAAAAGGTCGGGTGGCGGATGCGATTGTAATACTTCGATGTCTTCGATTTGCATCCGGGTTCCGCCTCCCAAATAATGGCATAGGGTATCATATAGCTGATACCGGTCATGAGTATAGTCCTGGATCAATTTGCTACCAGCGGCGGCATCACTGAAATTATATATCGCCACCTGGGCGCCATTGCGGATATAAGCCTCACAAGCACATGCCGCGCCCAGGACTGCATGTGATAGTCGTTGCCTTGGGTTTATCATACTTGATGAGGAATCGATGGCGATGAGGCAGTCCGGTGTTTCTTCTTCAGCCCCAAACATTTCGCCTTCTTGGCGCTGCCAGGTTTGGGTGATACCGGGCATTATTTTACCGAAACTAGTCCAAGGGTCAATGTCATGAAATGGCTGGCTGACTTCCCAGGGTGTGTGGTGATGGGGATAGGTGGTACCATTGCTTTCCATTGGTATGGTTTTGACCGGCAGCCAGTAATTTTCCGCCAATTTCATATAGTACCAAATATCCGCTTGTATGGGTGCGGCGGCCCCTTTTCCGAGACCAACCTGGGCGTTTGATAAGACACGCTCGATTTCTGTCTGATAATCCTTCATGGTATGCGCGAATTCAGCGGGCGTTTCGGCATCCAAAGCCAGTTGTCTGAGACCATTTTGAATGTCTTGTGGTGAGTATTGGTTAAAACCATGCAAGCCTGTGGGGTGGTCGCTTTCGGCATTGTCTTGGACAGTATCGTTTGCCAGGTATGGCGCCAGCAATATGGAAAAGCGCTTCAAACTTTGTTCCCAGCGTTGACGATCCATGAAAGGAATAAAAGACAGTTTTTGGGCGATCTCATCATAGTCGGTAGCACCCAAATTCTGATTCCATAATCGCTGGTAAATGGCTCGCAAAATATTGATTCGTTTGGAGCCGCACATTTGCCGGTACAGCGCCGGCAAGGGGGTTGGCGTATGGCTTACACAGCGAGTATCAGCCACAACATCCATAAAGGTATCCGCAGCTCGGCGTGCAATCTGTTTGTCTTTTACTACCTGCTTGGCGGTTGCATATAATTTCAGGTGGGTGTAGAAATCCCAGGGACAGTATAAATAATGGGATACGGCGTGATCAATTAAGGCTTCAATCGATACCGCGGGCTTGATTTTGGACGATATTTTTTTAATAAAATGGCGTGATAGACGAATTTGCTTGCCCTGCATATCGATGCCGACGTGCGGGCTGCCATCCAAAATAGATGGTGGCGGTAACTCGGGATAGAGGTGCTTTTGGCGAATCTGTGGCCAAAGGTCACTCAAAATAATATTCAAAGCAGTCATGGGTGCTTGAAAAGAAGCATAACGGAAGTATGGAATTTATATTATTTATCATCTTGCGCCATTTTGTTGCCGATCAGTTGGGGTCGTATTGATCGGTACTAATTTATCTTTAACATAAACGCGGCCACCGTAGCGGGGGTGGCCGATTTCGTTTGCCTTGCGGGCAATGCGAATCGTGCCTGATTGCATCCATATTCCCACCTGGCTTCCTGCTGCTCCGGTTACCGACAGTTCGCCCGCCAACATACCGGCACCACACCAATTTCTAACCGCGCCTCTAACCTTAAGAGACCCTCCATAAAGCCCGGCGCCAGTGAAATCACCTGTATCACCTTCCAGTATGAGCGTTTTGTTCTCAGGCAGGCGGTAGCCGAGGAAATGGAACCTGCAATTAAAATCTTTTAAACGAATGTATATCTCCGCTGTTCGGCAGTGGTTGATCAAAGCTGACAAATAAAGACCGATAGGCCCCGGAATCATCATCGGCAGGACATCAGCTTGATCCCACCGGGCACAAAATGCTTCGATATCGTATGTCGTGTAGTTGTACTTCTTTATGGATTCGACGAATTGCGAATATACGCTGACAACATGCTCATGCTCGACCATCCAGGCCAAATTTTCAATTTCCGCGGTTACAAAATTGAGGTAGCCATCCACCAGTTGACCGACAACCTGATCCTGCGCTTTTTGGATACGTTCAGCCGCCGGTTTTTTGGTTTGGTAAAAATCCGGGTGAAAATCTTCAAAGGGATTGCTCATAGCTCCCAGCGCTCCTTGCCCACATCTTTAAGGATTTCCCAATAAAGCGGATGATCACCCTGAAGCGGTTCGAGATCGTCACCCATGCGAATGCGGTAGGCCACAGCCAAAGCCTCTTTAATGTGGTGGGCTTGCTCCGCATAGCGTCGATGCATTTCTCCGACCGCTTTTTTAGCCATATAGATAGTTAAGGGATCGCCGCGCATCTCCGTGTCCCATTGGGCAATGAACTTGGCCTGCCATTGAATCCTATGGGCCAAGGTATAAGGCAAAACCGCCATAAGGTGGTTGACGCTTACCAGGTGGTCGCCGAAAATCCAGGCGAATGCTTGGGCAAATAAGCGGGCGCTCATGGCAAACCGGTTGGAGATACAGTTTTTAATGGCATGGCATAAATAACCGCTAAAATGACAACCACGGTCACACTCTTCCAGACTGCGTTTTTGTCCATGGTGATAACAAAAAGACAGTTCAGCGATAATCAGTCTCAGAAAGGCGTTGGCATCCAGATCAAAATCTATTTTCTGAATCTGTGCCCATGCCTCTTGCCGATCTTGTTTAGAAAGAGTTTTTACGCCTAACTTCTTTTGTAGGTCTTTGCCAAATTGTGTGCTCACATCTTCTAATTGAACCATTTGCTGCGCATAAGAGGCCGAAGATGTTATAATCCGATGAATATCCGCTTCCACATCTGAATCACACAAAGCAAAACCATTGTGGTCTTGCGCACCAATACGGTAAGCTAAGTTTGCACCAGGGTGTTTGGATTCGATCATTATATCAAAACGATCCATCAGTGGGGCCACGATAGTATTGGTTCCGCGGTCGGCATAGTTGGCGGTTGCAAAGAAACAAAACTCGGAGTTGATAATAGCGGTATTTAAATATTCCCATTTACCCCGATCAACACCATCCAAAATCAAGCTTTGCTTGGTTTCAGGCAGACGATTGATTTCATCCACGATTTTAGTCGGCATCAATGTAAAATAGGACCATCGAACCACTTCTGTTCCGCGATTGAGCTGCCCCAAATCCGGACGACCAATAATTTTTTCTTCGGTTTGTTCCGGATGCCCGGCAACCGCGGAACGCCAGACGGTTTCAAGCGGTATGCGGTAGAAAAATGCACAGACATATTCTGCCGTCGTGGTCTTGCCCATACCGGGCTCTCCGATGATCAGCGCTTTGCCGCGGGTTAAAGCTGTTAGAAGACTCATCAGCAAGGTTGAGTTGCACGTACGCTCTTTAAATTCCATATCCGGTCTGCCCAGATACAAGTCTTTGCTGATGTGATCATAGAGTTGCCACACAGTGTCGTTGTAAAATGGGGTTGTATTTTTTTTCGTCATCAGTCGCTTCTTGCTTATGAATATTATTTTTCCACGAGTTTGGCCTGATTAATGCGGGCAAAAACCTGCAAGTGCTTCAAAATCAGCTGGCGCCTCTCAGGCGTGTTGTCATAAATTTTAAATTCTATGCGCCGATCATGACGATAGAAAACAGGCCAAATTCGAATGATGAGTTTTTGTTGGTTGCTGATCGTTTCTACCAATGCATGTTCTTCCACCACACCACTTTCCAGCGCCCGTACCGATTTCGTATGGATGCCGGTTTTTTCTTTCAATGCCAGTTCAATGATGGCAACTATTTCAGATGCACTCTGGTACATGGGGCGTTGAAAACCTGAGTGCCTGCCCGTCACACTGTGCTGGCGCGTTAGGAAAACCGTGCTAAGTTTCCGGTCAGGTTTTTTTGCAGATATTTTCATGTGGCATTTGTTATGTTTTCATCAATATATTTATGCGGATCGGGTAGCGGTTTGCAGATGCTCGTATATCTGATCCGGGGTCAATACTTTTCCTTTAGAGATTACCTCGCCGTCAACAATAAAGCCAGGTGTTATATGCACCCCCATCTTGGCAAAATAATTGACGTCGCTAATCTTCTTAACGACGAATTTTTCTTTAAAATTAGCAGCGCCCATAGCCAGAAAGACATTGTCATAAAGCGTATCGCAATTTTTGCAGCCGGGGCCCAGAACTTCTACAATAATCTTTTCATCAGCTGTCGTCGTTTTTTTACCGTAAGCTTCCGCCACCCACTGACGCACCTGCGATATGGTGGGTACACTGCCCTGATGCTTGACCTGACCACCAACCACCAGCACCGGCGTCATCAAGATGCCAGCAGCCGCTGCCGCCTGTTCACATGGCCGCAGAGCGTCATCCAATTCTGGGGTCCATTGGGCCGATGCCGTACCGCAACATGCATTGGCGGTACTTGCCGTATCAGATATCGGTGGATGATCAATGAGTCGGTAGACTTGCTCCCAATCGATATCAACCGTTACTTTCTGGGCCACATTTTTGGCGGTACCTGGCGTCAAGCCGAGTGAATGCGCCAGGTCCTTGGCCTCGACATCCGTATAGCTCAGATGCTTCACCTTGATAACATGCCCGGATTCATTCACTACCGTGTGGGTCATGCGAGTGAGATAATCGCACCGTGGACATGGCGGATCGGTTCCAATGATCCAGATTTCCTCTTTAGGCATTGATTAGTCCTCCTTTATAGAAGTCGCATGGATCGCCAAGTATTTATTCATGCTCATCAATTAGTTACGGTTTTCAAGAATGGTACCCTTGTGGTGGCTTTAACGGTCGACTATCCTTCCAGCAAACTGACAATTCTGTCGGTTTTATAGACTTTGCCCTGGGCCACCACGACACCCTCGATAGCTAAGGCCGGACTGAGCAATAAGCCATATTTTTGTCTTATTTCTTCAGAAAGCGTCCATTTTTTTGCTACTGTGGCAGCCGTGCCGGTCTGTTGAACGGCAGATTTAACGTTGTCTAAGAGCTCATTGCACTTTTTGCAGGGTGGGTCGAGTCCGATGACTTCTATGATCATTTTATCTATCTTCCTTAGCCAAGCTTATTCCACCGTTTCGCGTACCAGGTGCGGTGGGTTAGGGTAGGCTGGGCTAAAACATTGTAAATCTAATATGTCCATGTTGATCCCGGTCTTTTGCGAAGTGCTTGCTATGATTGCACGGACAATGGCTTCCAGTCTTTCCGGTTCAATTTTAACGCGGGCATTTATGATCAGTGATGCACTCGATATCTTTGCAAGTCTGGCGTCGCTCAGGGTTATATCTGCATCGAGGCGGGTGAGATTGGCCCACATGGATTTACCCCCAGCGGTTAAAACCGATTTGAGATGCCCGATTTCGGCCTTCTCCTGCTTCAAGCGTAATTGCAGATCACCCATCAGGGATCCCAAAAATTCTGAACTCTCAAAGGTACGGGCGCATGTCATTTTGACCGCACCGTTTAACCATCCTAGAATTGCTTCCGCTTGGGCATAGCGATCGTAATCGATTTCGCGCAAGACTGTATTGGCGCCGGGTCTTCCTGTTAAAAGAGTTTCAAGCCAATTATCCATGCCGGTTCCTTTTTGGGCCGAAGTCGCCATGATTGCTTTGTTCGGAAATTTGTTTTTAAGCGCCGTCACTAATTTTTCTTTTGCCTGGTCGGAAAGCAAATCAATTTTGTTGAGAAGAACGATGTCGGCTTCTTCCAGTTGTTTCTGGAAAAGATAGGCGACTTCTTCGGGGAATTCAGAATCGATTTCACCCAGCAGCAATTCCTGAACCCGATCCGGATCCACCATGGTGCAGAAAGGCGCAAAGCGAAAGGCTTCTTTGTAATGGATTTTAATCGGGTTAGCCACTGCGGCAACAAAATCCGTACAGCTACCGACCGGTTCTCCCATCATGATGTCGGGTTCATATTCGAGCACTTTTTCCATGCGGTTTATCAGGTCTTCAAACTTGCAGCAAAAACAGCCTTCCACCACTTCTTCCACCGGAACGCCGAGTTCGTGCAGCATTTCGTTGACAATCACGGTATCCGCCAGATTTTCGCTCTGATCGTTTGTGATGATGCCGACCCGTTTGCCCTGGCTGATGAGGCGTTTGGCCAAACCGGCCAAAGCCGTTGTTTTTCCTGATCCTAAAAAGCCCCCGACAAAAATGAGTTTCACCGGTTGCTTAGTGGAAAGGTTGGCTGCCTTGGTCATTAGATCACCCCCTCAATATTGTTAACGTAAGGTTGTTTCAGATTTTACCACGCCCTATGTTTGAATCTGCTCATTCGTTTGGGATGCGCCCTAACAGTTGCACCTTTTTAATTTTCTTGCATTTGAACTTGAGGCAAGCGAGCTTTGGGAAAAACCGTTCGGGCCTGATCGAAAAATCGGTCCAACAACAGCATCTGCGTACTAAGCGTTCCCATCCAGCGCCACAGACATTCTATGCCGGCTTCAGTGAGATAATACTTGCGCCGCGCCGGTCCACTACTGGACGTGTCCCACTCTGAAGACAGCATGCCCCTGACTTCCAAAAGGTTCAAATGGCGATAGAGCCCGGTGATATTTAGCCCGATACCCAAATCCCTGAGGTGACCCTTGATCAGTTTTTTGATTTCATACCCATGGGTTCCCTGATGTGTGCAAAGAATCAAAAGAATCCAAGGGGCTGCTAGGTTGCTCATGTTTTTACCGGTGCAGGGGCAATCCGGACTGATATTGGCCATGGTCAATAATCTCCCAACTATAATATTATACAATGTATAATACTAATCCAAAAAAAATGAAGCGTTTTTAATGGTGGTATAAAGGAAATCGACCTTGCGGTCTCTAATCAATAATCAAAAGCTTTAGGTTACCCTAACTCTTGTTGGCAATAATATGGTCAGCCACATTTTTAACCGCCCGCGCACCATCGGCACATGCCGTTAAAACCTGCCATAAATCTGTGTCGCGCACATCGCCAGCGGCAAAAAGCCCCGGAATGGAGGTCATCAATTTGTCATCGGTTTGTAAATAGCCTCCGGAATTTTGATCAACGCTCATCGCCAACATTTTGGTATTGGGTGTCCAGCCGATGGCTAGAAACACGCCGTCCACAGGAATTTCTGAAGTTTCGTCCTCATTGGTTTTCACGTTGAGCGCTTCAACCAAATCCAGCCCTTTATAGCCGGTAACCTCCGTGCCGTTCAAAATTTCGATGTTATCTTGCGCAGCAATTAATTGCTGATGCACGGCATCCATTTTAAGGGTTTGGCTCCGGCAAATCAGAAAAACCTTGTCGGCGATACGGGAAAGGGTCATGGCATGCTGACCGGCAGCGTTATCACTGCCGACCACTGCCAGGGTTGCGTTTTTACCCCTAAACAGAGGGCCATCGCATACCGAACAGAAATTGATGCCTTTCATCTCCGAATGGGCCACCGGCAATCTTTTAGGCACACGACCGCTGGCAATAATGGCACAAGGAGCGGTATACATTAAGCCGTTGTCATCGGTGCCTGTAAAGGCATTTTCATGGTGATTGAGTTCTTTTAGGCGGCTCATGGTGAACAGGGCGCCTTCGGTTTGGGCTTGCTGAAATAGTTTTACACCGAATTCTGTGCCGGGGACGCCCCCTAAAAATCCTGGGAAATTCATAATATTTTCGATCATGTAAGTGATGCCACCGGGCGTATCACCGAACACCACCGTATTAAGCCCCAGGCGTTGGCCGTAAAGTGCCGCCGTTGAACCGGCCGGACCTGTGCCAACAATGATTACATCATATTGATTTTCTTCCATTGTGGATCACCATTTTATGAATCCGGTGTGGTTGCGGAGATTTTGGTCTATTGATCAAATCAATTTTTAATTTAAACGGAATTATGCAAAGCAAGGTTTCCCAGCTATGATCTAATCCTCCGAGTATGGCTGGTAGATACCGCGATTTTCCCATTGCCCGGATTCGGCGGCTTTTTCAATACCGGCCATTGATTCCGGCGGGCCAATAAAGACCACAATATTCTTGTGTTGAATGCGGTCTCTGGGTACGTCCGTGACTTCTATGGTCCAATCACCCATCACATAGTTAAAGATATGCATCTGCCCATTTTCTTCGACAAAACCTTTGGCCCGGATAACCGATGAGGGTATGGCCGCGGCGATGCTGCGGACTTGATCCAGATTATCACCTTGCCATAGATAGGCGGCTGAGACCAGTGTATCAGGCGGCGTGATTTCAAGATCAGGACTGTCCAGCAAATCATCCAAAAATTGATCCAGCTCTTCGGCCGATAAAGTCGTTGTCTCTGCATCGGACGCAGTTTCATTCGCGGGAGTATCGGAGCTTCCGAAATCAAAAAATTGATCCAGCGGAATATCGGCATAAGTGGTTTCAAAAAAGGATGGATTAGGGTGAAACTCATGCACGATGGCCTTTACTTCGGCGACGGTCTCCGGGGGCGCGATGTCGGTTTTGTTGATGATAAACACACTGGAAGATGCGATTTGTTTTTCGATGGAAGCAAAAGCGCCATAGGCTCCCATAAAATGGGCTGCATCCACCACGCAAAACTGTTCTTTAAATTGAAAGCGGTCATTGAAAATTGGCAAGGCCAGATCCTTTTTCAGATCGGATGGATTGGCCACGCCGGTAGATTCAATTAGCAAAACATCCGGCTGAACGGTAGCGTGCAGTTCGTATAGGCCCTTAATGAAATCGGTTTTAACGCACACACAAAAGATTGATCCTTTACTGATTTCCATCATATCGATGTCGTCGCCCTCAACCAGCGTGCCGTCCACACCGATTTCACCAAATTCATTTACCAGCAGTGTCAGCTTTTTATCCTTGGGAAACCGGTCGATGATGCGATTGAGAAATGTTGTTTTGCCGCTGCCCAAAAAACCGGTAATCAGGTAAACATTAGTAGCCTGTGACATAACTCCTCAACTTATAGTTTGGCTTGTATTTCCGATTTGATTTCATCCGCCGTCAATACCTTACCCGTGGCAATGACCTCTCCGTCTATGACCAGGCCGGGGGTCATAAAAACACCCATTTTGGCAAAGTAATTCACGTCGCTGACTTTAATGATCTCAATGCCGGCCGATGGATCGAATGCCTCAGCCGCGGCTTTAGTGTTGTCATAGAGTTGATCACAGCGTTTACAGCCGGGACCCAGTACTTCCACTTTCATGGCATTTAATCCCTTGATATCGTGATCGGTTGGTTAAAAGTAAACCGGCCCCATACCGGTTATGGGTCACTTATACAGCGGTTCTGCTTGGGTATGATTAAGCCGGAGGGGGTTTTGGCAAAATTTGCATACGGCCAGCGAATTATCAGATGGTGTCAGGCTCTGCCATAATTCGGTGTAGGTTCTCAGATCTGCTGTATCAAAAGAAGATTGCAGTTCCTGCGGTGATTCCAGTGGCCGGATGCGATCCGATTTACCGCAATAGGGGCATTTGATACCGAACAAGGCCATATCTGTATGGGGTAAATCGTGACCGATGATGAAATTTTTCAACTTTTCTAGAGCTTCTAGCAATTCCAAAATGCCACCACTCCACGTTAGAATAAGAGAGGCCCGGGGCCCTTTGCAGACCCCGGGCGAGGTGATGAAGTAGTTGCTATTCGATTTTTGAGTCGACGCGAGTAGCCATGCCTGCCCCGGCTTTTGCCAGGTTTTCTTGGATCTTGTCAAACTCAAACCCATGATCGCGCAATGAGATCAGCCTTTCCTTCATGTCGTCATTGGGCGCCCGACTGGCCATCTCATCGATCAATTCTTCGTATTGCGGAATAATACTTTCAAAGACCAAGTCTTTTTCGATGCAAATGGTCGGCAACACTTTGCCCTTTAACTCCAAAAACTTACCAATGCCGTCTTTGTTTTTGATCGACCATTCTTTGTACACGATCATATCCTGAACATCGCTAGGCAGCGCGGCGATGGATTCCATCATGTACCCACAAGCGGCACATTGCACGCTGTCCAGAGTTAACACATCAATGTGTATTTGATCTGCCATGCTCCGAATCCTCCTTTCACAAAGTATTTACCAAGATTCCGGATACTTGGCATAATATTGATAATACCAATCACGAGCTTCGATCGCCTGATCCATATGTTCCACCGGAACATCG
This sequence comes from Desulfobacterales bacterium, assembly GCA_030066785.1. GTDB lineage: Bacteria > Desulfobacterota > Desulfobacteria > Desulfobacterales > JASJAZ01 > JASJAZ01. The sequence goes on along the minus strand of JASJAZ010000083.1, from coordinate 407 downwards.
TAGGGCATGTCTCAGCCAGGTGCGAAGGTGTAACCATGCTGCCCTCCGGCAGCCAGGCTCACAATCGCATCTTCCCGGGGAGAGAGTAAACCGAGGCTCAAGGCCAGGGTTAACTTCAAATTACCGCCAAATCCGACACCATATTTACGGGCCAAATCACGGATGAAGTTCATGTTCATCTGCTCATCAATGGCAAAGCCGTCGGTACCGACCTGGCAGACTTCTTCCATTACCTTGGTGGCATCGCCACAGATAAAAAAGGAGGAAGTGAACCCGGCATCCGCAATGATCTTATTGGCCGCTTGGCTGTTGGGCGTCACATACTCACGGAATGTTTCAGCCTTAATTTGTGAGGCCACAGGATCGACATTAGCGATAATTTCACAACCCATTTCAGCATAAAATTC
>JASJAZ010000082.1 GCA_030066785.1 Desulfobacterales bacterium | reverse complement strand
TGGATAGTCTTGAATCCAAAAAAACCGCCATGGATTGCGTCTTAGCGGGCTTTAGCCGGTTTTCAACGTCACACCCGCATGCCATTCTAATTGTCAGTGGCCTGATTGTTGTGATGGCGGCGATTTCGATCACCAAAATACGGCTTTCGCATCACCCCTTGGGTTGGTTTCCGGCAGAAAATGAGATTCGTTTGGCCACCGAAAAAATCGACGAAGAACTACGCGGCACTCTCAGCTTAGAAGTAATCATCGACACCGGAAGGGAAAATGGGTTGTATGACCCTGCATTTCTCAACCGGCTTGAGCAGGCGGTAACAAAAGTCGAAGCCATGCAATACCAAGAAGTCTTTGCCGGCAAGGCCTGGTGTTTGACAACCATTTTGAAAGAAATTAACCAGGCCTTGAATGAAAATCGAAGCTCCCACTATCGGATCCCCCAAAATAAAGATCTTATCGCCCAGGAGTTTTTACTATTTGAAAACAGCGGTTCGGATGATCTGGAAGATGTGGTGGACAGTCAGTTTGCCATGGCCCGCTTTACAATAAAAGCACCCTTTAAAGATGCCGTCAAATACGGAATTTTTCTGAAAGACGTCCAGCATTATTTTCAAGTAAATTTCCCGGAAGTAAACCTAACGCTTACCGGAATGATGGTCCTGCTGGTTCAAACCTTGAACAACGCCATCATCAGCATGGCCCAAAGCTACCTCATCGCATTGATCGTCATTACCATTCTAATGATTATTTTGATCGGAAAAATCCGCATTGGTTTTTTAAGCATGATTCCCAATCTGGTACCGATCATTATGATGCTGGGTGTGATCGGCGCATTAGGCCTGCCTTTGGATTTATTTACCATGATGGTGGCCAGCATCGCCATTGGTTTGGCTGTGGATGATACCATCCACTTTATGCACAATTTCCGCCGCTACTATGAAATTGGCGGTGATCCAAAGGCTGCCGTATTTGAAACCCTGCACACCACCGGCCGAGCCATGCTGGTAACCACCGTGGTGCTTTCCATTGGCTTTTTCATATTTGCGTTTGCTACCATGAGCAATATTCGCAACTTTGGCCTTCTGACCGGTTTTACCATCGTGATGGCCCTGCTGGCCGATTATCTGATTGCACCGGCACTGATGGTGGTGGTTAACAAAAAAATCGATACGCCCATTGAAGGAGGAACTTCATGATATACCGCCACCCGCTAATAATTGGTTTCATAATTGCCGCGATCGTCAATATATCACCACTTTACGCCGCTGATGATGCTACGGCTCGGGCAATTATGCAAAAAGTAGATGACCGGGATGAGGGCGACAACCGCACCTCTGATTTGCAGATGATTCTAATTGACAAGCGCGGTCAAAAACGCGTGCGTAAAATCAGCTCATTCTCCAAAGACAAAGGTCCGGACACTTATCGGTTGATGTTTTTTTTACACCCCGCCGATGTCAAGGACACGGGGTTTCTGACCTACGACTACGATGATCCCAAACACGATGACGACCAATGGCTATATCTGCCGGCTTTGCGCAAGACCAAACGAATTGCATCCAGCGATAAGAGCAATAGTTTCATGGGTTCAGACTTCAATTATTCCGACATGACCTCCCGTGAGATGGAAGATTATGATTTTTACTTCCATGAAAAATATCGCGAACAGGTTTTTAACGGGATAAAAACCTGGGGAATCTGGGCGATTCCAAGATCTAAAAAGGTCGTCAAAGAAACCGGCTACACGAAATCGCTACTATTTGTCCGACAGGATAATGATTTTGTGATTCGCGCCATTCACTGGGTCAAAGATGGGGCCCGTATGAAGTACATGGATGTCAAGAAATTAGAGGTCATCGAAAATATCTGGGTGGCAACCGAAATGCACATGAAAACCAAAAAAGGCAAGCAAACAACTCATAAAACGATCCTGACATTTGACCGTATAAAATTTAATCAAGATCTGGACTTCAACTTGTTTACCACCCGCCGATTGGAAAAAGGACTCTAACAAATGCAGCGCCTTCGGTAATCGTTCATCGATTCGCAACATCGCACGCATAACGCTGAAAGCATGATATGCAACGCACGGCCGGCAAACATTTCTTTAGATTAACCCTTTTAACCATTATCCTCTTGCCGGTCTGCCTCCTTGGTGTTAGTGGCCCAGCAACAGCGCAATCCAATCCACCTCCCGCAGAGGATATTCTCAACGGGTTTGCAGATGATGCCCCAAATACCCGTGACGACCAGGACCTGGAACTCTTGGAAGGATTTGAAGATGGTCCAGCCACACGACCGGCAGAGCCTAAAAATGAAGATGATGCATTGCTGGAAGGATTCGAAGAGACCGATGATACGACCATAGAAGCAACCGAACATATCCTGCCGGCATCCGTCAGCCTGGATGGTTACATCGAACTGGCGGCATCCTACAACCTGATTGACCATCAAGCCGAAGGCACCGACACCGACTGGGATGGGCTTTCCAAACTGCGCGGCAAGCTCTATCTTGAAATGGATATGAAGTTTTCCGATACCTGGCAAGGGCGTGTGGCCGGCAAAGCTTTTTACGATGCCGCCTACAGAATAAGAGGGCGCAACGAATATACCGAAGAGGTTCTGGATGAAAATGAAAGTGAAATTGAGCCTGCGGAAGTCTACATCATGGGCAGCCTTACCAGAAACCTTGACGTCAAGGCAGGCCGCCAAATCGTTGTGTGGGGTAAATCCGACAATATAAGGGTAACCGACGTATTAAATCCACTGGATTTGCGGGAGCCGGGCTTGGCCGACATCGAGGATTTAAGGCTTCCGGTTACCATGACCAAACTGGATCTATACCTAAGCAGCTTGAACTTTTCCAGCATTTTTGTTCATGAGATTCGTTATAATAAAAATCCTGAATTTGGCAGCGACTTCTTTCCGGGATCGGCACCATTGCCCACCAGTGAATCGCCGGACGAGGGTTTTGACAATATGGAGTTTGCCGCCGCTTTAAATGGTACATTTCGTGGCTGGGATTCATCGCTTTATGGGGCTTACATTTACGACGACACCCTTCAAACCACTAAAATTTCCGAAGGTGGCAAACCGAAGATCAGGCGTCCCCGCCTGCAGATGGTTGGTGCCGCACTTAACTTGGCACGCGGCAACTGGCTGTACAAGACCGAAGCAGCCTTTTTAAAAGGCTTCGAATTTTTTAACACCGGCGACAAAGAGTTTTCACGACTGGACGTGTTGGCCGGCGTGGAGTACTCTGGCTTCAAGGATACCACGGTGAGTTTCGAAATCGCTAACCGGCGCCTATTTGAACACCAATCCGTGCTCAGGCAGGCACCGGATTTCACCAAAAAGGACCAGTTTCAATCCGTTGTGCGTATCACTAAAGATTTGTTGCACGAGCGCCTAACGCTCACCCTGCTGGCATCCACCTTCAATATCACCGGCCAAGACGGTGCCTTCCAACGATTCACCGCTGAATATGATGTCACCGATGCCATTAAAGTGTCAGGGGGCCTTATTTTGTATCAATCCGGTGATTTACTTCGTTTCAAAGATATCGGCGATAATGATCGGCTGTTTGCAGATATTCGGTTTAGCTTTTAAGGGCTTTCTTTTCAATGTCTGCAACACCTGGGGCTACCGGCATCGCGCTTCAAAAGACTTAGACCACCCCTTGATCCAGCATGGCGTCCACCACTTTGACAAAACCGGCGATGTTGGCCCCATTCATGTAGTTGCCGGGCGTGTCATACTGTTCAGCCGCTTCCAGGCAGGTTTTGTGTATACTGTTCATGATCATTTTCAACCGGCTATCAACTTCCTCACGCGTCCACGACAGCCGCATGCTGTTCTGGGTCATCTCCAAACCAGACACAGATACGCCCCCGGCATTGGCTGCCTTGCCCGGACCGTACAGAATATCATTTTCAATAAAAATATCGATACCCTCCGGGCTGGTCGGCATATTCGCCCCTTCACTCACCAACTTCACTTTATTGTTCACCAGGTTCTGTGCATCTTTGCCGTTGATTTCGTTCTGGGTGGCACTGGGAAAAGCACAGTCGGCCTTGTGGTTCCAAAGCGGATTGCTGTCGGCATTGGCATCCACCGGTGAATACACCGCTGAAGAAAATTTATCGGTGTACTCTTTAATGCGACCGCGCTTTACATTTTTCAGTCGCATCACATAGGCAAGTTTTTCCTTATCAATGCCTTCTTCATCATAAATATAACCGGATGAGTCTGAAAAGGTTACCACTTTGCCCCCCAGTTCCAACAATTTTTCAGCGGTGAATTGGGCAACATTGCCAGATCCTGAAACCAAACAAACTTTACCCTCCAGAGAATCATTCTGAGTGGCCAGCATTTCGGCTGCAAAGTAAACCGAGCCGTACCCTGTTGCTTCGGGCCGAATAAGGCTGCCGCCCCAGTTCAGGCTTTTGCCTGTCAAGACTCCGGTGAATTCGTTACAAAGTCTTTTATACATGCCAAACAAGTATCCGATTTCACGAGCGCCCACACCAATATCACCCGCCGGGACATCCGTGTTCGGCCCAATATGACGAAAAAGCTCGCACATGAAACTCTGACAAAACCGCATAACCTCATTGTCCGATTTGCCCTTGGGATCAAAATCCGATCCACCCTTGCCGCCGCCCATGGGAAGGGTGGTCAACGCATTTTTAAAGACTTGTTCGAACGCTAAAAATTTCAGGATGCTAAGATTAACCGAGGGATGAAATCGCAATCCGCCCTTATAAGGTCCGATGGCACTGTTCATCTCGATTCGGAAACCGCGATTAACATGCACCTCACCCTGATCATCCATCCACGGTACCCGAAACATTATCACGCGCTCCGGCTCCACCAATCGTTCCAGTATCTTGGCACTGCGATATTCCGGGTTGCGATCCATGACCGGTTTGATGGATACCATCACTTCACTGACGGCCTGTTGAAATTCATTTTCATGCGGATCTTTATTTTTAACCGTTTGCACAATATCTGACATCGTCATGCCTCCCCTGTTTGGGTAAATAAAATGTTTTTGAACCTATACCTGATAAACGAAGCCCATTGCCAGCCAAACTTGTTTTTCCAGCAGCATCGTATCTAAACCTCGACCGAATAGCTGGTGGAGACCATATCCAATACTAAGGTTTCGCTGCCAAGTAGATTATTACACTACCTATCGAATATAAAACTAAATAAAATGAAAAATATCAAATTTAAATTAGAAATTGTTTCGGTCCGATTGCATAAAAATTCCGCAAACAGAGCCCGAGATGCTTGTAATCTTTAATCCCTTTTAATACCCTAATCATCTGTTCGCATTCCCTTTAACCATGATTATATTAGCCCAGCTGTAAGAAATACCGATGCTCTGTTTCAACCGGCAGGCCATGAGACCCAAATTCAGGAGGTGAATCATGAAGAAAGCGGTTAAGTGGGTTCTTATCATTGGTGGCAGTTTATGTGTCGCCATTTTGCTCGTACTCATCCTGGTTCCAGCCTTTGTGGACATCGCCAAGTACAAACCCGAAATTGAAAAAAAGGTGTCACAGGCCACCGGTCGCTCTTTTTCAGTGGGCGATGATCTCAGCCTGACATTATTTCCCTGGGCCGGCGTGGCGCTTGCCGATCTGAAGTTGGGCAATCCGCCTGGTTTCACGACACCGAATTTTTTAAGCATCGATACGTTTGAAGTCAGGATTAAGCTGCTACCGCTACTGACCAGTTTCGGCAAAAACATTCAGGTTAGCCGCTTTGTAATTGATGCGCCTAAAATCATTCTGGAAAAAAAGAAAAACGGCAAGACCAATTGGGAAAATATCGGCGGTGCAACCGCCCCCAAATCACAACCCAAAGCCACACCAAAGTCAACACCAGAATCTCAGGGATTTTCTTTGGAATCACTGGTTGTGGGCGAGTTTGCCATAACCAACGGTAATTTGTTGTGGGTGGACCACAGCTCCGATCAAAAACAGGAAATTTCCAATCTAGACATTAAACTAAAAGAGGTTTCGTTGGATAAGCCGATTAAGATAGAACTAGCGACCCAAATGAATGCCAAACCACTACAATTGAAAGGGCGTATTGGGCCTTTGGGCAAAAAAGTTGGCGAGGGTACGATCCCATTTGATTTGGCAATCGACGCCTTGCAAACCCTTGATCTAAAAATTAAAGGTCAGGTATCTGATCCGGCCAAGACGCCGCGATTTGATCTATCCATTGACATCTCTGAATTCTCACCGCGCAAACTTCTATCCGAATTAGGACAGGCCTTTCCGGTTCAAACTACTGATCCCAAGGCATTGAGCCGACTGATGTTTAACGCCCAACTAAATGGCTCCACTAAAAAATTAGTCGTAAAAAACGCCGAACTAACTCTGGATGATACTCACATTCAACTTTCCGCCACAGCCAAAGACTTTGCCAAACCTGATCTGGCATTCAAGCTTAATTTGGATCAGATCGATCTGGACCGCTACCTGCCGCCCAAAAGCGAAAACGAGCCCAGCAAAGCTGCCAAAACACCCACTGCGCGCAAAGCAACCGACTACGGCCCTTTGCGGCGCCTAATTCTGGATGGTACGGTCAATATCAACAAAGCCATCATCCAAAAAGCCAAAGTCGAAAATCTCCATCTCAAAATCAGCGCGCGCAATGGTATTTTGAAAATGGACCCCGTAAAAATGCGTCTCTATCAAGGTGACCTGGCACTCAAAACGGTCATGGATGTGCGACAAAACACGCCCAAAAATAATGTCGCCTTGCAAGCCAACAATATCCAGGTGGGTCCCCTCTTAAAGGATGTTTTGGAAAAAGATCTCATGGAAGGCACGTTCAACGCCAATGCAGCTATCGGCATGATCGGTGAGGCGCCAGAGCAAATAAAGCGGACCCTAAATGGAAATGGTAATCTTAGTTTTACCGATGGTGCCATTTTAGGAATCGATTTGGCCGGAATGGTACGTAATGTCGCTTCAGCATTCGGCTTGGCGGAAAGCCCGGCTCAAAAACCGCGCACGGACTTTGCCGAGTTAAATATCCCTTTCAGAATTATAAACGGTATTTTTAAGACGCCTAAATCGAATATGGCTTCACCGCTGTTAAGAATACTGGCAATCGGCCAGGCCGACCTGGTGAAAGAAACGCTTGATTTTCGCGTAGAACCTAAATTTGTCGCCACGCTTGTGGGCCAGGGCGATCAAGCCCAGCGCTCAGGGCTGATGGTGCCGGTGATTGTGAGCGGAACGTTTGCATCGCCCTCTTTCCGTCCGGATATGGAAGCCCTCGTTAAAAAGAGGGTCGATAAAGAAATTCAAAAAGTCATTGAAAAAAATGAAAGTTTAAAAAACCTGCTGCCCGGCAAGGGCAAATCAGGAGAAGAGGCATCACCCATTGGCGAGACATTCAAAGGCTTGATGAAAGAACTGCCGTTTGGGAAGAAAAAGTGAGCGGAGCATTAAGATTTGTCAGCAGTTTCCAACCGGATCTTAAACTGCTCAAGGGCTTCGGGAAGCAGACGACGAATAAAGCTTTCACGATCCCGTGCGGTTAGTTGGTTGTAGGCTTGAAATCCTGGATGAGATTTGCTTAGGTCAGGAAAATGACCTTTGCAATCCACTTTAACAGTCTCAAAAGATTGCACCATCTCAATCAGCGAGTACTTATCACAGGGTAAACCGGCCAACCATTGCAGGCGTCGCATCAGTTCGAATCTGGCCTGATCGGCCAGAAACAGGTGGATGTCCACCACCGCCATTTGATCCGGCTTATCCAAATAGGCAAACTTAGGTGCCTTGCCTAGATCCAAAATCCCCATAATCAATTCATAAAAGGCAACGGCGCTGCCTTCACCCGGCTGAGCAATATAATATAGCGTTTTATCAGATAAATCCGACAGCCTGGTTTTTTCTACATAGGCTTCATCAAAACGATCCAGCCAAGGGCCAAAACTCTTTTTTTCAATCGATTTGGATCTGTAGGCGTTTAAATTTACAATATCGGCCATTGCTTTATGAAAGGATAAGGATCTGCATTTGGGATTAGAGCATTTAGGCCCGAAGCACTTGAAAACATCGAGGTCCTAAGCCCCGTAAAATATAGGCAAATACTTTGAGAGTGTCAAACATTAGGATTGATTCGGCGTCGAAGGCATAACCATCAAGGCGGGATTGAAGTCTAGCGAATATTTGGCAGGATCAAGCCGTTCGTGCTGAAATTGGGAGCTGTAGCCGCCGTATGATTGCTGGCCATTTGGAATTATTAAGGTGATGTCACCGCTTCAGTGGGGAAAACTAAAGATCCGCCTGCGTTCATGGCCAGGATAAAACAGACTTACCAATCCACGCCGCCGGTCAAATAATTGGCGACGGCTATGGCCGGAGCGTCTTTCGGGACCATCGTATGGTCGAGTCGATTTTCGTCGATCATGACCCGAGCGGCGTCCGCCGTTATCACCCCAATAAAGCGCCGCGTTCCCCCAAAAAGGCAAAGGAACAAATTGGTCGTTGCTATTTTTTAAATATTCGTCAATAAACATGCGCATTACCCTTCAGTTTTAGTTGAATAAAGGCTGCCTGATTACTATGACGAATTCAAAAAATGTTCCAAACAGCGTCTAAATTAATATTTTAATAAAATTCAATGTGTTATATCGAACCACCGCTCGCTAATAGTTGCACTATAAGTATACTTTAGTAAACAAACAATGAGGGCAATTAACCGTAAGGATACACCCAAGTGAAAAATACAAACGGATGCTTCACGATTAACAGCATTATTTTGGCATGTCTTATGGGTGTGCTACTAACCAACTGTTCGTATATTTATAAGAATATACCATCAAGGGCAGATAACCAGCAATTCTATGAGCAACATACCCGTCGGTTAACCACATTAAGGGATGCTCAAAAAAAAATAACCCGTTTTTACGCTGAATCCGTGCAAAGGACCCGGGCTTTAAACCCAAAACCGCAGTTTACCACTTTAATGCTCAGAACTTCTTTTCAGGAAGACATGGTCTCCCTATCAATAAAAAACCAGACGTATTTTTGCCAATGGTGTGATATTCAACGAATATACATTAAAAGTTTTACGTTAAAAAGCGAGCCAACCATCTATCTGGTTTGGATTGATTGCCCCGATTATAAAGAAAAGATTTCCCTGGTTACCGCTCTGCGGGAGGATGCCGAAATATTGCATGCACTGGCACGTCGAATGGTCGAACTAAAATCCTGCCCATAAGAAATGGGGAGATATCCTTTTACCCTAAAATTCCTGGAATCTAAAATTTGAGAGGTTCGAATAACCTCTTTGCATCAGGCGGCCTTTGACAGTTTAACGGCGCAGACTTTTAGCTCGGGAATTCCAGAAACCGGATCCAAAGCTGCATTGGTCAACTTATTTGCCGCCGCAGCTGCAAAATGAAAGGGGATAAAAACCGTGCCAGAAACCGCTTTGCCCGAGACTTTGAGGCGGGCTGTAATCTCACCCCTGCGGGAAGCAATCTTTACTATTTCACCGCTCTTTAGGCTATAGCCTTCGGCGTCCTCAGCCGATATCTCAACAAAGCTTTCCGGCGCACGTTCATTAAGACCTTCGGTTTTCATGGTCATCGTGCCGGTATGGTAATGATACAGTAATCTACCGGTGGTCAGATACAAAGGATATTCATCATCTGTCTTTTCAGCCGGTGGGGTGTAATCGATGGCGTGAAATAAGCCTTTACCCCGTGTGAACTGATCGCGATGCAGGATCTGCGTGCCGGGGTGCTCTTCGTTGGGACAGGGCCAGTGCAAGCCCTCATTCTCAATTCTGCCGTAGGTAATGCCGGCATAGGATGGGGTGACTTTGCGAATTTCTTCCATAATCGCTTCACTGTTCGCATAGGACATAGCATATCCCATACGCGAACTGATATCACACAGAATTTCCCAATCATATTTAGCTTCGCCGGGCGGCTCCACGGCTTTTCGAACTCTTTGAACTTTTCGCTCAGTGTTGGAAAATGTGCCGTCTTTTTCAGCAAAACATCGTGCTGGGAGCACCACATCGGCCAGGCGGGCTGTTTCGGTCATAAATATGTCCTGCACCACCAAAAAATCGAGGTTGGCGATACTTTTTTCGGCATGGTTTAAATCGGGGTCTGAAACCAATGGATTCTCACCGATGATGTAAAGCGCTTTCAACTCGCCATCATGGGCCTTGGGTATCATCTCCGTCGCTTTAAGGCCAATTTTAGTAGACAAATTCTCAATGCCCCAAGCCCCTTCCATACGCTTGGCCACATCTGGATTATCGACTGCCTGGTAGCCGGAATAGACATTGGGCAGGCCCCCCATATCACACGCACCTTGCACATTGTTTTGGCCGCGCAATGGATTAACACCGCCGCCCCGGACGCCCAGGTAACCACAAAGCATGGCCAGGTTGGCCAGGGATTTGACATTGTCCGTTCCGGAGGTATGTTGCGTAATTCCCATGCAGTATAGAATGCTGCCGGTTTTGGCGCCCGCGTAAAGTCGTGCTGCTGCCTGCAAATCCTCGGCAGGTATTCCTGTAATTGTCTCCACGGTTTCCGGTGAAAATTTATCGACCGTTTCGCGAAGGGCATCAAATTCTTCGGTTCGTTTTTCGACAAATTCGGCATCATAAAGATTTTCGTTAATAATAACGTGCATCATGCCGTTAAGCCAGGCCACATCCGTGCCCAGATTGGGCCGCAGCCATTGGTTGGCAAATTGCGTAATTTTAATCCGTCGTGGATCCACCACAATGAGTTTTGCTTCCCGATGGGTCACAGCACGTTTTACAAAACTGGATAGTACCGGATGATTTTCAGTAGTGTTAGAACCGGTAATTAGGATAACATCGGCTTCTTCGATATCGGCGATAGTGTTTGTCATGGCGCCACTGCCGAATGCTGCGGCCAGACCGGCCACGGTGGAGCTATGTCAGAGACGGGCGCAATGATCCACATTGTTGGTTTTCAGCGTTGCTCTTGTGAATTTCTGGGCGATGTAATTTTCTTCGTTGGTAATGCGGGCCGAGGTTAGCAATCCTAAACTGTCTGAACCGTACTCGTTTTTTATACGGCTGAATTTATTGGCCACCAAATCCAAAGCTTCATCCCAACTGGCCTCTCTAAAATTGCCGTTTTCCTTTATGAGGGGGGTTTGAAGCCTTTCGGGCGAGTGAATAAAATCATTTCCAAACCGACCTTTAACACACAGGCTGCCATGATTGGGAAGTGCATCTTCCACACCGGTAACTTTAACAACCTGGTTGTCTTTCACATGCAGATATATCTGACACCCCACGCCGCAATAGGTACAAGTGGTTCTGACTTTTTGTGTTTCCCATGGTCGAACTTTGTAACGCGCGTCTTTTTCAACCAGGGCACCCACCGGACAAACAGCCACACACTCGCCGCAAAATACACAGTCCGAATCTTTTAGAGGCTTGTCGTCAGCCGCCACAATCTTGGTGGCCCCGCTTTTATAACCGAAATCAATGGCCAGATTCACCTGAACCTCGTTGCATGCCTGAACACAACGGCCACACTGAATACAACGCGAGAAATCCCTAACTATAAATGGGTTTACCGTTTCCATTGGGTAGGGAATTTGGGTTTCCAACATCGGATCACTGGATACCTGGTAGCGATAGGCCAAATCCTGGAGTTGGCAGTCACCCCACACCGGGCAGAGTTCGTCGCTGTCATCCGATTTTTGTACTTGCAGTTGAAAGGCAGTCCAATCGTCGCCGGCGTGTCCGCGAATGGCACAATTATGATTACCGGAGGAGAGCATGAGTTGGATAATCAATTTCCGTGCCTCAATCACCTTATTCGACTCGGTCAGGATAACCATCCCCGCCACAGCCGGTGTGGCACAAGACGCCTGCAATTTATGGGCGCCTTCTACTTCCACCACGCAGATACGGCAAACGCCGGTTGGATTGGCGCGCTTTAAATGACATAGGGTAGGAACATCGATGGAATTTTTCCGAGCCACGTCCAGAATGGTCTCACCGGGCTCAAAACTCAATGTATTTCCATTGATCATAATGGTGTTTTCAGCGGTCATGATAGGTATGTCTCTCCTTAAATCTGTGATATCGGGTTTTAGTTCCACTGAGCTATATTCTGAAATCGATTCATGATTGGCAAGTTTATCGCGCGATAATTACTCTAAATAGAGGCATGCAGCTGTCAGCCAAACCAAAGTTTCTTTTTTATAGAATAGCGCCGTTTTTGTCAATCCGCGAAATATCGGTCACCAAATATTGTCGTCTAAACAGGCAAATAACTGGGAAATGCCAAGGATCATATTATTGCCGCAGGATTTCCCGTAAGAAGGCGTTGAAAGTTTGAACGTTAAATGCTAAACAATGCAATTCGGAGAAAAGGGCCGTCGGCCGTAAACGCTACAAATCTAGCCAATGGAGAAGATCAAAGAACGATGAACGACATACTATTTAGTTCCTGGGCCGGAGAGATTGTTGACAATCGCAACAAGCAACTCGAAGCATTTGAACCAGTTGAAAATATTGCACTTCCTGAATTTTTCAAACAAGACCAAAAAATTATGGCCTTAATCGGGTGGGATGGTATCATCCTTCGATCAGGTGACATCAACATTGTGGATCTGAGCCGCGCTTACCTGGAGTCGGTTCACAGTAACTCATGTGGCAAGTGTATCCCCTGCCGAACCGGTACCGGCGTCATGGCTGATATTTTAAAACGAATCTGCAGTGGTCAGGGCCACGCAGACGATCTGCCCACCCTTCAATCGTTATCGGCGGTTGTTAGCGCGTCTTCCAAATGCAGTATCGGCCAGTCCGGTCCTCTGGCGCTGACCCATGCCATCAAGCATTTCAAAGAGGACTTCGATCACGCCGTAAACAATGGCGGCGTGAATGCGGAAGGCAGTTACCACTCAAAACTCACCGCACCCTGCATGGACGCCTGTCCGATTCACTTGGACATTCCCACATATGTAGAACATATCAAAGAGGCGAAATTCAGGGAAGCGTTGGATGTGATCCGCGAGCGCCTGCCGATTCCCGGCATCGTCGGCCGTGTTTGCGTAAGGCCTTGTGAAGAGCACTGTCGCAGGGCTAATTTAGATGAACCGATCTCTATTAAATATTTAAAGCGGTTCGTGGCGGATCGTGAACTGGACTTGAACGCCAAACCTGAATATAACATCACACCGTCTGAAAAAACCGGTAAAATAGCCATCATAGGGGCCGGGCCGGCCGGCGTTACCTGCGCTTATCACCTGGCGCGTAAAGGGCACGACGTCACCATTTATGAACGCCTCAGCGAACCGGGTGGCATGTCTGCCATGGGAATTCCGGATTATCGTCTGCCGCGTCACATTCTGCGTCAAGAAGTCGACTGGATTCAAAAATTGGGCATCACCATTCAGTACGATACCGACATTGGCCAAGACATCAAATTGTCTGAACTAGAAGCCGCCAACGATGCCGTGTTTGTCGGTATTGGCGCCCAAAACAGCTCAGCCATGCGGGTGGAGGGCGAAGATAAAGGCTACCGTGGATTCATCCCGGGTGTTCAATATCTGCGTGATATCAATGAAGGGCGGGATCCATACCCGGAAGGAAAAAAAGTTGTGGTTATTGGCGGTGGCAATGTGGCCATCGATTGCGTACGCTGTTCTTTCCGTATTAAAAAGGAGGATGTACACTTGGTCTACCGCCGAACCAGAAATGAGATGCCGGCCGACGAGGTGGAAATCGTCGACGCGGAGGAGGAAAAGGTGCAATTCCATTTTCTCACCACCCCGGTTCGTATCATCCAAGAAAACGGAACGGTTACCGGCCTGGAATGTATCCAAATGGAACTCGGTGAACCGGATGCCAGCGGGAGACGGCGACCCGTCCCCGTGGAAGGTTCTGAGTTCACGTTTGATTGCGATACGGTGGTGCCGGCCATTGGTCAGCGTGTGGATCTTTCCCTGCTTGAAGGCGTTGACAATGTGGGTGTTACCAGATGGCAGACCATCATTGTGGATAAATTCACTAAACAGACCAGTCGTCCTAAAATTTTCTCAGCCGGGGATTGCGAGACCGGACCGGGAGCACTCATTACAGCGTGTGCCGGAGGGCGTAAAGCGGCCCTTAACATTGACCGCATGATCAACGGTTTACCCCTTGAATACGAAGATGAAGATCATTTCGACACCCTCTTTCGCCAAGTAAAATTATACGATCCCCAAGAAGATGTCGGTATTCCCGGAGGGGTAGAACGCAAACATCTTGAAATGTTGCCACCGGAAACTCGGAAATTTATCTTCGACGAAGTCGAAAAAGGATACTCGGTAACTGAAGCCATTGCAGAAGCCCAGCGCTGTCTGAGGTGTTATCGCGTCGCCACGGTGGCCCTATAGCGCTCATCCATCAAGAATTTTAACCCCAGAAACCCGGCTTACCTCATGGGCGCCGGGTTTGTAGCGCTTGGCAGAATACATCTATTAAGGAATGATTACACGCTTTGAAATGAAAAGGCAGGCTATTGGGCCATGGGAAAAAATACGCGCCGACGCTCCTTTGAAATTTCGATGGCCTTTATGGGCAGTTTGCGGCGATCGGCCTGTTTACGGCGATCAGGTTTGCCACGTCGTTCCGGAACCACAAAAGTATAGATGTAGGTCCGCCTTTCAATACCGGAACGCCTTCCACCATTGTCTTTGATGTAAATCATGGGATCAGTCGGCGTAGATCGGTCCTCCTCCCCAACCAATCCGCCCTTGGCTGAATTGTTAAACCATTATATGTGTGGCTAAGATTACTTTTCCATTAGCATGCAATTACCATGCTTGAAGCTTTAAAAGACTGATATTCAATAATCTCAATTGGTTATATATTATAAATACTGAATATCATTCATAAATAGGAATTATTCTTCTCAGAGAATAAGACATATTTTTCATAGAGCATAAAAAATAGGTTACTTTTAATCCTACTGTTTTAGTTTAGCGGTTTAATTCGCTAATTACCAATAAAAAAGGCCCGTCATTTTACCGTGGCGGGCTTATGAGCTGTGGTGGAGACGACCAGAATTGACCTCGCGACCTTCCCAGTCTACGACCGGGAGGCACTTACCACTTTTCATGATAGTCGAGCGCTTTTTGCCGCTTAATGGACTTTGTAGCGTTGCTGAGCAGATGTGCGCTCTGTAAATTCTTCAAAATAAATTGCAGTTTAATCCGCAGTAGGTGGGGAGCGTAGCGCAATAACTGCCTGGTGAAGAAAATTGTTGGATTCTGTGCCGATCGGTTTAGATCGCAAAGCACTTCTTCCTGAAAACACAACTGCTGGCATAGGCTGCACCTACCATGAATAAAGGACTTGGAAGATTTGATACACGCCACGCATTTTACTGGAAATGATTTTGAGATGAGTTTGCTTTCAAATCAATATTTCCCTGAACAATCAATTCGGGCATCTGACTGGCTTCGGCTCCTTGCCCGCAGAGCACAAGGTTTGCGCTACCGGCTCGTGGGAAGAACTGAATAATGCCTGTTGATCAGTATAAACTAGCACCCCAATTGAGCGATAGTCGAAGGTGCGCCATATCCAAGGCGTCCAAGGCTGAAGCCGTAGTATACTACTGC
>JASJAZ010000087.1 GCA_030066785.1 Desulfobacterales bacterium | reverse complement strand
TGGCAACGCAGGTCGAAGATCCCGCGTAGCGGGGAGATGGCGTGCTATCGGCTTTCCCGCAGGGTGAGCAAAATGGAAGGATGGAAATTAATTTCTTGTCACCTGTTTTTTCAACTTCGTATCAACGAGTATCTCGATAAATTCAACTTACCTGCTTTTTTACAAAGTTTTTCCATTTTGCTTACGCTCGTAAGGGTTAAATGTTGATAACCTTATCCGCCAACTGCATGGCGGTAACGATATCCAGCATGTTGGTGGTTTCGCCCACTTGCTTTTTCTCAAGCAGACTGAAATGCTCTAAACAGGTGCCGCACACCAGGATCTTAAGCCCGTCTTTTTCATAATCGGTTAAATCAGCCAGCACTTCCGAATTCTCAATTGTCAGCTTGACACCGTTATTCACAAATACCAGGCGCCACAGCTCGTCGCCCATCTCCTTGAGGGTGCGCAGAAAGTTGACCATCAGTTTTTGCCCCAAGGTGTCGTCGCCGTAACCAATGCGATCGGTCGTGCACATCACCATGATTTTTTGGGTTGCAATAGTTGACGTCGGGATGGGTTGGGGTTGCGCCGCTGGCGCGGCGTCACAAGACCCGATGACAACAAAGTCGGATCCATCTTGTTCCAATTCCGCCTTAAAGCCCTGGGATTCAAGGAAGCGCTGAACGTTTTGCTGGGAAGCGGCATTGTCCACAACAATTCGCACGCTGCGGGGATTTTCTTCCTGCAAAGCCGCTTTGGCCTGAAGCACGGGCGCCGGGCAGGCCAGGCCGCGGGCATCAATTGCTTTCATGATATAGCCTCCGATGTTACGATCTTAGTTTTTAAAAAACTTATGTTTAAAAGTTAGTACTTTGTATTTTAGCTCATTTGATTTTGAGGTGCCCAAATCAAAACCATATCCAAATGAAGCCGAATCGGTATCATGACACCCAAATCTTTTCTGCCGGATCGTCACTTATGTCTCCTATAATCGCTGCATCAATCATGCCCTCATCCTGCAGGGCGGCCACCAAGCTGTCAGCTTGATTCCGGCTGACGCTGATCAGCAGTCCACCCGATGTTTGGGGATCAAAAAGCACATCTTGAAGAGCGCGCGGCACGCCTTCATTAAAATTGATCATTTTTTCGCGAAACGTTTTATTGTTGTAAGCCCCGGCGGGGATCAAACCCATGGTCGCAAATTCCAGGGCCGCAGCCAGGACCGGCACTTTCCCGGATTCGATTTGCATGCTGGTTTCCGATTGACAAACCATTTCCGCAAGGTGTCCCAGCAGCCCGAAGCCGGTTACATCCGTGCAGGCGCTAATATCAAATTGCGCCATAATCCCGGCCGCATCCCGGTTTAGGGCCGCCATCAAGCGGGTAACCTTGTCGGTGAGTTCTGCCGAAACCATTTTGGCCTTGATAGCGGTGTTGATGATGCCGGTCCCCAGCGGTTTGGTTAAAACCAGCCGATCCCCCGCGCGCAGCGTCTTTTTGGCCAGCACCCGTTTTGGATGAATGATGCCGGTTACCGCAAGGCCGTATTTGATTTCCCTGTCCTCGATGCTATGGCCGCCGATGAGGGGCACTTCGGCCTCTTTGAGCTTGTCGATCCCGCCCTGAATAATCTGGCGTAAAACAGTTAGGGCCATTTCCTTGACCGGAAACGCCACCAAATTCATGGCGGTTTTCGGCGTGCCGCCCATGGCATAGACATCGCTCAAGGCATTGGCCGCCGCAATTTGTCCGAACCAGTAGGGATCGTCCACGATGGGGGTAAAAAAATCGACGGTCTGGATGAGTGCCAGATCATTGGTAATTTGGTATACGCCGGCGTCATCGGCGCGGTCCAGACCGATGATGACATTTTCATCAACTGGAAACTTAAGTCCGCAAAGTGCCTTGTCCAGGTCCCCTGGAGGTAATTTGGAGGCTCAGCCGGAACCGGTTACGGTTTCAGTCAATCTAACTTTGGGAACATTTTCCATCATCAATTTCCTAGTCATTATTTGTATGTATATGTTCGGAATAGTTCGGGTATTGTGAACAAGAAAAACCACAATTGGTGCAACGACGATTCAATAATGTCAGGTTGGATACGACCTTGGCACCCGGCTTCGTCTAACAAACCCGGTTAGATGAATACAAAACCTCAGGTAAAGCCAAAATCATAAATCATGGGAGTTCTCATGGAAGAATTAACGATTAGCAGGATTCCTAATATGGAAAAGATCCATAAGTCAAATAGAAAATATTAATACATAGTGCGGGTTTTATCGAAGATGCTAATAGTTAAGCGGGGCTCATTTTCAAGGCAGGTTCAAGGATTGTAAATTGGGTGTAGCGAGATGGTCCTCCTATCTCATCGAAGCTGATCGTTTTGATTGAATCAGACAGATGTAAAAGTTGACAATGCAGTTGTGTGATGATCGGTATATCGACCAGCTTTAACCTAGATCTCAATTAAAGCAGCTAGTCTTGCATCAGATTTTGGATTTCCCGATGATAATCTAAGTATCGGGCCAGAGTGGTATCGTTTTTTCCATATTTCTGATGGGTCCGCAATATTTCCTCGAATTGCTGCTCGGCTTCGATTTCTTCCGTGATGGAAACAATATCTTCGGTAATGATATCTACCAGGCGATCAGCATAAATAATAATTCGCTCTTCCAATGAGTGCAGCGCATAGTCTTTGACCGGAAGATTTAATTCAATCGCCTCTTCGCTGCTGAGACCGCCCCGGATGTGTTTTTCCATGACATCAGTGATTCGGTCCGGCAGCCCAAGAGATTTTCCCATCTCGGCGCCAATTTTTCCATGCTCGATCGCATGGGTTTTCGCTTTGCCCAAATCGTGGAAAAGCGCTCCGCGGCCGATGAACTCGAAATCCAAGTCTTTGTTGGTGCGATATGCAATCTCAAGGGCCTTTTCAGCAACCTTTACACTGTGCGCTATATCATCTTCCGGCACGCCGGCATTGTGCAGCAAATCGATATCAGTTTTCTGAATAGTATACTCAGCCATCGGGGGCCTCCTTATCTTTTAAGGGCACTTTTATATCACGGCCGAAAACCGCAAAACCGACTGTGCCAATGATTCCGAAAACAAATGCTGTGATCAGGTTTGTTTCCGGGCTTATTTGCCATAAAAAAGCGCCGCCCAGCGCCGCACCGGCCACGACAACATCGCGGATCAGGTAATAAAGGCCAAACATGCCCGCTTTGCAGGTGTCCGGGGAAAGATCCATGATGAGTGCTTTGCGGGTAGGTTCGCCAAACTCTTTTAGTCCGCGCAGGATAAATGCCGCCACCAGCCATTGCATGGAATGACTGAAAAGCAGCACCAATGGAAACAGGGTGAAAAAGCCAAACGTGATGACCACAAACGGTTTTTTGGTGGTGCGATCCGCCAGATAGGCCACCGGAATGTAGACAAGCACGGCGGTGGCCATTTCGATGGTGGTCAAGACGCCGAACTGCACCGCGGTTACCGGTTCAGTGATCCGTTTCATGCACCAGACGACCACAAAGGCATAGGGGATCTGCTCGCAAAATCGTATCAGAATATCGGTCACCAGCAGGTTCTTCATCGACGGATTCATCAGCTTAAACAGCTTCACGGGGTTTTTTTCAGGCACCAGTTCGCAGCTATCGGCAGACGCTGTTTCCGGGGCTTGATCCTCCTCGATCATTTTTTGCTGCATCAAAAGCGCCACAGCGGTCATAAAAAGAGCCGCTGCAAATGCGAGCCTGACGCCATCGCGTTCACCCCATACACTGATAAAAAATCCACCGATTAAAGGTCCCAGGGCCATGGGAATGCGGCGAACAAGCGAGTGCATGCTGACACCCATGGTGCGCTTGTTTTGCGGTAAAACCTTGTAAATCAAACTCAACGTGGCGGGCAGCGAGATGGCCGACCAGGAAATAAACAATACCGCCCCGATCAATACCGCCTGCCAGGAGGGAAACAGAATCACAACGGCAAAGCCACACATGGCCACCAGGTTGAAGACTAAAAGCGCGCGTTTGGTGCCGAATCTGTCTGCCAAATACCCGCCCGGAAACGAATAGAGGGCAGAGAGAAAATTATCCATGGCCTGCAGCAAGCCGATGGCCAGCGCGCTGCCACCCAGCGCCAGGATGTAAATGGGCAAAAAGCGCTCAGCCATCCGTTCGCCCATACCCACCAGCACTACCATGGCCAGAACGCCGACAGTGCTTCGTTGCAGCCCGAGAAAACGGGTAAGTTTCGATGCGTGGGTCTTTATGGCTTCAGAGGGCGACATGGTGGATTGATCTACGCTTCACGCCTGGCAAGATCAAGCCGACACCAGGCATACAGGGCATCATATACTTCAAACTGGGCATCGATATTTGCCAGGTCATCCGGATAGCGCAGGCTGTAGCCAACCGCGATGGCTTCAAAACCGGCGGCCAAGGGATCGGCATCCAAGCTGTCGGTGTCGGCGGCGTTGATTACCTTGGCCATTCGCAGCAAAGCTTTGTCTGAGAGCGCATAGTCTTGGATGATGGCATCAAAGGTACAGCCATGACCACGGTGGTGCAGCTTGGCCCCGGGGGTGTCAAATGGTATGGCGCCGGTTTTTTCGGCCACTTTCAGTACCTGGCTTTTGGGAACAAACAAAAATTCCGCTTCTGAATCGACAAAGCGCGTAATTAACCAGGGACAGGCCACGCGGTCTACATGCACATGCGATCGGGTTATCCATTTCATGCAAACGCTCCTTTTGTGGGGCTAAAGCAGGTCTATTTTTTGGCCCCAAAATATTTTAGGTTTTTATCCAGCAGAGCCTGAACATCCTCGATGAAGTGGTTGAATTTACCATTGACGTCATCGGCTAGATGCTGAACATACTCCCGGGCAGCTTGCTCACCATACTTTTCCTTGAACATCTGAAATGTGTCAGGAATTTTGGTAATATCGTGGCGTTCATCTTTATGCTGTGGATCATCGATCCATTCATGGACTTCACGATGGGATTGGTTTGTGCGCTGCTTGCTGATTTCGACATGTTTTTCGATTGATGGCATTGAAAATCTCCTTCACTGGCTCTTAGGGTATTTTTAAGATGGGCCCCCTAGTCTTTAGATTTCTGACATTAAAAATTTACCCTCTTCTTTGTCCCTGCAAATAGGCATACAAATTATCAATAAGCTGCATGCCTTGCCGCATGCGCTGATCGTCATCCGGTTGGGAAACAGTTAGGCCCGTGAGCAGCGCATTCAGCCCATGGGTTTCGCTGCGATTGTATTTACCGTCTTTAAGATCGATATCGTGAATGACTTCGGCCAAGGCCGCAAGCGCTTGGTCCTGCATACCAAAGCGCCGGATCATAACTTCAAAGGTGCATTGATCGCCTTCATGGGTGTAGTCGCCTTCAAACATATCGAAACGTATTTCACCTGATTGGGGTTTATAGGTATCGTTGGCAACATATTTAAAGCCGGCTTTTTCATCAACGAAGCGACGGATCAACCAGCCACAGGCAATCCGGTCTACAAAAAGATTCTTACGCGTAACCCATAATTTTCCCTTTAATTGATCGATGGCATCATTTGGCATTTCATGGGCTTGATTGAAAACGGGCCTATCGCCGGATAGGCGCGCCGCCAGATCCTTGATCAAAAGTTCGGCGGTCAATCGCTCGGGTGATTTAAAAAAGTCGATGGCGACAATATGATCAAACCGGCGTCGCAGCTTGGCCATCCGGGCCGAAGCCTTTGCCGCAGTTGTCTGGCGATCTGCCGCACCGGACGACCGGTTTGCGAGTAAAAGGTTCGCGTCGCGAATAATTTTTTCGTAATCAGATTTGCGGGCGTCCTGAAACAGGGATATAATCTGGTCATCGGTCAGTCCCTCGACAAAGCGCACTTCGGAAACAGACCCATTGCCGCCGCCATCAACAATCTCTTTAAGCGTCCAGCTTAAATCCTCATGTGCCTGCTCCGAAAATGGCATTACATATACCGATTGTTTTATGGCCACGGCTCCCACCTGCTGAAGTCTTCGCCAAATCTTTACCCTGAGGGCGTTGGGTTTGGGGGGAATTTGGTGAATCAACACCAGCCATTTTTTTGATTTATGAGCTGCCATCTAAAATACCAGATCAGTTGTTACAAATATAATGTATCAGTTGTTTCTTATTGTCAATGACGGTTTTTGTATTGATAAAAAATAAATGACAGGATCGTTCCGGCATCAATCTCGAAAAAGATAAGATCGGCTCTTGAAAGTCGCCTAAATATGCACATTTCAGATTATATGACGATCATAAGTTGAAAAGGAAATGGGCAAGATGTATATAAAGGTGAATTTCCGCCTGAAACCGAGAGTCATCTAAATCACCCTTAGATTTATGGAGAGAACCATGTGGATTGAAATCAAGTACGGAACACTGACAGATGACGACAAAGCCGAAGCGGTTGAATTGGACGAGGCGCTATTTAAAACAATAGAAAAGTTCGGATTCAAGCTTGTGGATATGAAATTTGATATAAAGCCGGGTGAACGTTTAATGCGGTTTGAACGATAACAAGCAGCGTTTGGGTGGCCGCTGCCTGTTATTCAAAAGGTGAAGGGATGAAACACTTCACGTTTATATTTGAAGGCTGGTTTCGCTGAGTGCAAATTTTTTCTTGGAGTTTGAGAAAAATCCATAGGAGGAGTGGTGGCCAAAAAGATTCTTATTATTTTGATGCTGTTATTGTTTTATTCTTCAGCCTACGCCAATTCCTTTTCTCTGAATGGCAACGATCTGATCAGATACATGCACGAATATGAAAAGTTAATGACGGAAGATCCGCAGGTGCGGTTTTATCATGCGGGGCAGTTTTTGGGTTTCGTACTCGCCACCGCAGACAAGATCACTAGCTATAAAAATGGGTGCATCCCATCTGATACAAGCAGGCGTCAAATTTGCCGGATTGTCATCAAATATATCAACGAACATCCGGATCAATTAAACTTAAAAGCATTCCATCTGGTCGAAGCTGCCCTAAAGGGCGCCTTTCCATGCCAGAAACAAAAAAAAGCGGTGAGACGCAAGCAACCCAAAAAACAGCAGGGGCTAAAGGCGCCATTTTAATACAGCCTCAATTGAAATATGAACGAAAATAGCCACGAAGATATGAAAACGGATAACCCCCTAAAGCCTGCTGGTTTCGGTTTGATCCACGATTGCAAGGCGGTTAACGTGGATCTTTCGCCCTCGAAAGATATTCCCTACAACCTGGTAGATTATGATTGTTTGACACTTGATGGGGTGCAAATTACGAGCAGCCGACCTATTGAAAAAGGAATCCAAATCGGATTTATGGCCTATGATCTCAGCACCGATGTGTGGCAAGCCTTTCGTGCGGTTGTTGCGCACAGCGCGCTCCTATCTGACACGACCGATTGCTTCACCCATGATCTCAAATTTGTGGGACAAGATGCCAGTGTTTCTGAAGAGTCTAAAGTCCAACCAGGCCATAGCAGTGATTTAGAGTTTTTGATCAAGACTCCGATTTTTGAAAGCACTCCGTCACATGCGCTGCTGCATTTGATTAACTGTTTGCGTCGCTGCAGCTGCCATCAGGGCGATTATGTTTATAAACAGGGTGAAATCGGCAAATCGTTATACATTATTCAGGATGGGATCTGTGCCATAAAAGTCCATAAAGATCATCAAACCCATCATGTTAGCCGCCTGAAACGAGGCGATGTGTTTGGCGAATTAGGGGTGCTGACAGGTGAAGACCGCAGTGAGTTTGCAGTTGCGGAAACAGGCATGACGGCCTGGGAGCTGCGGCAGGAAGATTTTGATCAAGTTGCCCAAAAACATCCGGACCTGCGCATCTTTCTTACCGAAATTGTCACCCAGCGCCTTGAATCCTGGAGCTATACGATCGATCGCACCATAGGTAAGTACACCATTAAGCATCCTATCGGTACCGGTGGTTGGGGAATCGTTTACCGCGGCCTTCATCGTGCTCTGAATATGCCGGTAGCCGTAAAGATGCTTAAACATGACATGGCCATGGACGCCCTTTTCCTGGAAACCTTTCGTCATGAAGCCCAGATTATCGGCCGCCTGAACCATCCGAATATTGTCCAAGTTTTCGACATTGATGAAATCTATCGAACGATTTTCATCATTATGGAATTCCTTGAAGGCGAGCAACTGCGCACCACCTTGCAACGGTGCGGGTCGCTATCGGTTTCGCAAACGGTGAACTATTTGAAACAGATCCTTGGCGGTCTGCAATATGCCCATGAACAGGGTATTGTTCACCGGGACATCAAGCCGGAAAATATTTTTGTGATGCGCGATGGGCGCATTAAAATTCTTGATTTCGGTCTAGCGGCGCCCCCGGGGGAGGAAGATCTTAATCTTCATGGAACCCTGTACTACGCATCGCCGGAACAGCTTGAAGGCGAACCCGAGGATGCCCGATCAGATATTTATGCGCTGGGTATCATGGCCTATGAACTGTTGTGCGGCAAACGCCCTTATCCGGAGGATGATTTCAGCCGCCTGATGGATCTGCATTGCAAACAGGCAATACCCGATCCGGCCGATAGCATAACCGATCTTCCCGAAGCGCTGCGCCATTTCATTATAAAGTGCTGCGCCATCGATCCCGCCCGGCGCTACAAATCGGCTGAAGAGGCGATGGCGGCCATTGAAAATTTGACGCGCGAACAGCACATTCAAGGCGAAGCTGAAAAGCGAATTCTCACCTCTGTTCTCATGATCTATCCTGAAAAAAATCGACAGGCCCTCCGACGCTTGCTTGAGAAATTCAGCCACGAGGCTGAAGGCTTAGGAGGCATCCTGCATATTAGTGAAACCACCGATATCTGATACCGCTAGACTCAGCCTTCTCGCATGCTCTGTGGTAGAAAGAAAGGATCTTGGTGTGAGATCTGCATTTAAGATTCACGTGGCACAAGATAGAGATTTGCACCGAATAATATCCTTTTTGTCTGAAGCCGAAATTGACCAAGGATTTTGTAAACCATTATCGGATCGAACCATATCAATAAGTGAACGTGTATTTTCGAAACATAAAAAGGGGATTTGGATTTTCGCTGAAATAGAAAATCAGATAGTATCATGTCTTGCCATTGTGCCGGAAGGCAGGGGTGTTGTCTTTTCAACCTGCGCTTGTGTAAATACCATATGACCGGAGCTTGCCGCCGGGGGTGTTTGGGAGCAAAGCTTGAAGCTCACAAAAAAGATCTTTAATGCTTCTTTTGTTGAGATTGACTCGTGGGAAGGTAATGATTTTATCAATCGGTTTTTAAGGAAAAGAGGCTTCAAAAAGATTGAAACCTATCCAGATCCTGAAAAAAGACCCGCTTCCGTGAACTCAGTTCTCTATCGAATGACACTGAATTAAAAATGACATACCTGCCGCAGGCAGCACTTCGGACCCGCGGGGATGTGAGGGAGTACGGAGGATTGAAAACGGGAAGGGAGAGGGAGCAGAGGAGCATGAGGCCGGACATCGGTCCGGCCTCCGCTGCGTGCATCAGCCTTTCATCTCGGCGAACACCGCCTGTTCCATTTGTTCCATCGCGTCCTTCTGGTCCGCGGGCCACTCGTAGGTGAACGGTTTGGGAGTGACGCCCGGGTAAGACTGGTCCCGCGCGCCTATCAACTGCATCTCCCACAAGGACATCTCGCCGCCCGACATGGCCTCGATCCGGTCCTTGATCTGCTTGGCGCTGCCTTTGACCAGATAAGCCATGTTGTCGGGCCCGATGATGTGCAGCCCCGCAAGTCCCGAGTGTTTCAGGTTGACCATCGCGGTGCCGCCGTCGTCCACGGCGAAGCGCACGCACTTCTCGTTCAACGCCACGGCCCATGAGTAAGCAGAGCTGGGATAGCCGTCACTGCCCGCGGTCAGCAGCAGGGCGGGGGCTCCCGAGTTGAGGTAGTTGACCAGTCGGTCTGGCATGGTGGGGGTTACGTCGGCCATAGTGTCCCTCCTTTCGTTGCGTTTGGTCGCTGTATCTGGGGCGTTTGCCGGAAAATTATGTCGAGTAATTTAACTTATCTATAAACTTCCGCAGCCGTTGTCAAGACGGCCGGTCGCACTGAAAATGACATGAAATCAAATTTCTATCTATTTTCTTGATCAAGACTAAAGATGATTTCAGGAAAATTATTAACAGAACATCGATGCGAAATTGCTTTCTGGTGAATGAGGATTTTTCAGTCCGGAAAAAGCGTAAGCTGCCTGTCATCTTGATTAACGGGCTGTTTTAATCTTTGTTTGCGGTTTTTTTTTGGCGTTTGTTCCTGACGGCTGGGAGGTTTAAGCGCGATGGGTTGTAATTTTCTTTTTTGGTCGGGCTCCGATGCAGTCACCGGATGGATAAATCCATGCTCATCCTCAAGGAACTCGAACAATCGCGTAATATGCGGCGCACAGAATCGACGATCGTCATGAAACATATCCAGAATGTCCAATATCATAGCCGCCTTGTTGCTTACCGTTGATTTTTTTACACCAAACCGGGAACAGATTTCATCCGTTGTCAGGCAGTGCGGGGTTTCCGGCGAAAACAGAAAATTCAATTTTGCAATGGCGTAAACGATGGCGGCCGCCCATATCTCGACCCGACCTAAGTGAAGATTGAGGTCCTCGGCGTCCACAACGGCATCACAGAGGCGCAGGCAAAATCCGGTATAGATGTCAGGAAGTCTTTCCGCTGCAAATTCCGAAATCAAGTGCTTGGTCTGTTCGATGCGCTCTGCCATCTTCCGAGCATCAATAGTTTTTTGTTTTTTGACAAACGGTTTGTCCAGCTTCAACCGCCGGCGGACATCGTCGATGAGCACTTTTTCAACAGCCGAGCGTATCGGATCGTTTGCAGCGGTTTGCTCGGCATCCAACAGCAGCGCCTCGACGGATTCACGACCGTCTGTGGTTTTGACCGCCTGGCGGGGCGTTTTATGGCCGAGCAAAGGAATCTTCTGATCCGCCCAGTCCTTCCAGTGTTCTCGCAGCATCTGTTCAATTTGATGGCGAACTTCCGGATGAGACATCAGCACTTCCTGAGATGGGGCACTGCCGATACTTTTGCTCGGCTGTTTTAAAATGGCATCGAGGTCGCTGATTTCATCCAACCGAAAACGGGCTTTATCTGCCATTCGGCTTTCAATTTCAGCACGGATAGTGTGGGCTCGTTCTGCTGAGTTTACCGAAACCATAAGCCTGCCCGCTTCAATCTCAATATTACCTAAAACCGTATTGGGCATCCCCTTATTTGTGCGATTGCCCATGGTGCTCCAAGAAAACGTGGCGCGTCTAATTCGCCCATTTGCATCTGTTTCTGCACGATCTACAATGTCATTCAGGCTCTCGGTTTGGCAAAGATCCGCGAGTTTTTTTACGGCCAGCTCGGCGGAATCGATGTCGTAAACCAACTTGTGGAACTCCATAGGCTCGCCGTCCGTATTGACCATCTTCGGCATCGAATGGAGTCTTCTGTCTATTTCCCAATACAATTCACGGATAGTAAGATCCCATTTGTAAAGGTCTCCCGCCGTCAGCATGCGCCTGGACCTGCTAATTGCCCTTCGCATTTGGATCACTTCGGGCTTAATGCGCGGCGGTATTCGATACGGGCTCAATCCCAGAAACATGCCGACATTTTCCACATGCACGGCTCGCCCGAAGATGATATCGCCTTTTTGCATGTATTCCGATCCGAGGCGCTCCTGAACGAGAATTTCACGACCGGTCAAAACATCGCGGATGGTGACCGTCTGCCCAACGGTAATGGAAACAATCTCGTGAAAGCTGTAAGGGGAGCGATTGACCGCCACCAGAAACCTGCCCTCCGACGATTCTGGTTCAACCTGTTTTTTCTGCAGGAAAAGCTCGGTAATGGTCATGTCTTCAGGGCCTTTTATAAGCTGCTCCTCATCGTCTAACGAACAGTATTCCCAATTGAAAACGTACCAGGGCCAAAAAAGATGTGCGGCGCGGTGGATCACCTCTTCGTCCGGGGCGTCTTCTTGGTCGGGCCATGCCAGAAATTCAGCCAAGGCAACCTGCGGTGCCATTTCCCCGAAGACAGCTTCGCCATAGTCCAGAAGCTTGGGCATCAATTTGTTGTGGGTTTCTGATAGGCGGCGGTAATGCAGGGCTTCCGGCGGGGTAACAGTTTTGTTTAGGCAGCATTTCTTGTATTTTTTCCCGCTCCCACATGGGCAGGGTTTATTTCTACCAATTTTCATGACATCCTCTTTGGAAATAGATTTTCATATTTTAAGCTTTAAGTGGCCAAAATGCATTAAGATGTCAAACAAAAATCCGCTGTCCCACATCGAACCTGCAATAAAATGTGATCCCATTTATGAACTGTTTGAAAGCTAACCTGAATTCTAACCAAAAGCCACTTCTGATCCAAATTCATTCACAGAAACTCTATGAACTAGCTTTTGCTTAAAAAGCCTGCGCTCGTATGACATCCAGTTTTCACCGCCAGTGCTTACAAGAGCAACCCTTTTGAATGTAATAAAGGACGGCAAATATCTCAACCTGCATCTCTACGCTCTTGCGCTGCTATTTGATATGGCTATTCGAGATGATCGATGACGGATCGTTTATTAAGATTTGAAAAAAGCGGTGTCAAAAGAAAGCTCTCTTTTTCGATAAGCTAAAAATTGGGGAGGCGGCGAGAGTCGAATCGGCGGCAGGCAATTAAAAACGAAATAATATCAATTAGTTGATTTTTACCTAATCAACATGTGATCAACAATTGTTGCTGACATCGATTGAAGATCAAAAATTTTAGTCGGTGTTGATTTCTCATTTTTAGAAATAGTTACATAGGTTAGACAACGCACTCCCGTATTTTTCGAAACTAATGATATCGTTGAATCATTTGTTAAATGGCGTAGGGCAATTGACATCATTTCCAAATAAGTTTTATATGACATGATAGTAACGATTGTGCTATCTGTACTTTAGCTAACCTGGTAATAATCTCAATATATCTCAGGCCACCGTATTTATGTGATATTTTCTTTTTCCAAATGTAATCTTTACCGAACAGGGATTTCGTCTGATTAGTAGAGTCGAGGGTGGGCGCGGTAGCATAAAGCCCCCTTTCCTATCCCCGCTCATCAAACCGGACATGCGGGGCTACCGCATACCGATCGGGAATATTTTCTCTGGAAAACCCAGAATCGTTAGATTTATTTGCGTTTACTGAATTTTTCATCATAATGATGGCAAAGGATCCTATATATGAAATATTTGCCTTCCCAACTGCTCTACCTTTTTCAGAATAAGGCAATGAGAAAGGATATAGGAAAACTTAGCAAGTT